>NZ_JBHFNU010000124.1:0-146244 GCF_041929145.1 Aerosakkonema sp. BLCC-F183 | reverse complement strand
CTGGCTTTCAAACTATTAATTTTTTCTAGGTTCGGTGCGTTTCGAGCCGCCGCTTTCGCTGCGTTTCTCTCGCCGCTTTATTAATGTAGCAAGTCTGCCAAGGAGTGTCAAGCGGTTTGCCAATATTTTTTTAAAATGGCTGAAGTGCGTTCCTGGAGAGGGATTTGAGCTAAATTAGCTCTGAAGAGCCAGAAAAATTGAGGAAAAAATTTTTGTGGAAAGTGCTGTAGCTGTTTTACCGCCTTGGATAGTGCTAGATCCGGTGCTAAAAAGTTGGTTGTTAGAGGATATCGGTCGGGGCGATCGCACCACGCAAAGCCTATTCCCAGGAAAAGCCCAAGTTGGACGCGCTGATTGGATTGCGAAAGAAACGGGTATTGTGGCTGGCTTACCCCTCGCAGCACGAGTATTTGAGCTTTTAAACTATCAAGTCACCTTTGTCCCCATCGTCGCAGAGGGCGATAGCTGTAAGAAGGGACAGGTAGTGGCTCGCATTCACGGGCCATTCGATGTGCTGCTGACAGGCGAACGAGTTGCCCTAAACATCGCTATGCGCCTCAGCGGTATTGCTACACTGACTGGGAAGTATGCAGAGCAAATCGCGGATCTGCCGACTCAATTGGTGGATACTCGCAAAACGACACCTGGATTGAGAGTGTTGGAAAAGTACGCCACTCAAGTGGGAGGGGCTGTTAATCATCGTATGGGACTGGATGATGCGGTGATGATTAAGGATAACCACATTGAGGCGGCGGGCAGTATAGGAAAGGCGATCGCTCTCATTCGTTCCCGAATCCCGTATCCTTTAACTATAGAAGTGGAGACGGAAACTCCAGATCAAGTCCAGGAAGCCATCCAGCACGGTGCAGACATCATTATGCTGGACAATATGCCTCTAGACCTGATGCAGCAAGCGGTTCAGATGATTCGCCAGAAGAACGATCGCATCAAAATAGAAGCATCGGGCAACATCACTCTGGAAACTATCCGCGCTGTGGCTGAAACTGGCGTAGACTACATTTCTACCAGTGCGCCCATTACTCGATCGACTTGGCTGGATTTGAGTATGAACATAGATATGAGTACGATGGAGTAGATAAGCACGCAGTCTGAGTTCCCAGCAAAACACAAATGAATCCTACCCTTGAAAAACTCAAAACAAAGTTTGAGCAGGCTTCGATCGCAGCTTTTGGCAGTGAGTTTGCTGGGGCAGACCCAATGCTGGTGGCGGCTAGCAATCCTAAATTTGGCGATTATCAGTCCAACGCCGCGCTCTCTCTATCTAAGCAATTGAAGCAACCGCCCCGTGCGATCGCAGAAAAAATTGTTCAATATATTGATGTTACCGACATCTGCGAACCGCCAACTGTAGCGGGGCCAGGTTTTATCAATTTCACACTCAAGCCTTCATACCTGGAAGCACAACTAAATGATATCCAGGCAGATTCTCGCTTGGGAATCGCGCCTACAAAAAATCCTCAAAAAGTAATCGTCGATTTTTCCAGCCCCAATATTGCTAAAGAAATGCACGTCGGGCACTTGCGATCGACTATCATCGGCGATTGCATAGCCCGCATTTTGGAATTTCAAGGTCACGATGTCCTGCGACTGAATCATGTGGGCGACTGGGGAACTCAGTTTGGAATGTTAATCGCCTATTTGAGAGAAGTTTGTCCGGAAGCTTTAACCACTGCTAATGCTGTAGATTTAGGCGATTTAGTAAGTTTTTACCGCAAAGCTAAACAGCGGTTTGATGAAGATGAAAAGTTCCAAGAAACTGCTCGTCAAGAAGTAGTAAAACTGCAAGCTGGCGATGAAGATTCGCGTCGGGCATGGCAATTGCTGTGCGAACAATCGCGGCGAGAATTTCAGGTGATTTACGATTTGTTGGATATCAAGGTAATCGAAAGAGGAGAATCTTTCTATAATCCTTTGCTGCCTACTGTAGTCGAAGACCTGGAAAAAACGGATTTATTAGTCCAAGATAATGGTGCTAAGTGCGTTTTTCTGGAAGGATTTACTAACAAAGACGGTGAGCCGCTGCCTTTAATCGTGCAAAAATCTGATGGTGGATATAACTACGCCACTACAGATTTAGCAGCTTTGCGCTATCGGATTCAGCAAGATGATGCCGATCGCATTATCTACGTTACTGATGCCGGACAAGCAAATCACTTTGCACAAATTTTTCAGGTAGCTAAACGGGCTGGTTGGATTCCAGATAGTCTAGAATTGGTTCACGTTCCTTTTGGCTTAGTACTGGGTGAAGATAACAAGAAACTAAAAACCCGTTCTGGCGAAACTGTGCGATTAAAAGATTTGCTGGATGAATCGCTCGATCGCGCTCGCGCAGACCTGGAAGCTAGACTTAAGGAAGAAGGACGTTCCGAAACTGAAGAATTTATTGCTAACGTTGGCAAAGTAATTGGTATTAGTGCGGTTAAGTATGCCGACTTAAGCCAAAATCGCAATAGCAATTACGTCTTCAGCTATGACAAGATGCTATCGCTACAAGGTAATACAGCGCCATATTTGCTTTATGCTTATGCTCGTATTCGTAGCATCGGTCGGAAGGGTAATATTGATTATGAAAAACTGGAAACAAATGCTAAAATTTTGCTAAAGGAAGAAGCAGAATTGACTCTGGCAAAGCATTTATTACAGGTTAGCCAAGTTCTGAGTAACGCCGAGCAAGATTTGCTCCCTAATCGACTTTGTGAGTATTTGTACGAACTAAGCAAGAAGTACAACCAGTTTTTTGAGCAATGCCCTGTGCTTAAATCAGAAGAACCTGTGCGAACATCGCGATTGGTACTCTGCGATCTAACGGCCCGAACTCTAAAGTTGGGATTGTCTTTATTGGGAATTCAAGTTTTAGAGCGGATGTAATCAATAAATACAGTAAAAAGAGGAAATTAATCGTTATTTCCCCTTTTTATTTAGACAAATTTATTATTTTCAATTTGTCTAATATCGACTAAGAGGCATACCGATCTACAAATTTCTGCAAGCCAGCTTTGTAGCCTTGACCGACAGCTTGGAATCTCCAATCTCCGTCTTTTTTGTACAGCCTACCAAACTCAATGGCTGTTTCTGTGGAAAAATCCTCTTGTAACTCGTACTTGGCAATTTGGTTTTCTGTCGAATTGTCGTAAATTCTTATAAAGGAATTTCTGACTTGACCAAAGTTTTGCTTTCTAACATCAGCTTCGTGAATCGTGACAACAAAAACTATTTCTTGAACTGAAGCATCCACTTTGGACAAATCAATTTGAATTGTCAATATATTTATTCGCTTTCACGATAGCGAACGATATAACTGAAAACAGCATCAGCCGCAGGATTACAACCGCGAGTAGTTATCGGATCGCCACTGGGAATTTCTGTTTTTAAACAAGTTTCTGCTTGCTTATCCAGCCAGTTACGTAAGCGTTTTTTAGCACTTTCGGAACATTTTTGAGGTCGTTGTTGACCGTCTTTAAAGTCTGGACAAAGCTCAGAAAACCCGTTATCGTATTCTATCCATGCCTGTTGCTCCGGGTTCGTCAATTGTGGGTTTTGCCGTTGAGAGGTAAAGATATTAGTATCGGGAGGTAGACTGACAAAAAAGCTCAAACACAACAACCAGTGGTAACAATTCATCACTTATAATAATTACCTAATTCAAAATTTTATTTATTTATTTATGACAATGCGCTGCTGATACTCTTGTTCTGTCATTAAATCTTGCGTACTTTCCACACGATCTAAAAAAACGATACCATCGAGATGATCGTATTCGTGTTGAAAGATGCGGGCGACAAAATCTGTTAATTCTTGGCGATGCAGCTTGCCATCGCGATCGGTATATTCGACTTCAATGGCTTGATATCTCGGCACAAAACCGCGAATTCCCGGAATGCAGAGACAACCTTCCCAATCTTTGACTACCTCAGACGAGTGTGCAATAATGCGAGGATTAATCATCGCGGTCGGTTCCATTTTCGGCGCGTTGGGATATCTGAGATTGGGACGAGAGGCGACGATAAATAAGCGATCGAGTTCCCCTACCTGGGGTGCAGCTATGCCGACACCATTTTCTTTGATGACTGTTTCTACCAGGTTATCGATTAATTCTTGAATGCGACGATCGCTAACATCTGCGATCGGCTGGGAATGCTGGCGAATTACGGGATTTCCGAGTTGAGATACTTGCAGAATTTCGGCCATATCGAGTTGGTTAAAAGGAACAATCTGAAATATCTGGATTTTAACAGATAGCTAAATAGTCAAGCTTTCGATCGCAGCACTTGACTATCTAGCAATTAAGGTTCTTCTTCTTGCTGTTGCCGCACTGGAAAAGCGCCTAGCTGCACTTGTACAGTTTTAGCTTCTCCATTACGTTGCACATCCATTTGCAAGCTATCTCCCACCTTACGAGTTTCTATGATTTGTTGTACCTTATCAGCTGTAGTAACAGCTTGATTGTCAACTTTTTGGATCACATCTCCTGCTTGCAATCCGGCTTTCTCAGCGGGAGAATTGCGGACTACGCGGAATACTAAAACTCCTTGCGCCCTATCTACATTGATTTGCCCATTAGAAGCATTTTTGATTCTTTCCTTAATTTCTGGAGTCAGAGTTGCCATCTGAATTCCCACAAAAGGATGTTCGACTTTTCCTTTAGCAATTAGTTGTTCGGCAATTCTTTGGGCTGTGTTAATAGGAATAGCAAAACCCAATCCTTGAGCGCCACCGATGATGGCTGTGTTGATACCAATTACCTCACCGCGAGCGTTCAGGAGTGGGCCTCCGGAGTTGCCGGGATTAATAGCTGCATCAGTTTGAATAAAGCCAATCCGCTTATCGGGAACGCCTACTTGCGAGCTAGTTCTATCTGTGGCGCTGATAACTCCTACTGTTACAGTTTTATCTAAACCAAGAGGATTGCCGATCGCGATCGCCCACTGTCCGGGACGTAAAGAATCGGAATTACCCAAAGCCACAACTGGCAAACTATTGGCGTTAATCTTGACCACTGCTATATCGGTCAACGAATCTTCGCCGAGTACTTTTCCTTGGAAATTGCGACCATCTTTAAGCGTTACAGTTACCGTATCAGCACCATTCACTACATGAGCATTGGTAAGAATTTGTCCCTGAGCATTGATCAAAAAGCCAGACCCCGTTCCCCGCACAGTCCGCTCAGCAGGTGGTACAGGTGTATCACCACCAAAAAACCGCCGAAAGAAGGGATCGTTATATTCTTCCGGCATTTGACGCCTCACCGTTCGTGCAGAATCAATTCGCACCACCGATGGGCCAACTTTATCCACAGCGGCGACAACAAAGTTTGTATCTGTGTCATCTTCGATCGCAAGAGCGCGGCTGGTAGTATTGCCCACATTGCTCTGAGTCTCAGGAATAGGAGCGTTAGACTGTTGAGAAGAGGATGCGCTGGGTAGCTGTTGGCAGCCTCCCAAAAAAGATACCCCTGCTGCCATTACCAGCAGCAACCGATAAATGGCTGATTTGTTGCCGGAAAAGTTGGCCAAGCTCATAGTTTTGCGGACTGTACGATCTACTATTACTATCCTGCACGAAGGGCGATCGATCCTGCTTGCCAACCTTTGCGAAGGTGATTTATCTCTAAGGATGGGGGTCGCGGGGGAGCAGGGGGGGTGGGGGAGTGGGGGAAAAAGAATGAAACTGGTGAGTTATTTCTGCTGTGCTGTACTATTGCGCTAATCCACTCGAATCAATTGACAAAAACATCGAAATATGTATTATGTAGGGGCGAAGCAAGAGGGCGACAATCGATCGCCATCTGCAACAATTTTTATGCCCTCTTGCTTCGCCCTGCCGAGGTCTCTATCCCCATACATATCTATCATGTTTTGTCAACCTCTTTTACTGGACTGGCGCTCTAGCTGAGGGCCCATCTATCGGATTTTCCATACCATAGAGCGAAACCCTTGACAAGAAAATGCCGTTGCTTTACTATAGTTTTCGTGAACCGAAGCGGGAGCCAAAACCTGGGGGGGTTCACGAAAAACGCCAGAACCTTGACAAATAAATACTTTCAGCCTTTGGCCAAAGGAAATAGTTGCAATTTATTTGCAATAAGCGAGCCTGAAATGAGGCAAAAAATGAGGTTCACGAAAAGTGCCTTCAGAATGCCTTGTTTGTCTGGGTTTCAGGGGCCAGTCTTTCAATTAACAGAATCCCGGCAACGGGATTGAAACCTTTTTCTGATTTTCCGATACCCTCCCCTCTCCCTCTTTCAATTAACAGAATCCCGGCAACGGGATTGAAACAATTCCCTATCCTTGATTCTGATTTTTCATACAGAAGCTCCTTTCAATTAACAGAATCCCGGCAACGGGATTGAAACATCTTCTGCCGGGAAAAAGTCGTTTGTAAGTTCTCTGCTTTCAATTAACAGAATCCCGGCAACGGGATTGAAACCTACAGCTTGAGACATAATCCGGTAAGTCAGTCCGCCTTTCAATTAACAGAATCCCGGCAACGGGATTGAAACAATTCTTTAAGTCTCCATTAGATGCGCCTCCCCCAGCCTTTCAATTAACAGAATCCCGGCAACGGGATTGAAACAGGGTTTTGAGCTTTTTTCGTCGCAATCTTGCGACTGGATCTTTCAATTAACAGAATCCCGGCAACGGGATTGAAACTTTAATTAATCATTTCCCCTAGCCTTCTAGGGGAACTTTCAATTAACAGAATCCCGGCAACGGGATTGAAACGTCACTGCTAACTAATATAAAGCAGTTTTCTATCCATCCCTTTCAATTAACAGAATCCCGGCAACGGGATTGAAACCTTTTACAACAAGAATTTAGTAAAAAGATTGACCACTTTCAATTAACAGAATCCCGGCAACGGGATTGAAACGTTTTTATTTGGTCAAGCGTCCCGCCAGGACGCTCAACTTTCAATTAACAGAATCCCGGCAACGGGATTGAAACGGCCCCGACTCTATCCAAAAGGAACAAAGCTTGTAAGCTTTCAATTAACAGAATCCCGGCAACGGGATTGAAACAAAAGTCATACTTTCCTTTCTTATAGGTAATTTTTCAGCTTTCAATTAACAGAATCCCGGCAACGGGATTGAAACCCATCAATTCACGCACAAAGTCTAAGGCTTCATGCCTGCTTGTGCTTTCAATTAACAGAATCCCGGCAACGGGATTGAAACAAGAGCTTTAGTTATTGATGGAGTCTGGCGGATTTCTTTCAATTAACAGAATCCCGGCAACGGGATTGAAACAGAAAAGTTTTATCGCTCGCGCCCAAAAACCCTGCTCTTTCAATTAACAGAATCCCGGCAACGGGATTGAAACATACCGTTTTGGGTGGACAAAGCATCTCCCTTTCACTTTCAATTAACAGAATCCCGGCAACGGGATTGAAACTCAACATGATAGCAAGAATTTAACAGAAGCGACCAAGCTTTCAATTAACAGAATCCCGGCAACGGGATTGAAACACTATCACCTGCACGCAGACAAACCTAGAACCCTTGCGGCTTTCAATTAACAGAATCCCGGCAACGGGATTGAAACGGCTGCTGCCAATCCCATTGTTGGGTCTGTGTGGCTTTCAATTAACAGAATCCCGGCAACGGGATTGAAACATAGCTTTTTGAATATCTGTGAGTAAAGGATTAGATTCTTTCAATTAACAGAATCCCGGCAACGGGATTGAAACCACAAATCACCATCTTTGGGCATCATGAAGGAATTAACTTTCAATTAACAGAATCCCGGCAACGGGATTGAAACCGATCTTGATGTTGGGATTGGGGAAGCTTACTTGGAACTTTCAATTAACAGAATCCCGGCAACGGGATTGAAACTTGAATTAGCTGAAATCAAATGGCAGGAATTCTAACCTTTCAATTAACAGAATCCCGGCAACGGGATTGAAACTACAATGCCACCGCGCTAGTCGGGCAGCGCCTCGGCTTTCAATTAACAGAATCCCGGCAACGGGATTGAAACATCGCGGACTGTATGGAAAGTTTAGAACATCCTTCTTTCAATTAACAGAATCCCGGCAACGGGATTGAAACGGCCATCGTTGGAATAAAACCACTGGCAGTGTAATCTTTCAATTAACAGAATCCCGGCAACGGGATTGAAACTGAATTAGAAAAAAGATTCCGTGATTGACACACCCCTCTTTCAATTAACAGAATCCCGGCAACGGGATTGAAACCAAACGCTTTTGACTTGATGGTTGGACTTAAGGCTACTTTCAATTAACAGAATCCCGGCAACGGGATTGAAACGGTAATGGATTCTTTAACATAAAAATTGTTGTTTGACTTTCAATTAACAGAATCCCGGCAACGGGATTGAAACTGATGAAACAGCGATTAATCCACACCTAGAACTCACTTTCAATTAACAGAATCCCGGCAACGGGATTGAAACGCTTCTGTCGTGATTGCTTGGGATTTTCAAATTTATCCTTTCAATTAACAGAATCCCGGCAACGGGATTGAAACGTATTAACTGCCAACAACGTCGAACTTCTTCCTGCTGACTTTCAATTAACAGAATCCCGGCAACGGGATTGAAACATGAGGCCGTCTGATAGCATCGAGAATCCAAACTCAACTTTCAATTAACAGAATCCCGGCAACGGGATTGAAACATGGAGCGATTTGAAAAGCCCGACATCTATGCAGCCTTTCAATTAACAGAATCCCGGCAACGGGATTGAAACTTAACTCTTCTAGCTTTCAATTAACAGAATCCCGGCAACGGGATTGAAACTTGGCTGGCTTCATAATCAATTGGGAGTTGGCACTTTCAATTAACAGAATCCCGGCAACGGGATTGAAACGGCTTCAAGTTTTCGTCGCTGGGTTTCCGCACCGGCCTGGCTTTCAATTAACAGAATCCCGGCAACGGGATTGAAACGCAACAAAAACAGGATTGTGAATCTAAGTTAATGGACTTTCAATTAACAGAATCCCGGCAACGGGATTGAAACCATTGGATTTCCATCATTTATCTGTTACTGATAATCTTTCAATTAACAGAATCCCGGCAACGGGATTGAAACACCAGGATATCGCACTTTGATTTAAGACGATATCACCTTATTACCTTCCACAAAACTTAAAACTTATCAAAATAGCCTACTTTAATAACATCGAAAAATTTATGTGCGGTACAGCTACAAAAATGAACAAGGGTGCAGCTTAGCAGAATAATTCCTCCAGACCGATCGATCGCACTGGGAACGATCTGTGAAAACTGACATATAATAGCAAATACCTTCGTTAAACTCGCTCCCGTATTGCATAGATTATTTATTGGCCGTTAGCGGTAGAGGAAAGCTGTGGAACTTGCGCTTGAGAGTCTCTGGAGTCAGGTACTGGAACGGTTACAGATACAATTGAGCCGTCCCACTTTTGAGACTTGGATCAAAACTGCTAACGCTGAGCAATTGGAAAATAACTGTTTGGTAATTCGCACGCCCAATCCTTTCGCTCGCAATTGGCTGCAAAAATACTATATCAAAACCATTGCTGATGTAGTTGAAGATATTTTGGGTCATCCGGTAGAAATTTACATTACAGTCGCTCAAGGAGACGAAAACTCCACAAATGGCGACTCTAGCGTTGTTTGGCCTGTGCCGATCGTACCCAGCATACCAGAAAATAGCGATCGCCACCGACCCAAACCAACCACCTTAAACTCCAAGCACGTTTTCTCCAGATTTGTCGTTGGCCCCAACAATCGCATGGCCCACGCTGCCTCTCTCGCTGTGGCGGAATCTCCCGGACGCGAGTTCAATCCCCTGTTTCTCTGCGGTGGCGTCGGATTGGGAAAAACGCACCTCATGCAAGCGATCGGTCACTATCGCCTGGAAATTGCTCCAGATTCCAAAATATTTTACGTTTCCACCGAACAATTTACCAACGATTTAATTGCGGCTATTCGGAAAGATAGTATGCAGAGTTTCCGAGAGCATTACCGCGCCGCCGATGTGCTGTTGGTAGACGATATCCAATTTATCGAAGGGAAGGAATACACCCAAGAGGAATTCTTCCACACCTTTAACACTTTACACGAAGCGGGTAAGCAAGTTGTATTGGCGAGCGATCGACCCCCCAAGCAAATTCCCCGATTGCAAGAACGCCTCTGTTCCCGCTTCTCAATGGGATTAATTGCCGATATTCAACCGCCAGATTTGGAAACGCGCATGGCAATTCTGCAAAAAAAGGCGGAATACGAGAATATGCGCTTGCCTCGCGACGTAATTGAGTACATTGCTACGAATTACACCTCTAATATCCGAGAATTAGAAGGTGCTTTGATTCGTGCTGTCGCTTATATCTCGATTTCTGGATTGCCGATGACGGTAGAAAATATCGCACCGGTTTTAAATCCACCCACAGAGAAAGTGGCGACAACACCAGATATCGTGCTGATGGTAATAGCTGAGGTGTATGAAGTTTCGATCGAAGATCTCAAAGGAAACTCGCGACGGCGGGAAATTAGTCAAGCGCGGCAAATTGGTATGTACCTAATGCGCCATCACACAGATTTGAGTTTGCCGAGAATTGGCGAAGAGTTTGGCGGGAAGGATCACACAACGGTGATGTACAGCTGCGAAAAAGTTGCCCAACTGCGAGATAGCGACCCGAATATGGCACAAACGCTGCGCCAACTGAGCGATCGCATTAACTTGGCCACGCGATCGCAAACAAATCCTTAAAATCTCAAATCTCAAATCCAAAATTGATTGTGGAAAAGCCTGTGGAAAATTTGTGGAAAACCTTAATATTTGCGTGGAAAATAAATTAAGTATAAATACTCTGTGGAAAAATGTTTGCTTTTTCCCCAAGTTTTCCACAGGCAAATAACTCATAAAAAGCTTGCAGGGAATATGTTCCCAGACTTTTTCCACATTTTCCACAACCTATAGAGAGGAGTTAGGGGTTAGGGGTTAGGGGTTAGGGGCTAGAAATGTTAGGTTTGGTGGATTAACAACGTCCTAACTGACGCCTTATGGGTCGCGATATTTTTCCTAAAAATGAGATAGAAGCAAGGTATAGAATATGGCAATACAAAAGTACTACAATATCGTTCTGAGCTATGCTTGCCAAAGACTTCCATAACTGCCAGCAGACAGAAAAACACCGATGAAATTCATTTGCGAGCAAAACGATTTGAGTACCAACCTTTCATTGGTCAGTCGTGCAGTTCCCTCTCGACCAACACATCCGGTGTTGGGTAACGTGCTATTGACAGCAGATGAAAATTCCCAGCGAGTCAGCTTAACCGCATTTGACCTCAGCTTAGGAATCCGAACAAGCTTTGCCGCGCAAGTAGAAGACGGCGGCACCTTAACGCTACCGGCAAAGCTGCTCAACGATATTATTTCGCGTCTGCCAAACGGACAAATTAAGGTAGACGATGAAGCGGAAGAATACCTAGCCACCATCACTTCGTCTTTTGGACGCTACCAAGTCCGAGGGATGGGAGCGCAAGAATATCCAGAACTGCCTGCCATAGAAAACGGCCAAACAATCTATCTAGCAGCCGAAACTTTGATTGCTGGATTGCACGGTACTTTATTTGCGACCAGTGCGGACGAAACAAAACAGGTTTTAACAGGGGTTCATCTTACCCTGACTAAAGATGGCCTAGAATTTGCCGCCACGGATGGACATCGATTGGCAATGGTAGAAACCTTTCATCAACAGCCAGATAATGAGGATGATGAAGAAGAGGACGATAACATCAGCGAAACAGATTTGAATGTTACCGTGCCGGCCAGAGCGCTGCGAGAAGTAGAACGGATTTTAGGTATGCGCCAAGGGCAAAATCCAGACCAGCCCGCACCTTCGGTTGGCCTTAGTTTCGACGGTAGTCAAGTTGTGTTTGAGTGGGGCGACCAACGTCTGACTACGCGGTTGCTGGAAGGGCAGTTTCCAACTTACCGCCAGCTGCTGCCAAAGGCATTTATCAGAAATTTTACACTCGATCGCAAACAGTTTTTGAGTGCCATAGAGCGGATTTCCGTTTTTGCTGACCAAAAAAACAATATTGTCAAAGCGAATTTGGACAACGATAGCCAAAAGCTTACTTTGTCAGTCGAAGCTAAAGATGTCGGTAGCGGTCAGGAATCAATTGCGATCGAGCTTTCTGGAGATAGTATTGATATTGCCTTCAATGTCAAGTACTTGATGGAAAGTCTGAAAAACTTGAATACCCCACAAGTACAAATGGAACTGAATCAGGCGTTGAGTCCTGTAGTCATAAAACCGCTGGGAGGCTGGAAAGCTACCCACTTGATCATGCCCGTACAACTACGAGTTTGAAAGTCAAAAGTCAAAAGTCAAAAGGCAAAAGTCAAAAGTCAAAAGTCAAAAGGCAAAAGTCAAAAGTCAAAAGTCAAAAGGCAAAAGTCAAAAGTCAAAAGTCAAAAGTCACAATTTCTCCCTGCTCCCCTGCTCCCCTGCTCCCCTGCCCCCCTGCCCCTAACCCCTAACCCCTTCTTCCCTATGCCTTCCCAAATCGTCGAAATTCTATCAGCACAAGAGTTACGGCGCACTCTCACCCGTATGACCTCCCAAGTGATTGAAAAAGCTCGTGACTTATCGAAACTAGGTTTATTGGGAGTTCAGACCAGAGGGTTTCCTCTAGCGCAGCTAATGGCCCACCAGATTGAATTGCTCGAACAAGAGGAAGTGCCTGTGGGTGCGCTGGACATCACTTTTTATCGAGACGATCTCGATCGCATTGGTTTGCGGACACCTGCTAAAACAGAAATACCGTTCGATATTTCTGGCAAAACTATTGTGCTAGTAGACGATGTAATCTACAAAGGCAGAACTGTTCGCGCCGCACTGAATGCGCTCAGCGAGTATGGTAGACCGGAAGCGATTTGGTTAGCTGTATTGGTCGATCGCGGTCATCGGGAATTGCCGATACACCCGGATTTTACAGGCAAACAGCTACCGACTGCTAAAGAAGAACAAGTTAAGGTTTTTCTCCAAAGTATCGATGGCAGAGACGCTGTAGAGTTAATAAAAGTACCGAACGTTGAACTATAACTTAATAACTTACAAACATTGAAATATGACAGAAACGGAAACCAGAAAAGCAGATCATTTACGTATTTGTCTCGATCGAGATGTCCAATTTCACGAAACTACTAATGGCTTGGAAAGATATAGATTTATCCACGCTTGTTTGCCAGAATTAAACTATGATGAAATTGACATCAGTATTAATTTTTTAGATAAAAAAATGGGTGCGCCCCTGCTGATATCTTCGATGACAGGCGGGACAGAACAGGCAGGGAAGATAAACTATCGTCTCGCAGAAGTAGCCCAACATTACAAAATAGCGATGGGGGTAGGTTCCCAGCGAGTAGCAGTGGAAAATCCGCAGGTTGGGAAAACGTTTGCAGTGCGAAATATTGCCCCAGATATTCTTTTATTTGCCAACTTGGGTGGGGTGCAATTAAACTATGAATATGGCTTAGAACAATGCCGGCGAGTCATAGATTTATTAGAAGCAAATGCGCTAATTCTACATCTCAATCCATTACAGGAGTGCGTGCAAACCAAGGGAGACACAAATTTCCGAGGATTGCTGGAAAAAATTGCTATACTGTGCAAAAAACTACCAGTGCCAGTGATAGCAAAAGAAGTAGGTAATGGGATTTCAGCAGCGATGGCCCAGAAATTAATCGATGTCGGTGTTGCTGCTATTGATGTCGCCGGTGCGGGAGGAACTTCTTGGGCGAAGGTGGAGAGCGAACGGGCAACAGATGCTCAGCAACGACGTTTGGGAGCAACCTTTGCAGATTGGGGAATGCCAACTGCTGAATGTGTAGCTACTATTCGTGCGATCGCACCAAATATACCCCTGATCGCCTCTGGGGGACTGCGTAATGGTTTGGAAGCAGCCAAAGCGATCGCGCTGGGTGCTGACATCACCGGGATGGCATGGCCATTTCTGCAAGCAGCTGCGGAATCGGAAGAAGCACTGCACGCCTTAGTTAAAGTGTTAATAGCAGAAATTACTACGGTGCTATTTTGTACGGGTAACGCAACGCTATCTGACCTCAAAAACTCTGGCGCTTTGCAGAAGTCACCGATTAGCTAACAAAAGACGAATAATTAAATTAACCATTAGGAATTACCAAAGAATATGCGGGATTTCATAAAACACACTTTTGCTACATTATTGGGTTTATTAATTTTCTTCGGTTTGGGAGCGGGCACACTAATTACATTGCTGATTTATGCGGCAACCAGAGATACCGGGCCACAAGTAAAAGATAAGTCGGTATTGGTTTTTGATATGTCCGTGCGAATCACCGATACAAATCCTTCTTCCGGCACAGGAGAGTTAATTCAAAAAGCCGTATCGGGAGAAGATGACCGCGACAGGATTACTTTACGCACCGTACTGGATGCGATCGACACCGCGACTAAAGATAAACGTATAATAGCCATATACTTGGATGCTAGCGGCGAATCAGAAGGTGCGGTGGGAGGTTTTGCAACGCTAAAAGAAGTACGGCAGGCACTCTTAAGATTCAAAGCATCTGGTAAAAAAATTATCGCCTACAACGTTGGTTGGGATGAACCGAGTTATTATCTAGCCTCAGTAGCAGACAGCATCGTCGTCCATCCATTAGGTATGATGGAACTTAACGGCCTGCGATCGGAAACTATGTTCTTGGCGGGAGCATTTGAAAAGTACGGTGTTGGCGTGCAAGTAATCCGAGTCGGTAAATACAAATCCGCCGTCGAACCGTTTGTGTTAAAACAATTGAGTGCGGAAAATCGCCAACAAATTCAAAAATTGTTAAGCGATATTTGGGGTGAATTTCGCGTCACCGTTGGGAAAAGCCGCAAGTTAACTCCCCAGAGAGTCCAGGCGATCGCAGATAGTCAAGGTTTGTTGATGCCAGAACAGGCTCGCAAAAATGGTCTAGTGGATAAAGTTGCTTATTTAGATGAGGTAGTATCCGACCTCAAGAAGCTGACTGGCAATAATAAAGATGAAAAAACATTCCGACAGATTAGCCTGAGTACCTATGCCAGAGTCGCGGATAAATCTGTATCCCAAAACCGTGAATCTCAAAATAAAATTGCCGTTGTCTACGCCGAAGGCGAAATCGTTAATGGAGAAGGTAGCATCAGACAAGTGGGAGGCGATCGCTTAGCGAGACAACTGCGCCAGATGCGAATGGATGAAGATGTCAAAGCTGTAGTTTTGCGCGTTAACAGTCCTGGCGGTAGCGCCACGGCGTCAGAGGTAATTCAGCGAGAAGTGAGACTGATTCGTCAGCAAAAACCGGTGATTGTTTCAATGGGCGATGTCGCGGCTTCTGGTGGATATTGGATTTCCACTTATGCTAACCGGATTTTTGCCGAACCCAACACGATCACAGGTTCGATCGGTGTTTTTGGACTTTTGTTGAACGTGCAAAAACTCGCTAACGACAACGGTGTGACCTGGGATGTGGTGAAAACGGGTAAATATGCTGACGCTCAAACTATTTCCCGTCCCAAGACACCTCAAGAATTGGCGATTTACCAAGGGTCTGTCAATCGCATTTACTTTCAATTTATAGATAAAGTGGCAAAATCGCGCAAGCTGTCGCCTGCGAAAGTGCAAGAAATTGCTCAAGGGCGAGTTTGGTCGGGTTTGGCGGCGAAGCAGATTGGTTTAGTTGATGATATTGGTGGTTTGGATAATGCGATTAAATTTGCTGCTAAGGAAGCAAAGCTTGGTAATGATTGGGAATTACAACAATATCCCAGAAGTCGCAGTCTTGAAGAACGCCTTTTGCGAAATCTGCTCAGCAGTAGCCAGAACGCTAGCGAAAATACTCCTAAAGCTCAGCAGTTTGACCCGCTGACGCTCACTTACGATCGACTGCGGGAAGATCTGAGTATTCTGGGTACTCTCAACGATCCTTTTGACATTTATGCTCGTTTGCCTTTTAACGTTAGGATTGATTAGAGGTCAGGACTTACGCAATTGGCACAATTAGTAGGGTGCGTCAGACGCTCAAACCCTAATGCTGTCGATCGAAGTTATGGTCTGACGCACCCTACAACTCCATTCAAGTGTGACTACCGCAATGCTTCACCCTTCTTAGGGATAAAGGGGGTTTTTATCCCGGACATGATATTAGGGGTTAAATTTTTACCGCAGATGAAGACAGATTAACGCAGATTAACGCAGATAAGAAATCCGATCGCAACGCATTTTTTTTCAACTGATGCTGCCGGATATGATATCATTTTTTTCTCTCCTCACCTTTGCCCCTAAGCTCTTCTGCGGCTTTAAGCTCTGCTACCCAACATGAATTCTCCTACTGATGTTTCGGCATAGTAATCGCATCCGGTTGCTGTTGCAAATAAGTCCGAATTTCCTCCTCCAATTGCACAAGGGGCAAGATTCATCGCAGTGGCAACCAGATACATTGTTTGATATAAAACGCCTACGTGCTTTAATGTTAGGGCATAAGCCATTGATTCGTAACCCCAACTAACTCTGGGAAACCGTGTAGCCAGAATTATTAAAATTTGGGGATTGCATGGGGGAACAGTTGCTGTTTCTGCATTTTTTAACAGCGTTTCCAAGTAGCTATTTTTATCGGAAATTTTACAAAGTTGATGGTCTAGAGGGCAATAATGATAAAGTCCTTCGGGAATATTTTCACATCTGTTTACTATGATATAAAATTCTAATTCGTAGCAAGCTCCCCCATTTGCATAAGGTCGATCGCTACATTCTTTTTCGTCTTTGGGAAATGTCGCTCTCACTCTGGCGGTACGATAAAGAAATGGTTCTCCAGGACATATTATGCTAAACTATTAGTTAATACTTCAAAAAATTAACCATAAACCCAAATGGAACACCAACTAACTGAAATACTTGATTTGCCTGGAATAATTGTTAAAGAGAAGAAGTTTTTTGACGAAACTATAATTTTAGAGGTAGAAAAGCGTGACAAGACAGCTCGTTGTCCTTTATGTAATTGTGTGACGCGACGCTTACATCAAAATCATTTCTCTTTAATTAAAGATTTACCTTGGGGAGAAAAAGAAGTATTTTTAAGGATTAATAGGCGGCAATTTAAATGCACTAACTGTCGAAAACCTTTTAGTGAAGAGTTAGGTTTTGTGAAAAAAAGACAAAAATATACTAAAAGATACGCAATTGCCATTACAGAAAAAGTCGTCAAAAGTGATTTACGTAATGTAGCTATTCAGAATCATTTAACCGAATCACAAGTAGAATCAATGATTAATTATGTTGCTCAAATCACTTTACCAATAAATTTAAAATCCCTCAAAAGATTAGGGATAGATGAAATAAGTTTAGTTAAAGGGAAGGGCAAGTTTATAGTTGTTTTGGTAGATTTGGATACTGGTAAACTGATTGGTATGGTTGCCGAAAAAAAATCAAAAACTATCAAAGATACTCTAACCTCTTGGGGCAATCATATTTTACACCAAATCGAAGAAGTAAGTATGGATTTATGCCAACAGTATAAAAATTTAGTTAAAAAACTATGTCCACAAGCCGCTATCACAGTTGATAGGTTTCATGTTACGAAAATTTTACATGAAGAATTGAATCAAGGAAGAATTAGCCAAAAAAAGACGGCTGAATCTCTAGAAATTAAAACTAGACAAAAATTATTTGGCAGCCTCAAGGGAGCTAAATATATTTTACTTAAAAGAGAAAAATCCCTGAATGATTTACAAAAACAAAAACTTTTAAAGCTCAAAGAAGCCTCAGCATCAATTAAAATGATGCACGCTCTTAAAGAAGAGTTTACTAAAATTTTTGACCAAAGTAATAATCTAGCTGAAGGTACTTTAAAATTAGCTGATTGGCTGTTAAAAGCTACACCTTATTTACCAAACACAGTCAAAACTTTCAAAAACTGGTTTGGGGAAATAGTTGGTTATTTTGAGCAGAAAACGACTAATGCTATGGTTGAAGGAATTAATCACCGCTTAAAAGTTTTAAAACGTTGTGCGTTTGGCTTTAAAAATTTCGATAATTTTGCTAAAAGAGCTTTACTGCATTGGCATCTTGCTGATAGTTTAGCATAATATGTCCTGGAGAACCCGGAAGAATATACCCAACAACTGCTGCGATTGATTGACCTATATCGGCAAACTTACCCGCATCCCACAGAGGAAATTGAAGCGGAAATCGAAGAAATCGAACTTGATTTTCTCAAAGAAGATTTGTCAAAATTGTTAGAATCCATGAAGTTTGGTTCCGAACGCATCCGTCAGATTGTCGTCTCCTTGCGTTCCTTCTCCAGATTAGATGAATCCTCCTCAAAACGAGTCGATATCCAGGAAGGACTGGAAAGTACGCTTATGCTGCTGCAACCTCGTTTGCGGAAAGAGGGAGGGCGTTTGGCGATTGAAGTGATTAAAGAATATGGTGAGCTACCGAAAGTGGCTTGTTATGCAGCGGAAATCAATCAAGTATTTATGAACATTTTGAGTAATGCGATCGATGCCTTAGAAACAACCAGACAACCAGACACCGACAAATCGCCCAGCATTACCATTACCACAGAACTGGGCCGATCGGAGAATGCGATCGTCCGCATTGCCGACAATGGCCCAGGCATGACGGCAGCAGTGCTATCCAAGATATTCGACCCCTTTTTCACCACCAAACCAGTCGGTAGCGGTACCGGTTTGGGATTATCCGTCAGCTATCAAATAGTAGTAGACAAACACGGCGGAATGCTCACCTGTACCAGTGCGCCTGGTGAGGGAGCGATCTTTACCATTTCCATCCCGATCGAGCTTATTAAGACCAAAGCAAAAACTTTTTGACCAGCTGTCAGAGAACGCTATCAGGGATCTGCTTGATAGCTAGAGCGCCAGTCCACTCAAACTGGTTGACAAAAAAAACATAATGTGTATTTATATTTAGACCTCACCCTGGCGAAGCATTTGGACAGAAAATCTTGGGTTTTGTGCCATAAATTGTCGCCCAAATGCGATCGACCCTACCCAATACATACTAGGTTCTTTTTGTCAATTTATTCGATTGGACTGGGGCTCTAGGCCCTGATTAAATAAGCACATCGTCGATCGCCCTGCAAGCTGTGTTCTACCCGTTCGATGGAAACTTGCTTACCCAGAAGCACTTTAAACATTTCCCATTCGCAACAGCACAACAGCTGGCAGCTAACGGCAGCAGTACGGATGGGACAGTGGTTTTCCACCAATAGCATCGAACCGTCTGGCTGCTCGATCGCTTCTGCCATATAGCCTTCTTGGTGTCGCAAACAAGCGATCGCCGCCACTTTTCCCCGCCAATCTTTCGTCTGTGGAAATTCCGATAAACGGGCTGTGTAGGTTTCGATCTGCCTTTGCGTGCGTTCTGCGAGCAACTTTTCCAGTCCAGGCGTCCCAAAAACCGCTTCCACTCCCCGCAGCAAGTCAAGCATCAAGTCGGCGTGACTATCGGGAAAGTGAGTGGTAGAGCGATCGGTTAGCTGCCAAAGTTTGACGGGACGCCCCTGCGGACGCCGCTCTTCTTGATACATTACCCACCGATCTGCTTGTAATGCTTGCAAATGCTGGCGTACAGCCATCGGAGACACCTGTAGCTGCTCGGCCAGAACGGTGGCTGTCTGCGGGCCGCGCATTTTTAACAGGTACAGGATTTGATTTTTGGACTTTTGTTGCTCCTCCATGCTGCTCAACTTAGGCTCAATGGGCCTTAATTATCTGTAAAGTGGTTCCCTGCTGAAGTATATTTACATTTGTTAAGGAAAGGACGATCGCATTTATCGGTTTTGTGGGCAGAATATAGTAGGTCTCATTCCTAAAACAGTTACAAATTTTGCATCTATCTATGGATAGAAAAAACAATCGCCCTACGGACAGAAAATTCAATCGCTTCTTCCTATACATTGTGGCTTGCAGTGCGATCGGTGTGGTACTCGGAGGCACTGCGAGTTGGGCAGAAAGCAATCAGTGTTGGCAAGCGGAAACACCGACCAGCCAATGCCTAACTCAAGATCCCGTCCTGAAAACCATTCAGGGGATGAGTACCGGCTTGATCGCTGGGGCAGGAGCTGCGATCGCGGCGACCTGGCAAATGAACCGGGAAGAGTAACCAGAAAGGGGTGAGCGGTTAGGCGTTAGGGATTAGGGGAAGATAGGAACTGTAGGGACACGGCATTAGAAAATAATGCAGGCCACCGAAAGTTTTAATGATGCTGTGTCCCGACAAAAATGTTCGCGGTCAAAATCAGCCTTCAACCCCTGTCCTGATATGGAAAATCCTTCTAAGTTATTACTTAAACTCAGTCGGCGTCTGTTTGAAGACCCAACTGGACAAGAAAAATTCATCGAAGCATTAGTTCATCCGCAACCGTTTGCCCCTTGCATTGTTTGGTGCCGAGAAAAGCCAGATTCTCTACCTTTTGCGGTGGAGACACCGACAGCGTGGCAACCGAAATTTGTCGATCGCTTAGTATTAGGCAGCAAACCCGGCCAGCATCCGCTTCACGAACAAGGTTATTATTATTGTTTAGATTTTTCGTCTGTGTTTGCAGCGTCTAGCTTATTTGCTATTTCTTCACCTGTACATTTACTATTTGATATTTGTGCCTCACCGGGGGGAAAAACTATATTTTCCTGGAGAGCTTTATCGCCAAAATTAATCATTGCTAATGAAGTAATTGGCAAACGGCTGGGAATGCTTATTTCTAATTTAAAACGCTGTCGTGTATCTCCATTAAACGTTTTAAATAAAGATTCTAGCATTCTGGCACAGCAATTACCTAGAACTAGCAATTTAGTAATTGTCGATGCACCTTGCACCGGACAATCTTTGCTAGCCAAGGGAGATAAAGCCCCAGGATGCTTTCACGAAGCAGCGATTAATAAAAGTGCGAACAGACAAAAGAGAATTATCGCTAATTCCGCTCAAATTGTTGCACCGCAAGGATATTTAGCTTACATGACTTGCACCTATTCGCCAGAAGAGAATGAGCAAGTTTGTCAGTGGTTTATGAAAAAATTTCCCCAGTTTCAGCCAGTGGAAGTTCCCCATTTAGCGGCCAAAAAATCGCCCTTGACAAATATGCCTTGTTATCGTATATGGCCGCAAGATGGGTTGGGTGCTGGTGCTTTCACAATGCTGTTTCAAAATACGGAAGAAGGAGAAGCCGATCGGCTAGAAGAAGATGCGTTAGAAAATATGAGTATTCTGTATACTCCAGGTGATAACTTAGTCTAAAAATCGATAGCTAATAATCTGTTTTAGCTATGGAGCTTGCAGGAAATATTTTATTGGGATCGCTGTGGTGCGCTACTAGCTGTCGATGGCGCAAGAAACAAAGGACGATCGAAACAGAGGCACCATGAACAATTTTTTTATTGCTGCTTTCAAACTAAATACAGTTATCTTGGGAACAGTGCTATTGGTAGGGGGTAACGCTCTCGCGGCTGAAGAAGTTAAAGTTGAGGCGGATGCTGACCAAAAGAATATAGATATAACCAATATCCGATTTCCCGAATTTGCGAAGCAAGATTTACAGCAGAAGCGTCCTTTGTCTAGAGTGACTTCTGTTTCTCAGCTGCAAGACGTGCAGCCAACAGACTGGGCTTTTCAAGCTTTGCAATCTCTGATCGATCGCTATGGCGTGATTGCGGGCTATCCGGACGGGACGTTTCGGGGCAATCGCGCTATGACGCGCTACGAATTCGCAGCAGCGCTGAATGCCGCTTTGGAGAGAATCAAAGAGCTAATAGATGCAGGGTTGGCAAACCAAGTAAGGGAAGAAGATTTAGCAACATTGCAGCGTTTGCAAGCGGATTTTGCCCCAGAACTGACAACTGTGGGGGCAAGACTTGACAGATTAGAAACAAGCACCACACGACTGGAGGCAAATCAGTTTTCCACCACAACAAAGCTAAGCGGACTTGTGAGCCTAAGTATAACTGGAGCAACTGCTGCTGGGGATGTGAAAGTGGAGCGGATCGATCCGCAAGATGTGTTTAGTGGGGCTGGCCGGGGAGCGGATGGGAAGCCGATCGTTACCAGGGTTACGGACGATCCTAACGTGACTTTCAGTCAGATTACCGGCTTGTTTCTCACCACTTCTTTCACGGGTAAAGATTCACTGGGAATCACTTTGGCAGCGGGAAATGCCAACTCGCCTGCCAACGTTTATACTTCGGCAGGTTTGTACAATACCTTTGGTGTTCCCAGTTCCGATTTTACTCCGAGTGCGATCGCTAACGATCTGGTTTTGGCAGAGTTGGGATACACCTTCCCGGTGAATGATTCCGTGCAAGTGGTAGTGAGTCCGCAGTTATTTTGGGTGCGCTACTTTGACACCAATACATTTACAAATATCTTTGGCAAGGGTGCGAGCGGTTTTAACTCGTTTGGTAGCACTTTGGTACAAGATTTGGGACGCACTAGCGGTGCTATATTGCTTTGGCGTTTTAATGAAGAGTTTGAGCTTCGTCTCGGCTATGCTAGCAATGCCAACGCATCTAACCCAACGAGAGGTTTATTTAATGGTAACCGTACCGCCACCGCACAGTTGACTTATTCGCCTAACTCGAATATTAATCTGCGATTGCTGTACGATCGTTCCAGAGTTCTCCCAGTTGACGGACAAATTAGAACTAAACCGATCGTGGGGGTAGCAGATGACGGATTTGGCGGCGACTTGGAAGACGCCACAAGTAACATTTTTGGTGTAAATTTCGATTGGTTGGTTACTCCTAAGTTTGGTATGTTCGGGCGCTATTCCTACGCCAGCACTCACTTAAACCCCGCGACAGATAGTGTGGCAAGCGGTAATGTGAGGGCACAGTCGTTTCAAGTTGGTTTGGCTTTTCCCGATCTCGGTAAAAGGGGAGCGTTGGCGACTTTATCCTATGTAATACCGTTTGATGTTTTGGCGGGTCGGCGATTCCTCGTCTCTGGAGGGGGCGATGGCGGTATGCAGTTCGACATCGAAGCTAGTTACTATTATCCCCTCACCGATAATATTGTTCTGATCCCAAGCTTTTACGCGATCGCAAACGCCAATAACTTTAATGATAATCCGGCTATCTTCGTAGGGGCTGTGCGAACGCAGTTTAGCTTCTAGAACAGCTTGTTGTATTCCCTCTGGACGATGAAAAACCGGGTTTCTGTCGTTGCGACAACCCAAAGAAACCCGGTTAAGTAGTTGTAGGGTACGGAGAAGTTAGTGCTTAGCGGTTAGCGGTGTTTCTACGATCCTAACTGCTCAATTTTATTTGCCATATTTTAAAATTTGATGTTACAATAAGTAGATACACGCATACACTATTAAAATAATGTTCTTTAGCGGCCATCGTCATCAGTAAATTTGATAAAAAGCTAGCAAATGAGTCGTTTTTACGTAAAAATACGGTTAGAGGAGTATAAAAAATATGAAACTGAAAATTCTCGTCAGTACAGCGCTCGTCAGCACAATGCTGGGTTTGAGTACGATCGCAAAAGCTGAAAATCCCCCACAGGTTCAACAGTTACTGCAAACCAAACAAGGTGCGGGACTGAATTTAACAGGCGTGAACCTCAGCGGTGCTGACTTAGGAAATGCGGATCTTCGCGGTGCTAATCTTAACGGTGCCAATCTGACTCGCGCTAACCTCAGCGGTGCTAACCTCAACGGCGCTAACCTCAGCGAAGCCAAACTCAACGGTGCCAACCTCAATGGTGCAAATCTATCAGTAGCTAATTTGGTTAATGCCACCTTTAATGAAGCTACTTTAGTTGGAGCTAATTTAAATGTGGCGAACCTCAAAGGCGCTGATTTGATTAGTGCTGACTTGCGGGAAGCCGATTTGTTCAGAGCAAATTTGAGTGCGGCAAACCTCAGAGGTGCAAACCTATTTAAAACAAATCTCAATGCGACTAACTTGTTTGGCGCTAACTTGTACGGTGTTAGAGGTGCGAACTTGACGAATGCAGCCGGTGTAACTCGTTAATTGCCAAATTGGTCTTTCAACCACAATTTAATTTCTACATATCAGTAGGGTGCGTTAGCTTTCCGGTTAACGCACCCTACTGTATTTTCATAAATTTTTCATATGAAGGTAAGGGTTTTCACGTTTGCGTAAGTATAGCTAGAGCGCCAGTCCACTAGAATAAATTTACAAAAACAACGAAATATGTATTATGTAGGGGCGAAGCATTCGGGCGACAATTTATTACACAAAACCCAAGATTTTATGTCCGAATGCTTCGCCCAGCCGGGGTCTAAAGCCAAACCCACATTATATTGCTTTTGTCAATCTCTTTTACTGGACTGGCGCTCTAGGGACTGGAGCGTCGGGGAAGAAGTGTTTAGAATCAAGGGTTTGATGGAATTCAGAATGCCTTAAGCGCCAAGGCGATTGCTATACTCAGTCGCTCACTACTAAAAATCAACGGGACTTACGCAGCCAGTTTGAAAAAACACTATATTTAGTAGTGTCAATTCATGAATTGACACTATATTTAGATGTTCTGCGTAAGTCCTAATTAAATATTCTGTTGCTTTGCTTTGCCCAATGAAAAATTATTCAAAAATTTATTTAGCTGCTGATAGCGGAAGGGTAACATTGGGAACAATAGAATACAAGACTTGCTAGGTAGAAAGGAAAAAAATATGAAAATCACAATTTTAGTTAGTCTAGCACTACCGATCGCCATAAGTTTCGGAACAACAGCTAAAGCCGAAAACCCCGCTGATGTTAAGCGTTTGTTGGAAACTAAGCAATGTCAAGGTTGCGATCTCAGTGGGGCGAACTTGCTGGGTGCAGATCTCAGTAAAGCGGACTTGAGAGGCGCAAACTTAAGTGGCGCTAGGTTGGGAGGAGCGAACTTGTTTGCGGCTAATTTAGCTAATACTAATCTAATAAATGCTAACTTGATTAATGCTAACTTGTTTAATGCAGAACTGGTGGGTGCTAACTTAGATAATGCTGACTTGAGTAATGCTAATCTCAGTTCTGTAAACTTGAGCAATGCGAATTTAAATAATGCCAATTTAAGTAATGCCAATCTGGGGATATCCAACTTGATCGGTGCCAATTTAAATAATGCTAATCTGAGCGGTGCTAATTTGATGGATGCGAATATGAATGGAGTCAGTTTGCATCAAGCTAACCTGGTGGATGTGAATATGAATGTTGTTAATTCGCCAAAACCTAGTTTGACGGGTGCAAGCCGTTTCAACTGGTCTGAGTTAACGGGCCAAAGGAAGTCCGAGGCGCGATAGCTGTGTATTTTCTGCTTGTTTGGGTGCATCCGATCGCATTTAGGGTTACTAAAACTTTACTTGTATGTAAAGGTTTATGTTTGTATATTTAAATATGTATTGAAAAGTAAAAAAATTAGAGCGATCGCTTGACAAACAACAAACAAAAGAAACCCGGTTTCTCTAAGAAACCGGGTTTCTGGGGTTTCTTAGAGAAACCGGGTTTCTGGGCCTAAGTTTCTGGGCACAAGTTATTGACAAGAGCATCAAATATGCCTAAAGTTTACCAAAGGTAAACAGCAAGTCAAAATCTAAGGAAATGTGCCATGCTGCTATCACCCCAAGAAAAAGATAAACTGTTGATTTTTACTGCTGCTCTGTTGGCAGAAAGACGTAAGGCAAAAGGCTTAAAATTAAATTATCCGGAAGCAGTGGCATATATTTCTGCTGCTATCTTAGAAGGCGCAAGGGAAGGAAAAACTGTCAGCGAGTTAATGAGCGAAGGTAAACAAATTTTGAAAAGAGATGATGTCATGGATGGCATAGCGGAAATGATTCATGAAGTGCAGGTAGAAGCGACTTTCCCAGATGGAACAAAATTAGTAACTGTACACAATCCGATTGGGGATTAAATTATTTATAAATTTTTATTAACGAACCGCAAAGACGCGAAGGAGAAAAAGTAATGATACCTGGAGAAATAATTGCCAAAGCAGGTGAAATCGAACTGAATGCAGGGCGAAGAACCCTGGAAATCGAGGTAGTTAATCAAGGCGATCGACCAATTCAAGTAGGTTCTCATTTCCACTTCTATGAAGTTAACGAAGCGCTGGAATTCGAGCGCGAACAAACTAAAGGAATGCGCTTAAATATTGCCGCCGGAACAGCGGTAAGATTTGAAGCAGACGGGACAAAGAAAACAGTAGAATTAGTTGAATTTGCTGGAACGCGGGAGATTTATGGTTTTAATGCGAAAGTGAATGGATCGTTGAGGTAAAGTCAAGCAAGACAAGGGATTTTAGCTATGCAAAAATCAGCAGCTAGATTGGGAGTTGGCGGGCCAGTAGGCAGCGGTAAAACTGCTTTATTAGAAAGTATAATTCCCATGTTGATGCAGAAAGGTATTGAAGTAGCAGTTGTCGCTAATGACTTATTAACTACTGAAGATGCAGAACGCCTGAAACGCGGCGGATTTTTGCACCCAGAACGGATTGTGGGAGTGGAAACTGGTAGCTGTCCGCATACAGCAATTCGGGAAGACCCAAGCATGAATCTCCTCGCAATCAAAGATTTAGAATTGCTTTATCCGGAATTGGATTTAATCTTTGTAGAAAGCGGCGGTGACAATCTTGCTTCCAGCTTTAGTTACGATTTAGTAGATTCCTATATCTTTGTGATTGATGTAGGTGCTGGCGATGACATTCCCCGCAAAAAAGGGCCTGGTTTCGTACAAGCAGACTTGGTAGTTATCAACAAAATTGATATCGCTCCTTATGTCGGCGCAGATTTAGAATTAATCCGCAAAGAAGCTCCTTTATACCGTCGAGGTAAAGCGATCGCATACACTAATTGTAAAACAAAAGAGGGATTAGATGAAGTAGTTAACTTTATCCTGGAGACAGTTCTATTTCGCAGTCCTACCGCAAAAATAAGTTGAGTTTTGTTTAATAGACTTCTGGGAAAAGCTGAAAAATAGGATTTTTTAACCACAGATATCCACAGATGAACACAGATGAACACAGATTTATACACAGCCTTCCCGCAGGGTACACAGATGAATTTGATGATATATCTAGAGTTTGGCAAGAGACTTATTAAACCTCAGCGTCCCTTTGCGTTAACCTTTGCGTCCTTTGCGTTAAAAAAAAGACCCAATTGAAAACCCTCAACCAAACAAAAAACTTAGAACTAAAACTAAAGTGCGATCGCAGCGATCGTACTTCCATCATCCATCAGCATACAGCATATCCCTTCCGCCTTTCTCCCACATTTCGCCTTGATACTGCCGATCCTAAATGTGCTTACATATATATAATGAGTGCATCTCCAGGTTTACTCGCCGGAGATGAATTAGATATATCCTTGCAGTTAGCAACTAATACCAGTCTTTACCTCACAGATCAAGCAGCAACTAACATTCATTCTATATCCATACCCGACACAAAAGCCATAATTAATTATGAAATAGAAATAGGAGAAAACGCAACTTTAGAATTTGTCCCAGAACCGCTGATTTTGTTTAAAGATTCTGCATTGCAGCAAACAACTCGCATCAAAATTCATCCTACAGGCAATCTATTTTTAAGCGAAATAATTGTACCGGGAAGATTGGCGATGGGAGAGTTTTACGATTTCCACTATTATTGCAATCGCTTGGAAGTAAGTTCGACGGAAAGAGAATTATGGTTTACCGATGCGATGCGCTTGGAAGGGAAACTCAATCCTTTTAAAAATAGCGATATCTTCGCTAGTGCGCCTATTTTGGGAAATGCGATCGCCCTACTACCCAAAGGAGATTTAGAATTATTAAGGGAAGCTGTAGAAGACTTAGAAGTTGCTAACTGTTCTGATATAGTTGTAGCTAGTTCTATATTGCCGCGAAGTAAAGGTTTGGTGATTAGAGCTATCGCGGGAAGTACTCGCGAACTAAAAAAATACCAGAAATATGCCTTAAACTGCGTGCGCCGTTTTTGCGATCGACCTCCTTTACCACACATTCCCAAATGACAGAGTTGGCAGAAACTTATTTAGGTAATTTGACAGAGAATGAAACGCTATCCGAACGGATAGAAAAAGCGCGTCATTCAGAATGTTTTTTGGAAGTCGATATTACCGAAGTTGATAGTCGCAAAGGTCGAATTTATGCTCGTTCTAATTCTGGTATAGATATAGGAATTGTCAAAAGTCGAGATTGGTTATTGCGGGAAGGAGATGTGTTAGAAACCGCACAAGGAAAGTTGGTGTTGATTCATCTGCGATCGCAAAAAGTTTTGGTAATTAGTTTTTCCGAACAAGCGTCAAATTTCCCAATAGAATTAATCCATTTAGGCCACGTTTTGGGAAATCACCATTGGCCGATAATTGTGCAAAATAATAAAATTTACGTTGAACTAATAACAGACGCAGAAGTAGTAGAATCAACTATTCGCGGTTTTCATATTCCCGGTTTGCAGGTAGAATATGAATTGCGATCGCCTCACGAATACCTTTCCTTTTCCCACCATTCCCAACACCAGCACCACTCATGAACAAAGCTGCATCTACCATCGCCCAACAACTTGCTTTGATGCAATTATCGGATTCTTTTTTCCCATCTGGTTCTTTTACATTATCGCACGGATTGGAATCTTTGGTACAAGAAAATAAATTGCGATCGTCAATTGATTTGCAAAGCTTTCTGCGATTACTTTTACGCAACAAAGTAGGCCCAACAGATATAGTAGCATTAATCCATGCTTATCGGGGAAGTGCGATGGGTGATTTAGAAGCAATTCGGCAAGCAGACGCCCAATTATTTGCCCAAACTTTAATTGAAAAAACTCGCGAAACTCAGCGCAAAAGCGGACGCGCTTTACTTGCGATCGCTTGTTCTACTTGGCAAGATTCTCAATTAGGAATCCTGGAAAAAGATGTCGCCAAAGGGAAAATAAATTGCTTGCATCCAATTATATTTGCTGTAGTTGGGAGGGTAGCGAATTTGAACGAACGAGATACAACGCTCGCTTTTTTACATAGTTTTATTACAGGTTTATTAGGGGCAGCAATTCGATTAAGTGTTATCGGACACATCCAAGCACAAAAAGTTCTGCTACAGTTGGCATCGGATATGGAGGAAACGTATCAAAATGCTACTTGTTTAAAGCTGAGTGAAATGTGGTCTTGTACGCCTGCGATCGATCTCGCCCAAATGCGACATCAAAAATTGACTCACAGGTTGTTTGCTAGTTAATAATAAGTTAGCCGTCAAAGAAATTTTTAACCGCAGATAAACGCAGATAAACGCAGATGTAACTAGAGAGGGAAAACATGACTAATAGAATGAATCGACAAGCATATGCGGCAATGTTTGGGCCAACGGTGGGCGATCGCATTCGTCTTGCGGATACGGAATTATTCATAGAAGTAGAAGAAGACCGCACTACTTACAATGGCACTCTTTACGGCGAGGAGGTGAAATTTGGCGGCGGTAAAGTAATTCGAGATGGCATGGGACAATCGCCAATTACTAATGCTGCTGGCGCGGTAGATACGGTAATTACTAACGCTTTGATTCTCGATTGGTGGGGAATTGTCAAAGCAGATATCGGCATCAAAGATGGGAAAATTTACAAAATAGGAAAAGCAGGCAATCCCTACACTCAAGATAATATAGATATTATCATCGGCCCAGGTACTGAGGTAATAGCTGGAGAAGGCAAAATTCTCACCGCCGGGGGAATTGATTCTCACATTCACTTTATTTGTCCCCAGCAAATTGAAACTGCGCTTGCTGCCGGTATTACTACTATGATTGGCGGCGGAACTGGGCCTGCGACAGGCACGAACGCGACTACTTGTACTCCTGGCCCTTGGCACATTTACCGGATGTTACAAGCAGCTGATGCTTTCCCAATTAATTTAGGTTTTCTCGGAAAAGGTAATGCCAGCAAACACGAAGGATTAATCGAACAAATCGAAGCTGGTGCAATGGGATTAAAGCTGCATGAAGACTGGGGAACTACTCCTGCGGCGATCGATACTTGCCTTGCCGTTGCCGATTTATACGACGTACAAGTCGCAATTCACACCGATACTTTAAACGAAGCTGGATTTGTAGAAAATACGATCGCAGCTTTTAAAGACCGCGTTATTCACACATTCCATACCGAAGGTGCAGGCGGCGGTCACGCGCCTGATATCGTCAAAGTTTGCAGTTATTCAAATGTTTTACCTTCTTCTACCAATCCCACTCGTCCCTACACCATCAATACCTTAAACGAACATCTCGATATGTTGATGGTCTGCCATCACCTCGATAAAAATATTCCCGAAGATATCGCTTTTGCTAATTCGAGAATTCGTCCCCAAACTATTGCCGCTGAAGATATTTTACACGATATTGGCGCGATAAGTATGATGTCTTCCGATTCTCAGGCAATGGGAAGAGTAGGAGAAGTAATTATTCGCACTTGGCAAACCGCCCATAAGATGAAAGTGCAAAGAGGAATCTTACAATCTGCCGCCGAAGTTAGTCAAGATAACGATAATTTTCGCGCAAAAAGATACATTGCTAAATACACGATTAATCCTGCGATCGCACAAGGTATTGCTAATTATGTCGGTTCCGTCGAGGAAGGTAAATTAGCGGATTTGTGTTTGTGGAAACCAGCATTTTTCGGTGTCAAACCAGAAATGGTAATTAAAGGAGGTGCGATCGCATGGGCACAAATGGGCGATGCCAATGCCAGTATTCCTACTCCCGAACCAGTACATATGCGCCCGATGTTTGGTAGTTTTGGCGGCGCAATAGGGGCTACCTCTATTACTTTTGTTTCCCAAGCTGCCTTAGAAAAAGATATTCCCAAACAACTCGGTTTAACATCTCGCGTCAGGGCAGTTGCCAATACCAGAAATCTCAGTAAAGCAGACATGAAACACAACAGCGCTACCCCAAAAATTGAAGTCGATCCTGATAAATATGAAGTCAGGGCAGATGGGGAATTATTAACTTGCGAACCTGCCAAAGTTTTACCGATGGCGCAGCGTTATTTCTTGTTTTGATTGAGTTTTACTACCCAGATACCCGACTTCTTCAAGAAGTCGGGTATCTAGATTCCAAAAGCTAACTCTTCATCTTCTAGAAGCATTTCAATAACTTCACGCAGATTCTCTTGTAACTCTTCGAGAGTTTCTCCCTGCGAATGCGCTCCGGGAAATCCAGGCACATAGCCAACATAGAGCTTTGTATCAGGATCTCTCTCGACGATCGCTGTGAAGGTCTTCGTAAGTTTAGCTTTCATATATTAATGCTAACTTGTTCGTTAGAAGTTCCCCAAAAACTCAGCCCCCACCAAATTATATGGGTGAACTGGGCACATTCAAACCAAGTGAAAGTAAAAATTAGATAACAGATTGCTAGCGCCGATATACTGCCATCAGGTGACTTCATTACTTGCCAAAAATTGAAACCAAACAATCCAAGATAGCACCCCATCCCCAAAAAGCCAACCGATAAACAGCTATCTAAAATTAAATTGTGAGCTTTGCTGGATGCGATCGCTTTTCTCTTAACCACTCCTTCCTTATTCACGTAATCAAAACTAAATTCACCCAAATGAACGATTCTAGGCGTCCAATTAGGGTTAACAACATAAGGATAAGCAATCCCGAAACCATTCATACCCCATCCCAATATCGGACGCCGAAATATTCCCGATGCTGATAGCTGCCATAAATAAATTCGGTCTGACGTAAGTTGTTTGATTAAAGGCAAATTGTCAATTTGACGAGTAGTAGTATTAATGGCAATTACTAGCAAACAAACTAACGCCGCCGGAATTAATAGTTTATAATATTTTTGTCCAAGCAGGTAAATAACTGCTACAATTAAAGCTAAAATTCCCGCTCTATTTTGAGTAAATAATAACGCTGAAATAATTGGAATTACAGATATCGCCAATTTGCCATTACTCATCCATCCTTTCCGCCAACTTGCGACTGCCAATACCGCCACTGTTGCTAATACAAAAGCCGCGTGTCCCCGATGGGAATACAAACCAATTGGCTGCTGCGTTTGAAAAATAGTACTAACTAAAATATTATCCCGCAATAGTTGACCTGATGTAGCAGTATAGTCGATTTTCCAATTAATCACTTGCAGAAAAATGCTCAATGCCAAAATCACGCCACCAATGATTAAACCGTTAACTTGGAAACGTGCTATTGATGGGCGATGTCTTAAAACTAAAGTATTGCTGAGGGTAAACGCCGCAATTAGCAACCAATACAACCACCCATCGCCCATCTCGTTTTGACCGAATAGCGAACGCAGAGGAAAAGGACTGAACATCGTTGAAAGCAGCCCTATTCCCAGAAATATTTCCCACAGCAATTTGCTAATTTTCCAATTCCGGGTTATGGTTATGTCAAATCTTTCTGTCCATAAAATTGAAAAGTTTAATAGCGTAATGAGTAGAACAGCGAAAATTTTGGGATAAGTCCATATTTCGCCTCGGTTATAGCCCCAAGGATTGATGAGAATAATACTGACGGCAAACAGCAAACTATAAAGATGTTTCATTGCAATTTGCCCTTCTTAATTTTGTGTCCTCGAAATACTCCCCATCCACCGAGCATGAACAAACCCAATATAGCAGTAGGTTCGGGAATACGTCTGGGTTCAGGCGTTGCTTCAATTGCACGCATTTGGAAACTACCTACTTTGTCATTGAATGCCAGTTGAATCGGAAAAGCTGTTTCTTCTGTGTCACCAATTAAGGTATCGATATCGGTTATTTTAAAATGAGAAACTCCCGCACCGAATAAGGAGACAAAATCAACGCTATCTCCAGGGCTAAATTCTCCCAGGATGGTGTCTCCTACGGAAACGGTGAAGCGATTATCAAGACCTACGGGAAAGTCGAGAATTTCGGTAAATAGGGTATTTTCTAATGCTTGGAACTCAAAACCGTGCGTGGTGTGGGGGTCGTACCAGCGACAGCTTGGTACGTTGTTGAAGATTTGCCAACCACCAGAATTGCTTGTTGGTAGGATAGGGGTGTTTTGCGTGCGTCCGGGTCGAGGTCTTTCAAAGACTACTCCACCGCCACCGCTACTGCCTACAATTATCGAGGGTGGGGCAGGTTCAGAGTCGTAGACTTTGACGTTAAGTTCGTAGTCGCCTCTATCTTCTCCACGACGACCGCCATTAGCACCAACAAAAAGATCGATGATACCATTGTCGGGGACCATTCCTGCTAGGGCGGAAGCAAAACCGTCTCCTACCGGACTGTTGTCGTTGTCGTATTTATACCCTGAACTAGAAGATGCACCTAAGTATGTATTTGGGTTGCAACGATTTGAGGGGATGTCATTGTTCGTCCAAGCGTAAAAGTAGCTGCCGGGGGTGAGTTTATCCAGGGTGAATTTGTCTGTTTGATAACCGGAGGTTAGAGTGCCTGAAAAGGTTTTAGTAGGTTGAGAAGGAGGAGAGCAATTAATGCCAATGTTAACGGCGATCCCACCCATGTCAACTGTAATGCAACCAGAAGGAGTAAATCTGTTTTTCCAACCCCATCTAATCCCATTATAAATGGTCACGTCTCCAACATCTTTATTTCCAACTCTCCTGGTTGCAGTTTGTTCTACCAAATAAAGTTCAGCAACAAAGTAATGGTTGATACGGGGGTCATCGGTGTATGGTGTGTCTATAAAGTAGTCTGTAGTTGCAGTACCATCATCAAAGTCATAATAAGGATTGTCTTGACCAGGAGCTATATCAAGAGAGTCATCAGGATCTTGCTCAAAGTCATCTGTGTAGCTAGTAATCACTCGTTGAATCCAATGGACATTATTGCCATAAGGATCGTTTATTCCTGGACGATAGTTTAAACGAAAATGAGATCCGACTGAACCCCGATCGAAGTCGCCAGGAAAGTCCTCAATTCCACAATTCGTTGTAGGCTGGCAGGCGTAATTGTGTAAAATTTCAAAACTCCCCTTCAAGTCGTTGGGTGCAACATTAAAAGTCCAACCTCGATCTATAAAAGGTTGCAGCAGGTTCAAAAGACCCCTCGTTCCACCCCGTGCAATTTCGGTAACTCCACCCGAAACATCCCGCCATGTGTCTGGATACCACAATAAATAAGTATCCAAAAATGTCTCGCCAGTTCCATTAGACAGATTGTAGGGAGCTAAGGGATTATAATTTCCATTAGCACCGGGTTGTGGGGGCGTAATAGTAAACGCTGTAGTCGATTGCTCTGTGAGTGCAACTAGCAAGCTCGTTGCTAAGCCAAGTAGAGAAGATTTTCGTAACGCCATTTCTAAGCTCCTTCAAACGCTTAAGTTTGCTCAAAATACCTACTGGGTAATCGAATATAAACGATAATTAAGGTGTAAATCCAAAGCTATATAAGACGAAATTTGACAAAAGGTGTAAACACCTCACCAGTCCATAATCCTTGTATTAATTTCCGGTTTGTCAGTTTTTCTTCCTTATCGTGTATTGTCTGCTCCATATTTTCGTTTTTATAGATGAACCGAATTTTATAAATTCCTGGATTGGTAACTTGAAAACTCCAATAGCCACCACATCCGTTGGCTATACTAAGTTTTAATTGCTCACTCCTATTCCATACAAGTCTTGCATTTGGAAAAAAGGTCACGCTTTCTCCAGGCGTAGCTAGGGGAAAATCAGATTCTTTAGGTGCTAGGCGTCTACGACGGAGAAAGGTTAGTTGTATGGGTCGCTCATCCGATCCCACAAGTTCTGGGGTCAATTTACGATAAGAACTAAACCGAAAAGGAGTTGGTGTATTGTTAGTAATACGGATACCAAACTCGACATTAATCTTAGTTTCCTGTTGGGAATTTGGGACAGTCAATACGAGTTGCGGCACTAAAGTTTCAAAGCTAACGCCATCAACTACAACCGCATTGCTATTAAAAGATTCGCCCGATGTCATGTTAACTACCCTCTCAACAATCTCATTTTCTGGCCACGTAAAAAGAGACTCATCGCTTTTGGCCATCTCGCCTCCCAAAACTAAAGCCAAAGCCAAACCTAAAAGAAAGAATTTACGCATAACAATTCTTCTGAACTAGCTACTACTCTAGCCAGTTCTATTCTTTTCGCTCAACATGAGAGTGCAACTTTCTACCGAGCTATTTAGGCATCCAATAGCCTATACCCTGGAACTTCTTTCCCTATTTTGACGACCACATACAGAAAAGCGCCATCAATATAAGGAGCTATCCGATCGCCCTCACCACAAGTGAGCAGCTAATCTTTTAATTTTGCAAAATGTTAACCTTTAATATCTAAGTAAATCAATTAGAAAAAACACTGATTTTACCAAAAATTAATTACTGAGTTTCTCACCAACTCAAGCAAGTAAAATTGCTGAATTCGTTGATGAAGAAACCGTGAAGAGAGCGGTTAACCTCATCCGTACTCACTGCGATCGCTGCCCAGAAGCCGTTACGCGATCGTTAAATTTTCACATCATACTCCGATCGCACTTCATCTACTCTTTCTGGTTGAAGGGCATTTGAGCGATCGCACACAGCCAATTCGCGCACCATGCTTTATACTGTGTATATGAGAATTGTACAATATTCTATTGCTTGACTCGTGTAATTCAATTTTAAATTCATAAATCAATTTAAGCTATGACACAAACACAATCCAAATTAAACAAAACCGACGGACTTTACGAAACAGATTTTTACGCTTGGACACAAAAGCAAGCAAAATTTCTCCAACATGGAATGTGGGACAACTTAGATATCTCAAATTTGGTAGAGGAGATTGAATCTTTGGGGAAGCAAGAGCGACAAAAATTAAGAAACCGTTTGGCTATATTGTTCGGGCATTTACTCAAGTGGGAGTTTCAGCCAAGCAATCGATCGAACAGTTGGCTTGGTACGATTCGGTCACAGCGGCGTCGGATTCTGGAACTGCTAGAAGAAAACCCCAGTTTGAAACCTTATTTACCTGAAGCTAAAGAAAAAGCCTACCAAGATGGCTTGGATTTGGCTGTTCAGGAAACCTCTTTAAGCTACAAAATTTTTCCGTCTGAATGTCCTTACAATTTAGAACAGGTATTGGATTTTCAATTCTTCCCAGGTCAACGACTTGAGGATGACCCAAACTAAGTACGTGAGAGCCAACTAACTTATGAGTCGATACGATCGCCTCCGTCAAATTCAGCAGCTCGACCCTGTAAAAGATTGTTGCCAAATTGTACATTTAATGAGTGGCTACGAATTTCCGTGGGATATTACCCGTTCCTTAGAAATTGCCCTTTTCCGCACATATTGCGTTCCCAGTATCTCTGCTTTGCTGGATAAAACAGGTGAATTTCGCCACCGCACTCAGAAACGTTACGACGATACCGGACTGCTGGTAGCGGAAATTATGAAATGGGGCTACGATAGCGATCGCGGTCGCGCAGCGATTGTGCGAATGAATAATATACACGGGAAATTCAAAATTGCCAATGAAGATTTCCTATATGTGCTTTCAACATTTATTTACGAACCTATCCGCTGGATTGACCGTTTTGGGTGGCGGAAAATGTGCGAAACAGAACGCTTAGCATCATATTACTTTTGGCGCGAAGTTGGTGAGCGGATGCAGATTCAAAATATCCCCAAAACCTATGAAGAATTTGAGTTATACAATCTCAACTACGAGCGCGAAAACTTTCGCTATTCTGACACAAATCGTCGTGTCGGTGAAGCTACCCGCGACCTTTTCTTGAGTTGGTTTCCAAGTTTTCTGAGATGGGCGATCGAGCCTGCTGTTTATGCAATGCTAGATGAAACAATGCGATCGGCTTTTGGTTTTCCCGATCCGCCGCAACTTCTCAAATCCGCAGTACCGATGATTCTAAAAATTCGAGGTCAAGGCTTACGTCTTTTCCCATCAAAAAAACAGCCTGCTTTCTATACTGATTTTCCAAATATTTCCTATCCCAATGGCTACCAGTTAGAGGATTTAGGCCCGCCGCATATGTTAGAGTCGCTTAAGCAAAATCAAGATGGATAGATAGGTGTAGGTTGAGGAACGAAACCCAACTTGTTGTCTAAATGGTTGTACGGTGCGTCAGACTTTCGTTATCCGATCCAAAAGCGATCGTTTCAATCCCTGACGCACCCTACGAATATTGTAGGTTGGGTTGAGGAACGAAACCCAACTTGTTGTCTAAATGGTTGTACGGTGCGTCAGACTTTCGTTATGCGATACAAAAGCGATCGTTTCAATCCCTGACGCACCCTACGAATATTGTAGGTTGGGTTGAGGAACGAAACCCAACTTGTTGTCTAAATGGTTGTATGGTGCGTCAGACTTTCGTTATCCGATCCAAAAACGATCGTTTCCATCTCTGACGCACCCTACGAATGCTAAACACAGAAACCCGGTTTCTCCAAGAAACCGGGTTTCTAATCGTTACGATACTTGCTGTAACCAAATATCGACATCAACTGCCAACTTTTTAGCCAACCGCAACAGAGGACGAAGTTGGGATAATTCCCAACGACAAACTCCTTCGTTTTCTGGCTTCCAATTAACATCAACCACCAAGCACTGCGGCACTATATATTTGTGCAAGCAGTAGCAAAATACTTCTTGCGCCCGCTCGACAGATAAGCCGAGATTGAGGCTATTGCCCACATCGATCGTCCGTTCGATCCGTTCCACATCAGTTTCCAAAGTAGCTGGGTTGCTGTCGTGCAACAAATGCCAAAGCGCTTTCAAAATCAACCGCTCCAAAGTTTGCTTACCTTCGCGGACATTCAGGTTGCAGCGCATATTTTTGGCTTCTGTCGCGATCGCTTCCAATTCTACCAGCTCGCCCAAACCCAAATGCGCTTCCCCATCTGGCAAATCGCTCAATTCGTATTCCAAATCGCGCAGAGCGATCCTCGCCCGATTACTCAGCGCAATCTCGGCGGCAACTTGCAACTCTTGCGGTACCGACAGCTCATCCCGGTGGAACGCCATCAAGACACCGAAATTATCCCGATAAACTTGGGTATAAAGTTGATCCAGACGAGTCAGTGTTTCCTTACTCAACAGCTGCATGATCCGGTGGCGTTCTTCAGCAAACAAGTTCTGCAAGCTAAAACTTTGATCCCCAAACACTTGGCTCATCGCCAGAATAGTTTGTGCCGCACTAGCTTGTTGCAAAGCCTCAAACAGCTGCTCTTTCAACTGAGTGTAAGCGCGGCGACTCGTGAAAGGTTGAATGCAGCAGTGGAAATCCCAACCGCCCAAATGCAAAACAGCAAACACCAGATGCACGCTTTCCCAGGTAATTTCCGATACCATCCGCACTTGCCCGACCGCCAGAGTTAGCGGCCCCATGCTTTGCAGCTGGTAATCTAACTGATGCGCGGAGTAACAATAAACGCGGGTTTCGTGAGAGTAATTGGTAAATAGGGAAGTAATCGCGTAGTGGGCTGCCACCTGCTTAAAGCTAACTTGGGCAGATACTACCAGTTGCCGATAAATTTCCGCACCATTTTGGAATCGATCTATATTGCTAGGAGCGAGGGCAAGGCGTTCGAGAAACTCTTTTTCCAACTGCACGCCACCTACTTCTCCCGCCAATTCCAAAGCGCGGGCGGCATAGCGGAGAATCTGCACGCCTTCGGGACGAGAGAGTTCTTCAAAAAACCAACCGCAACTGGTGTACATCAGCAAGGCATGGCGCTGCATTTCCAGCAGGCGCAGGGCATCTACTTGTTCTGCGGGGTTGAGTTGCTGCGATCGATGACGTGCCAAAAATTGCTCAACATTAGCAGGAGTGCGATCGCGTATCACCTGGATATACTCATCTCGCGCCAACCAAGGATCGACAAAAAACTTCGGCCCACTTTCTTCGTAAACCTCAATTAATCGATCGCGCAACCAATCCAACGCCTGTCGCAAAGGACGCCGCCACTTCAAATGCCAACCGCCACCAGCACCGCAACCGCAATCATCTTGCCAGCGATCGACCCCGTGGGAACAACTCCAAGCTGTCACCGGCTTCAATTCTACTTCCCAAGTCGGCGGATTGAGGCTGAGGTAATGGGCATAATTAGTCACCGTCCAACCGCGTCGGGGAAATTCTTCCGTGAAAGCGTAGGCGAGACACTTTTCTTTACCGTGCTTGTGGTGTCCGAAAGTTTCTCCATCGGTGGCGACCGAAATTAATTGAGCGGGACGCTTATCGCCATGTATCGCCATCCCCAATCGCCCTGAGAAGTTATGGGAACTGTTGAGAACTTCGCCAAATCCCATATCCCGCGAAATCGGGCCATCGTAGAAAAAGATATCGATGTATCTATCAGTACCGGGTAGAAAACAGCGATAGGGGCGGGTGGGATCGATCTGCGAGCCGGCCACTTCGATCCAATCACTTTCTTTTTGATGTTGTTGTGGGGCTGGCAACCTGCTGATGGTGGTAGATAGGATATCTGTGCTGACAAGGGAAATCTCTGTGTCGATCGGCCTTTCGCCTGTCAGACGGGGAGTAGTGATGGGGCGACAGCGCTGCGCTTGCGAGGGAGCCAGTACAATGAAGCGAATTCCCTCGTCAATCAGCGCTTCTATAGTTTCGCAGTCAACGGCAGTTTCTGCCAGCCACATTCCTTCGGGATCGCGACCGAAGCGAGAGCGGAAATCTTCTTTGCCCCAGCGAATTTGGGTGTGTTTGTCTCGCTTGTTGGCGAGTGGCATAATGATGTGGTTGTAAACTTGAGCGATCGCATTGCCATGTCCGTTCAGGCGTTCGCCGCTCTTGCGATCGGCTTCCAAAATCCGCTGATAAACCTCCACATCGTAGCGTTCCAGCCACGACATCAGCGTCGGCCCAATGTTAAAGCTCATGAATTCATAGTTATTGACGATCCCCACCAGTTCGCCGCGATCGTTCAATATCCGCGCAAACGCATTCGGGCGATAGCACTCGTGGTGAATGCGCTCGTTCCAATCGTGGAAAGGAGCCGCGCTAGGCTGACGTTCGATCGCATCCAAGTAAGGGTTCTCACGGGGAGGCTGGTAGAAATGCCCGTGGACGGTGACGAAAACGCCCGTACTCTGAAGGCGATCGCGCTGTTGCTCCTCTTGAGGCGTAATCGGCGCAATGCTTGTGGATTTTACGTCCTCAACGGAAACCGATATATCAGCAAATGCAGTCATAATTCACTTTTGTTGGCAACGATAAACTTACACACAGCCTTCCCACTGGCTCAAACAATATCCAAGCCAGCTAAGTCGGTTCAATTATGGGTGGGGAGCGAAATTATCAGTTGATGTGCTGTAACTAATGAGAAATTACCCGCGCCGCCAAGCTTGATATCAAAACAAAAAACATCTACCAAGCGAGGGGTTTTCTTGCAGTTTTCTCGATTTAACTGCAAAATCTAGACTCCTGAAAGGGTTCTTTTACAGAATTTAACTAAAGTTGAGCGATCGCAGTACTGATTGCTGCAAAATATTTAACAAAATCAACACTACTTAATTTATCTACTAAAAAATAGGAAACAAGGTATTTTTGGTTCTTTTGGAATCTTTATGCAGAAGTTCATTCGCGAACATTTTCTCCCCCGCTCCCCCGCTCCCAAGGATCGGCATACTAAAAACTAAAGAAGTGTATTTTTGCCCCTCTGCACAAAACCTGGGAAGCGAGTATTCTAGAGTCTGACTATTCCTGCACTGTCTGGAAAGGATGCGTTTCAACTCCAGGCGGGACTCAACCAGAAAAACACGCATAATTTAATGCTGAACAAAGACAGTATATTCCTGGCCTTATTGCTGTTCATTCCGATTTCGCTGGCCGCACACTTCCTGCATTGGGGATCGCTAACTGTGTTCATCACATCGGCACTGGCGATCGTACCCCTCGCTGCTTGGATGGGTACTGCAACCGAAGAAATCGCCATAGTCCTTGGCCCATCGCTGGGAGGGCTTCTCAACGCCACCTTCGGCAACGCCACAGAACTGATTATCGGTCTTGTCGCTCTCAACGCCGGCTTGATCGATGTAGTCAAAGCTAGCATCACCGGTTCGATTATCGGTAACTTGCTGCTAGTGATGGGACTTTCTATGTTTTTAGGAGGTCTGCGTTACAAGGAGCAAGAATTTCAGCCGGTCGTCGCCCGCACGAATGCTTCTGCGATGAACTTAGCCGTCATCGCTATGTTACTGCCGACAGCCGTGAACTATACCTCTACAGGGGTAGCAAAAGACGCGATCCAGCATCTTTCTGACTGGGTGGCGATCGTGCTAATCCTGGTTTACGGTCTGACCCTGCTGTTTTCGATGAAAACCCACTCGTATCTCTACGATGCAGGTTTGGCAGAAATGGAGCCGGAAGAGTTAGCAGCAGCGAATCTCGCCCCCGATGAACCGCCGCAACACGAAGTAAATGTATGGTTGTGGTCGGGAGTACTGCTAGCCTGTACCCTGATGGTGGCGATCGAGTCGGAACTGCTAGTAGATACTCTAGAAGAAGCAACATCCCGTCTGGGACTAACAGCTTTATTTACTGGGGTAATTTTGGTTCCCATTATCGGTAACGCCGCCGAACACGCTACCGCCGTTACTGTGGCGATGAAAAATAAAATGGATCTTTCCGTTTCGGTAGCAGTGGGTTCTAGTTTGCAAATCGCTTTGTTTGTTGCACCCTTTTTAGTTCTAGCTGGTTGGGTGCTGCACAAACCTATGGATTTAGATTTTAATCCCTTTGAATTGGTGGCCGTTGCGGTGGCAGTGTTGATTGCCAATTCGATTAGTTCCGATGGGCAATCTAATTGGCTGGAAGGCACACTCCTATTAGCAGCCTATCTTGTTTTGGGGATAGCTTTCTACTTCCATCCCGTCATCGAAGGGATTGGCTAAATCCCATGCGGTTTAGTTAGCTTGTAGGTTGGTTTGAGGTAAGTTAAGCCAACCTACAATTATTTTTAACTCAACCCTATTGGCAGAAAATCACCCATTTGGGTACTGTATGTACATAGCAGGCAATATTACTTTGGAATAGTTAGCGTCGTTTTTATCAAAGCTGTCCGCGTCATTGCATCTGCTCCTACGCAATCGCGATGCTAACAAATACGATATAACCTCCTAGTCATGGCTAAATATTTTAGCGATCGCCCGCAATCCGTTGAGCGATCGCTATTTTTTTATAGCTAGGACGTCGGGAAGAGGGAAAAGGGGGAAAGGAAAAGGGAAAAATACGAATTATCTCCCGCTCCCCCACTCTTTTAAATGAGTACATCACTGACTTGAAATCTGCTGTAAATCACCCTGCTTGGGTACTGTCTCAACATCGTAGATAGCATTACATTGAAATTGTTGAAACGCAAATTTATGGAACAATCAACCATGCAAGCTACTACCCAGTCTGCAACTGCCAGTATCAATATGCCAGAACTTCGTCTCGGTTCTAAAGGTGAGGCTGTCCGGTTTCTGCAACAGCTGCTGATCCGTTATGGCTATTATACCGGGTCATTTGATGCACAGTTCGGCTCCCGCACAAAGCAAGCTGTAGAAGATTTCCAAATTGCCTACAACTCCAGTCCAAATCCCAGCACTGTTTTGGTTATTGACGGAGTTGTAGGGAAAAACACTTGGCGTGCGATTAGCGAGTTACTGTAATCAAATGCAAAGAGTTCAGCGCCAAAAATTCCTGTAAATTTGGCTCGCAAAGCTAAATTTTTAAATTATAGATATTGCTCTAATTATAGCGAGTGATATCTATAATTATTGGTTCTTTTTTATCTGTTGCCTGCCTTACCACGCTGGCTAAATTTAGAATATTTAAACATTAGCCAGTCTGAAGCTTGACGTTCAAATTTTTCAGTTTTTCTGTTAACCAAAGTTCAAAAATCTCATTTTGTAGCGTTTCCCGCAGCTGACTGTTTGCTAAAGAAGCTGGCAGAAATACTTCGACTCGAAACAAACACCAATTTCCCTCAATTTCAAATGGCCCGATCGAGTCACCGGGATTGGCAGAATCAACAGATGCTCTGATAGTATCTGGCAATACTCCGCGACTGACTGGCCCCATAATACCGTTGAGAATTCGATCCTCCGTAATGGAATATTCTCTGGCTAGCTTCTCAAAACTCGCTCCTGCTTGGATTTGGCTGTACAGGCTTTCCGCAAGTTCGCGGTCTTTAACAACAATGCGATAAAGGAAAACTCGATCGAGAAAAATTTGGCGCTGGCGGAAGTATTCTTCCAGTTGTGGCTGTGTAATCGCGTTTTTTAGCTTTTCTAGCTTCAAAGTAAAAGCTATTTGTTTATTAAAAGAGACGTAATCAATGTTATTGTTAGCCAGCCATTCCTCAAAACGATGCAGTTCTGTCAGCTGACGCTGTAATCGAAAATTAATTATTGCTTGCTCGACTAGCGTTTGCTCAACAGTGATGTCCGATCGCGTTTCCAGTTCTCGATCTAAGATATATCGGCGGAGGATATCGCCGATGAAAGACTGTAGTTTTCCAGACATCTGTAAATATTGGATGGCTTGTGCTAAAGAAATCTGTTGCTCGTCAACAGTCAAGAATGGTTGAGATGTCATGAAAAAACCACTTTGTTATATTTACCCATACATATTATCTTCTGACTGATGCGATCGCTGTCAAAAGAAACCCGGTTTTTGGCCTTGAGATGCAGTTGAGTGTTAGCTTTGTGAAGAAAAAACCAGTAATAACGCTGAAATATTGATATTTGCTAAGTAATATTCCATTCCAAAAGCTTTCCGTAAGAGGTAGAGTATAATTTGTCTAAACGCTTATGGCAAATAACTTTAAGCATACGATCGCTCTTGCGTACAAGAGTTATTTGTGCTACTATCTACGTATTATCACCCATTTGGGTACTGACACAGCTTGGGACTCAGTATTATCTTGGAGATGTTAAAGCAAAGTTCTGCGAACAAAACCATGCAATCTGTAATCAAGCTAGAAACCAAGAGCGCTCAACTAAGTCCCACAGAGACTCTGCCGGTTCTGCGTTACGGTAGCTACGGGGATGCCGTCAAAATTGTACAGCGACTCCTTTTTACTCTGAACTACTACAGCAATGTCATCAATGGAGTGTACGGCTTACGGACAGAGGCGGCGGTAAAATCTTTCCAAAAAGATAACGGGTTGGTGGTTAACGGCATTGTTGACAGCAAAACTTGGTTAGGGTTAAGTCGTATATCTTGTTGAGGAATAACTGCTGGGCGGTGAAGCTGTCCCTACAACTATACCTGGAGAGCGTTGAATGTAATCAGGCGATCGCATTAATGTTGCACTAACCCATTGTGGCGGATTGCTTCTTTGGTTAGCATCGTCACAGGCTAACTATCTAAACTAGAGTAATCTAAACGCCGTGAGTTATTGCCTAAATCCCGATTGCCCAAAACCTACAGATCCGTTAAATATTCCCAATCGTATTTGTCGTCACTGCGGTTGGGAAATATTATTGCATGAGCGCTATCGAGTTATACGTCCACTGGGGGAAGGTGGATTTAGCAAAACCTTTGAGGTCTTGGATGGAACAACGCCAAAAGTTCTCAAAGTGTTGTTTAACAACCATCCCAAGGCTGTTTCCCTGTTTCGACGAGAAGCAGAGATTTTAAGTTTGCTAGACCATCCCGGTATTCCCAAAGTCGATCGCGATGCCTATTTTCTTACTTTGCCCAGAAACAGTCAAGAGCCGCTACATTGCTTGGTGATGGAAAAAATTGACGGCTGTAACTTAGAAGAATGGCTTTTAGCCAGGAACTATCAACCAATTATCCAAGCGCAAGCTGTTGACTGGTTAAAACAATTGGTAATTATCTTGGAGCGGGTACATCAGCAAGAGTATTTTCATCGAGATATCAAACCATCTAACATTATGCTGCGCTCCTCCCATGCTCTCCTTAGTAAGAGAGTTTGGGGCGATTTGGTATTAATTGATTTTGGCACTGCTAGAGAAATTTCAGGAACTTACTTGGCGAAAGTCGGTGGCGGACAAAATGTTACGGGAATTATATCTACAGGCTATACACCCCTGGAACAAGTAAATGGCAAAGCAGTGCCCCAATCTGATTTTTTTGCTTTAGGCAGAACCTTAGTTTATTTGCTCACAGGTAAACCTCCCAACGACTTTCTGGAAGATCCCCGCACTGGTGAATTGTTGTGGCGAAAAAATGCCCCTCAAGTAACAAAACCAGTAGCAGATTTTATTGATTACTTGATGGCTCCTTTTCCGGGGAACCGCCCTTCAAGTACGCAAATTATTTTACAGTATATTGAAAATATAGAGCGCCATTTATCGACAAGTAAAATTAACACATTAGGTAGAGGTATTCAAACTAACTTACCGGGGCTATCCCAAAAAATACCTTTACCAAAAATTCAAAAGTCGCGATATAAAAAGCTACCAAAGTTCGCCACTGAATTTCTAGCAGTTAATGCGACTTTGCTGCTGGGGTTTACAGGCACTCAAATTTATGATTATTTCAGCACAAACTCACCAGATTGGAGCTACCAAAGAAGGCCAAATGGTTCAGAAAAATCCCAATCAGCAGTTGCGGCAGAAAAGCAATCTAGTCCTGTGGTGATTAGTTCAAATGCAAATAATGCTATTAAAAATAACCTGGCAGAAACGCACCTATCTAACCCTTACAACACATTGTTAGGGCATTTAAGCAGGGTAAATGGAATCGCCTTCAGTCCTGATGGAGAAATCCTTGCCAGCGGTAGCGGTGATAGCACTATCAAATTATGGGATATAAGCAATGGTAAACAAATCAGAACTTTGTGGGGTCATTTAAGCGGAGTAAATGCGATCGCATTCAGTCCCGATGGCCAAACTTTAGCTAGCGCCAGCGCCGACAATACTATTAAATTGTGGGACGTTAGTACGGGTAAGCTGCTGCATACCCTTATCGGTCATTCTGGTTGGGTGTCTTCAGTCGCATTCAGTCCCGACGGACAAACTATTGTTAGCGGTAGTTACGACCATAGCATTAAACTTTGGGATGCGAAAACGGGTGAGTTGCGAAAAACTCTAAACGGTCATTATTCCTGGGTGTTTGCTGTTGCTTTCAGTCCGGATGGAAAGACTATTGCTAGTGGCAGTTTTGATAATACTATTAAACTTTGGGACGCCATCTCCGGTCAGAAAAAGCAAACTTTAACCGGACAATCTTTACGAGTGCGATCGCTTGCTTTTAGTCCTGATGGAAATCTTCTCGTCAGCGGTACGGGAGAAGGTACGATCGAACTGTGGAATTTGATCACCGGTCAAATTCAAAACACTCTCACCGGACATGAAGATGCGGTGACGGCGATCGCATTTAGTCCCGATGGCCAGAAAATCGCCAGCAGTGGCGACTCAAATATCAAAATTTGGGATGTCACTACTGGTATATTGCTTGACAAACTTAGCGGACATTTAGATACAGTTGATGCTGTTGCTTTTAGTCCCCAGAACTTAGTTATCGCCAGTGGTAGCAATGACAATACAATCAAAATTTGGCCGCTTTCCCAACTGGAAACTGGAAAATTTTAGATTTGAAATTTCAAATTAAACTTAAATCTGAAATCTCAAATCAGCAATTTAAAATTTCCCTATCACCAGTCTCTAATTAATTTCAACTTCTAACTCACTTCTCCACTGTGACAAAGGTTTTTCCCAATTTTCCTCCCACTTTTGCGCCAGCAGAGGTTTCGCTTTTAAGCCCATGTTATAGCCGCGATCGATAATTTTCATCAGCTCGCTCAAATCATCTGGAAATCTCAGCAGAGTATTCAAAATTCCTCCCGCCATCAGCGCCACCGACAAAGGTGTGCGAGTTTGAGCAAGATAAAATGCTTGCAAACCGATTTCTCCGAATACATCAGTGTCAAAACCAGTAATCGCGTGCCAAATATCGTAGGTTTGACCGAAAAACTGGGTACAAGCCCCGTCCTAAAAGGACGGCTTTTCTTGATTCCTGATGTATTCCTTTAAGACCTCCAGTGGTGCGCCACCAACGGATATAGCGAAATAACTGGGACTCCAAAGAGCTTCTTTATGCGGTTTGGTGTACCCAGCTTGCCCGTATCTGCGGCTAGAGACACCTTTGAGTGCATTAACAATTTGTGAAACAGATAGCTTTGGTGGAAACTCAATCAGTGCGTGTACGTGGTCGGACTCTCCATTGAATTCAAGCACTTTGAAATCCATCTTTTCTGATACTTCATTGAAAGATTTTTTAATAACTTCCAAGCTTTTAGCTGTAAATACAGCCTTCCGATATTTTGTAACGCAGACCAAGTGAATCTTAAGGTCTGTAACGCTATGTCTTTCTCTCCGGAATGGGGTTGTCATTTTGTGTAGACCAATATATAATTAAGTTATTAAGTTATAGACCAATTCTAACACGGGCAATGAAAGCTAGATACCAGTATCGATTTTATCCAACAGACCAACAGCAACAGAGTTTAGCTCGGTTGTTCGGTTGCGTCCGTGTTGTGTATAACGATGCTTTGGCTATCTGCAAACAATCTCAGAAGAAACCAAAATCTCCGGAACTTCAAAAAATAGTTATCACTCAGGCAAAACAGACTGAGCGTCGGGCGTGGTTGAGCGAAGTTTCAAATATCCCCTTACAGCAGTCAGTAGCCGACTTAGAGATAGCTTTTAAGAACTTTTTCGATGACTGTAAAGGCAAGAGAAAAGGTAGAAAGGCTGGTTATCCCAAGTTTAAAAAACGGACTAACAGACAATCAGCACGGTTCCGGATTGGAGGTTTTTCGATTAAAGGTGAGGGTGTTTATCTGGCAAAGATAGGTGTTGTAAAACCTATTTGGTCAAGAGAGCTACCCGCGAATCCTAGCTCTGTAACTGTTATTAAGGACTGTGCTAACCGTTATTTCTTAAGCTTTGTCGTCGATATTGAGCCAATCAATGTTAATGCCAAGAACCAAAGCATTGGTATTGATTTAGGTATTAAGACTTTTGCTGTGATGAGTAACGGCGATCAAGCTTTCAGTCCTGACTACAAAACGCTAGACCGTAAGATACGCAAGCTTCAGAGGAAGTTAGCACGACAACAGAAAGACTCTAGACGTAGAAACAAAATCCGTATTCAGATCGCCAAGCTGCACAATCAGATAGCCGATCCCCGTAAAGATTTTTTACACAAATTGTCAACCAAGGTCGTTAGTGAAAACCAAACTATCGTACTGGAAGACTTGAATGTGTCGGGGATGGTTAAAAACCGCAAGCTCTCTCGTGCAATTAGTCAACAGGGATGGCGAGAATTCCGGATTTTAGTTGAGGCAAAGTCAGAGAAATACGGACGGAAGTTTGTAGTTATCAGTCGATGGGAACCAACCAGTCAAATTTGTTCTGATTGTGGTTACAAATGGGGAAAAATCGATTTGTCGATCCGTTCTATACTTTGCCTAAATTGCGGAACAGAACAGAACCGAGATGATAACGCCTCGGTAAATATAGAAATGGTCGGCATGGGGCATCGGCACGACCTTAAATGTACGTCGAGACAGAGTAAGACTACCTCGGTAGCATCAGTCATTGAAGCGTAAAGAATCCCCGTGCGTTCACGCCGGGGAGTATGTCAAGTATGCGTAATGCTAAGTAAGTATAATCATTGTCCACCCTAACCTTACGATAAAATTCCGGATCGAAATTTGCCTCCTTCATTTTGTACGCATAGGTGTAACCCAAAGATTCTTTGGGTAGTTTTAGCAGATCTTCTATATCTGGAGATTGGGCGATATAACGTTCGTCAATGAGAGGTTTAACTTCAGGGATAGACTTCAAATATTCCATCGATTTTTGATATGTTTCGGTATGGCGAAACCCCTCCGCCATATCGAAAACAGAATCAGTTTGACCGGGATCTATAGCAAAAGTAATAAATCCCTTGAAACCGATGAGATAGTCAAGGTGCATTTGCCGATTTAGTTCTGGTGCTAACATAAAAAATCTCAAATTTGTATGTACCAATACTCTATATTCGGTACTAACCCAATCCCATCCGGAAATACCAGTTTGACAAGCGTCTATTTATCGCCATATTTAAAGTAGTTTGCCAGAAACTAAAAAAGCGGGTTTTGTTGTGTAGGGGCGAAGCATTTGGGCGACAATCGATCGCGATCGGCAACAGTTTTTTATCCAAATGCAACGCCGGAGCCGAGGTTTATATAGGCACACACACCTTAATTCCTTTGTCAACCTCTTTTACTGGACTGGCGCTCTAGCAAACGTTGTGCCCTTGGTTTAAACAACAAATAAAACAACGATTCAATGTACCGCAACAAATCCTCACGGTTTTCCTGAGAAGTAAAGTTCCAAAAACCGTAAATCCGCGCCAAGGACAGCAGCCGAGTCGTGTGAATTTTCCAGGTGTAGGTGCTGTATACTCGATCGATAGCTCGCTGGGAAATTTCATGCCAGTAGTGAGGATCTCGATCGCATTTGGAAATAAATTCCAAAATTTTCTCAGCAGTTTCCTCCAAGTGGGTTGGATTGATGTAAAATCCATTAACCTTATCTTGAATAATCTCCAAAGGGCCACCAAACTGGGTGGCAAAAGTTGGCAATCCTGAAATCATCGATTCCAAAATTGTCAAACCAAATGCTTCAAACAAAGCTGGTTGCACAAAAATACCCTGGCGATCGGCTATGATTCGGTAAATTTCTCCAGAATCGCTTTTAGGTAGGCGCACCCCCAACCAGCGAATTTTACCATGCAAATTGTACTCGTCAATAATGCGGTAAAGCTTTTCGATTTCAGCGCGTTCTTCGCGATCGGTTGTTTCCTCAACGCGCAATTTCCCGGCGATTAAGATTAAGTTACAATCTGCTTGCAATTCTTTACTTTTACCGAAGCATTCCGCCAATCCAGTCATATTTTTGATGCGATCGAGTCGCGCCATTGAGAAGAGAGGACGCTTGCGGGTATCTTCCAGTTTACCAAATATCTGGACTGGATCTTCGCGATCGAACAACATTTGTTCCAGCCGATCGCGATCGCTCTCTATTCTATCTTCATGGCTAGTATAGGGAAAATACACATTTTCATTTACCCCAGGTGCCACCACATTGAACTTAGGACTGAATAGTTCAATCCCATTGACAACGTGATATAAATCTGGCATCGTAAAACACTTGTAAGACTCGTACTGACCTACACTATCCGCCGTTCCCACAATTTCTTGGTAAGTGCTGGTCATAATAAAGTTCGCCGCATTCATCGCCAGCAAATCGGCGGTAAAGTGCAGTGAAAAATGATATGCCTCCTCAGATTCTTGCCAGTAAAGATTACTAAAAAGGTATTTAGATTTTTCTAAAGCGTGAGCGATATTGCACTGAGTCACCTTGAGACGACGCGCCAGTAAAAACGCCACTAAATTCCCATCAGAATAGTTACCGACAATCAAATCCGGTCTACCGTGAAATTCTGCCAGCAGTTCTTTTTCTGCATCTATAGCATAGGTCTCCAGATAAGGCCAAATTTCAAAACGCGATATCCAGTTATTCGTCATATTGGGATTGAATTCGCGGAATGGTACGCGCAAAATCCAGGCATTTTCAGTACCGTAAACTTTTTCCAGACGTTGGTTGCAGCGAGTACCATCGCTGTTAGGAATTAGACGAGTGAGAATAATTACTTTTGGATGAATATTCAGGACATCCAATCCAGCTAAGGTGATGTCTTCTTGCAGTTGTTTTTCTAAACCTTTAGCTTGGTCGAGAACATACACTACTTGACCGCCTGTGTCGGGTCGTCCCAAAACTCCTTCTTGACCGAACCAACCGTGAGGAGACACCAAAACAATTTTAAACACCATCGGGATACGAGAGAGGAATGCTTCCAGAGTTTGACGATCGGATGAATCGATCGATTCGTCCAGCATTTCCAGCGTTTCTCGTACCCGACCCGCAGTGTTACCCCAACCGGGTGCAAAACCCATTGTTTGCAGTTCAAACCGAAATTCTTCGTAGGGTTGGTGGTTAGGTAAATCGTTAAGAAAAGTTAAAGCTTTTTTCACCCTGTCGGATAACTGCTGCTGCGATCGAATGCGTTCGTCGATCAGCAATTGAACACCGTTGTAGGTGTGAACGCGCAGGAAATTAAACAAAGCTTCCTGCCATTGTCCGGGTTCTTGCAACAGTTTGCTAGATAAATAGCGGTTGAGTAATTGCACACCGTTGCCGATATTTTTGGGGTCGCGAATTGTCGGCGAATAATCGTAAAATGGCCCGAAATCCAGTTCTAGCAAGTCACCTTCATGGGGATGGAAGTGGTTGACGAAGCGATCCCGCAGATCCAGCAACTCCTGTACGGTTATGCGATCGACTGCCAAGTCTTCTGTCAATCGATATACTTCTTGAGAAGCAATCTTAGGACGGATAATCAAATAGAGATTACTATCTTCTCGAATAATCTCTTGCGTGTAATAAATTAATTTTTCTAAATGGGAAGACTTGTAAAAATTTTCTGGTTTCTGGCGATTAGTGGCATATTCAGAAAAAGCAGTAAGTATGTCGTTACGCAGCAGGTAACGCTTTTCTTGCTGGCGTAAAAAGCTGGCAAACTCCCGCAGATCGCCTTTTTCTTCGCTGCCAATCACAGCTTCGATAAGTTCGGACATGGTAACTCGCTTGAAAAACGATTGTTTTTCCTACAACCAACTTACAAAATTCTGCCGAAAGCGCCTGTTCCTTGAGGAAGAGTTCTTCTTCAGAGTTTGGCCCAGATCGCTAAATATAAGCTGTCTCTAGCGGAAACCTTTTTTCACCCAATCCCGAAATGACTGAAATAGAGTTGTATCATCCACTACTTCTGCCTGTCGGACAAACTGCATAAATTCTGGCAGTGGCAGAAAAGGGAAAGTGAACCTTTGTTTTAGTTTGCCACCTTCTTCTTTTGCGAGTAGATAAACTTTCAGGGTAATTCCGTCGTAACACCAGACTTCGGGAATACCAAGAGCATCATAAATTGATATTCTATTTAGGGAACAGTTGCCGATCTCAATTTCGATCGCCAAATCGGGAGGAGGGTCGCGAGTGAGGTCAATTTCCGCTTTACCCATTACAGCTGAGGCATTTTGGATGTAGAAGCATTCGTCTGGTTCTAAGCCTCGTTCTAAGTCCTGACGCTTAAACGTCATAGAACCCGGATTAATTAGGGGAATAGTTTGCTCTGCCGCTAAAATTTTAATAAAGCTCCCTATGAGTGTCTTGTAGCGCTGGTGTCTGTAGGGGGGGCCGATCAGCTCTAAATTGCCGCGATCGTATGTCAGGCGAACCGAGCGATTTTGTAATACTTTCACTATTGTTTCATAGGCATCCCAACTGATGTCTGTCAGGACAAACTTTTGCTTTGGTTGAATTAAATCGACTGCCATTATAAATGCTCAATTCCCTGTGTTTTTCCATTAAACATTGTCTCACCCAAAAGCCGAATGTTTACAGTTAATAGCTTCTGCCTGCGGGGAGATTTTCTAAAATTTTCAGGGAATTTGCCGATTCGGAAAGCCAGGGAAAGCAAAAATTGGTGTTTGGTTATTTGTGAAACAGTAAGTATACAGTTATGGAGGAACCATACATATATACAAATATTTCAAATTAGACCCCAATCCGTCCATCTCACGCACAAAGCTGCAAGGATCTCCGTTGCTTTCTGCCTACTTGCCGCACGGATTCGATCGCATCTGGATATTCCGCAAACAATGCTTTTTGGGTTTTAAATAATTCCACTGCCATATTTAAAGCTTTTTCATCGGGACAATTCGTTAAAACTCTCTCCCATCCTTTCGCCCAATCCCAAGCATTTATTAACCCGGTTGCTTTCACTTTCAAATCTTCCAAACGTGCTTTTTGTTGCACTAAAACTGCCTGCAATTGTTCCCTGTGTGCTAGCGGGTAGCAATACCGTTCCAATTCCGCTTCTGTTACAGCAATCAATTCTTCTAACTGTTCCCAGTCAGCGCAACTTGTCAGCAATTCAATCACAGCTAACAGCCAGCATTCCAACACCCGATAGCTGCAAAACCGTCCCCCTTCTCCCTCGACTGTCACCAGAAATATTTCCGGCCATTTCCAACCATCTGGGTCTTCCGCTTGTTCCGGTAAGCTGAGTGTCTCTGCTGGCTTCCCTATCCCGTTAGCAATGTCGGAAAGCTGGATTTGGAGGTTTCTCGGATTGACGAATTCTGTTAACCGCTTGGCCATGATTTGCTTCCTCACTGGCGCGTGACTTTTACCACTGATACCAATATAACATATATTAAACAATATTTAAAACATTTTTGTAAAGAATTACGATCTATATTGAAATGATGATGGATTAAATAAGAGTAACAGACTATCGCTGTGCCAATTTACAGGAAACAGGCGCAAGGATTTACACGAGATGGTAGGTATCGCCTTGGGGAACTTCTGCTCAATGCCAGAATGCGCCAAGACGAAGGACACGGCTTATCATTGGACGACTTTGTGGAACTGATCAACGAGTACCACAAAAAGGAGGTAATCGGCAAAAACAAGCTGTGGCGTTTGGAAACCGCATCTGTAGTGAAGCCAAAGGCTGAGGATTTAGCCTACTTAGCCCCATTCACTTGGTCGGAGTCAGCTGAAAGACCTTACACTGTTGAGGAGCTAGTCGCGATCGCTAAAGAACAGCTAGATCCAGCAGATGTGGGCAAAGTTCGCCCACCTGACCTTAACCTCGATAAGCGATCGCAGCCAGCTTGACCGAAAAAAAGCGGTTTCAAGCCTCCCATTTTAATGGGAATCATCAAAAAATTTTGACGAATTTCAACCTCCGCTCTTTCAAGGCCCAGCCAATCCAAAATCCAAAATCCAAAATCCAAAATTGGGTGACCTTTTTCAAGCATACAAACTCGCCACGTATTCCCCATAACCGTTATAAGGAAGCGTGGCTCGTTTCTCCCACTCAAAATTCGGCCCCTTCCCGACGAATTTTTCCGTCGCTTGCGACCATCGGGGATGAGGTTTTGTGGGATTTACATTCGCGATAAAATCATACTCGTTAGGTACAAGCGTATTCCAAAAAGTTGCTGGCTGCTTTTCCACAAACTCAATTTTTACGATCGACTTCGCACCCTTAAAACCATACTTCCACGGTATTACTTCTCGCAACGGCGCACCGTGCTGATCGGGTAACAAATGACCGTAAACTCCTACAGCAAAAAATGCTAACTCATTCGCCATTTCATCTAGGCGCAAACCTTCTGTATAAGGCCAAGGCAACTTTCTCCCCAATGTCCAAGCTGGACCGATCGTAATTTTCGGATCGTAATAAGAGGTAAAGCGGACAAATTTAGCTTGCGAAGTTGGTTCCACCGCAGCAATTAATTCGCGCATGGCAAATCCAATCCAGGGAATCGCCATCGACCATGCTTCAACGCAGCGAAAACGATAAACGCGCTCTTCTAGAGGAAACTTTTTCTGCAAATCATCTAAGTCGTAAGTACGGGGATTTTTCACCAAACCGGTTACTTCAACTTTCCAGTTTTCAGTAGGCAAAGCTTGGGCTGCTTGCCAAATCGATTTACCGCTACCGTACTCATAAAAATTGTTATATCTGCCAGCCAAAGTTTCGGCGGTAATCGGTCGATCGACTTCGGCAAAAGCGGGATTGCGTTTAACTGAATTTAACTTCGGTTTATCCAATGTTTTTTCCAGGGTCAGCGCCGATTCTCCAGACTGCTGGCAGCCTAAAATGGGCATAATACTTGCGCCCAAGCTTGCTCCCACGAGCGTTTTCAGAAAGCGACGCCGATTGAAAAAAACATCTGCCGGTGTGACGGAGCGATCGGGAATTTCCCAGGATTTAGGCACGCGAATCAGTGTCATAGAGAACAAACTCCTATTTCGATCGGCTGGCAAAAGTCAAAAGTCAAAAGTCAAAAGTCAAAATAAGTTTATTCTTGCAGCAATTGTTGAAAGCGCTGATTTCCTCTAATCCGATCGAAATAGGAACTTGTTGCCGCTAGAGTTAGGTATTTATCCCGATCCAGTTCGATCGCCCTTTGCAAGCTTTCCACCGCCCAATTTACCTTAGTTAAAAGCGCACAACAGCAAGCTTTACTGAACCAAGCATCAGCTTTGTGAGGATTCATTTCAATCGCTTTGTTGTAGCAGGCGATCGCATCATCATAGCGACCCATACCGCGCCGCGCATCGCCGCGACGATACAATGCCCAATAGTCATTTGGTCTGATTTGCAACGCTTTATCGTAACAGCTAATTGCTTCTGCATCGCAACCCATCAAACGCAAGCTATCGCCCCGCCAATACCACGACCAGTAGTCTTTTGGCCTTAGACTGAGAGTTTTATCGTAAGAGGCGATCGCCTCTTCGTAACGCCTCCCCTCCCGCAGAGCGTGAGCGCGATTGTACCACGCCCAGTAATCTTCTGGTTTCAACTCGATCGCTTTATCGTAACTGACGATCGCTTCTTCGTAACGCCCCACTTTACGGAGCGTATGACCCCGCCAGTACCAAGACCAGTAGTCATGGGCGTTCAAATGTAGTGCTTGGTTATAGCTAGCGATCGCATCTTCATAAAAGCCAAGATCGTCTAGAGTATTTCCCCGCTGATACCAAGCGCGGTAGTCATCCGATTTGCATTCTATCGCTTTGTCATAACTGGCGATCGCATCATGGTGATGGCCCCCCGCACGCAGCGCATTGCCCCGTCGATACCAGGAGCGATAATCATCCGGACGGCACTCTAAAGATTTATTATGGCTACCGTTTACTTGGTCAAAAGCACTCAGACGACTCATAGCGACCAGCAAGCAATTAAAAATATCCTTATCAATCCACAATTATACTTTATCAAAAAGTTGGGTTTAAAACCCCGTCCTTCCAGGACGGCTTTCTTGCCATTGCGTAGAATATTAAGAATGTCTATCAGCTTCATGTCAATAAAACAACACATAAACATTCATTCGTCATCCGTCATCTGCCAAAACCTTTTCCACCCACACGCCCCCGGAACTGGGCGAAAAAACTCATAAATGAGTAGGGGCAGGTTTATCCTGTCCCTACTAATGACTGATAACTAATGACTGAATTCGAGTTACCAAGCCCTTACAAATTAGAAGAAGCTTGATTTTGCGGATTGAGCATTACACTCCAAGTGCTAGTCCCAATCACACCATCCGCAACCAAATTTTTAGAACGTTGGAATGCTCTAACAGCGTTGCGAGTTTGCAGCCCATACACACCATCAATCGGGCCATTATACAAACCTTGTTGTTGCAATAAAGTCTGAGCCTGTCTAACTTCTTCTCCCCGACTACCCAAACTTAAAACCGGATTTTGGTTGTTTGAAAAGCCGCTCGTACCGCTCGTACCATTAGATGGAGTAGTGGTTGTATTTTGAGAAGGTTGATTTAGCGGCTGATTGAGTTCAGAGGGAGATTGATTTAGCTGACTTGGTTGCTGATTCGTTTGGTTTAAAGAATCATTCACTTGAGGGGAACCAGTCTGAGCATTAGCAGGCATCCCTCCCAGGAAAGGAATCGCAGAAATTGCAGAGATAATTCCGACGTATACAACACTCGATTTCACTAATTTAGTGGCCATGATTGAAACTCCCTATTACAAACTTGAGGCAAGCGCTTCTTTCAAACTTTATCTATCTATCCTCAACCTTATATGGTCAATCGAATTAGAACATAGACCGCTAGTGTGAGTTTAGGCTTGTCAATTTTATAACCTAAGAAAGGGCTGATAAATTTTTAATTTACGGCACAAGTATGATGTTGTAAAATTGATAAAAATGACTTTGTGGATGCCAGAACGCAGCATCTGATTTTGTGGCAAGAAAGCTAGAAAATTTTATGCAGATAAATACTATCTAAAGAAAGAGATTACAACCATCTTCAGGTGACTTACGTACAGATAAACCTTTGTGCGATCAACCGATTCTCTGGCAGCACAATGCAGTAATCTGAAAGATAACCCGATCGATCGACCAAATTACAACTGTTTTTCTATGATTTTCCGGCAAGTAGCTGCATTCCTATTAGCTTCCATTCTATGCTGCTGGGCTTTTCCAGCACAAGCATTCGACTATGCCCCGCCTGTGTCCTTCAGCAATGCGGAACTGACAGGGCAAAATTTTTCCGGTCAAACTCTGCGCCAAGCTGAGTTTTCCAACGCTAATATGCAACTAACGAACTTCGCCAATGCTGACTTGCGTGGAGTGGCTTTTAGCGGTTCTGTTTTGACAGGGGCAAATTTGCACGGAACTGACTTGACTAATGCTTTGATAGATCAAGCCAACTTGACAAATGCCGATTTAAGCGACGCAATTTTAGAGCAAGCCGTTTTACTGCGCTCTATTTTTAGAGGTACTGATATTACAGGGGCAGATTTCAGCTATGCGATTTTGGATGGCAGTCAAATCAGAGAATTATGCCAACGCGCTAGCGGCGTGAATTCTAAAACAGGTGTGGCAACTCGCGATTCTCTCGGTTGTAGGTAATTCTACCGCTTATTGCCTTTTTAATCTATCTGCGTGCTGGGGATGAATTGCGACAGAATTTGCAGGATAAGGGCCATCAAAAGATATCTCCGAGTGAGGTTCTGTGGGGCTCACTATCCTGTAACCTAAGTTTGCCAGAAATTCGTAGATAGTTCTAATATTGTGAGAGGTATATTTAAAAAAAATAGGCAATGTTTCAAAGTAAATTAAGGGATGATACTTTTCTATGACTGCCTTAGCTCCTAGTAAAACATCATATTCCATGCCTTCTACATCTATTTTAATTACATCTATTTGATCGGGGTTCTCCAGCACTACCCATTCATCAAGTGAAACTACATCTACCAAAATACCGGAAATTGGCTGCAAAGCACCATTTCCTAGAAATTCTCGGTCTTCGTGATAAAATAGCTGGCCTTTACTCGCACCCACTCCTAACGGCACCACTTTTACTAAATCTTTCAGGTGCGGATTTAACTTAATATTGGCTTGCAAACGATAACGGATATGTTCTGATGGTTCAAAGGCATAAATTTTGCCAGTAGTTATTAAACTAGCGGCAACTAAGGTAAGGACACCGCAATTAGCGCCAATATCTAAAAATACATCATTTTCGCGAATCACCTTGCGGAAAAACTTGGTGGTTACAACATCGTACACACCGCCAAGCCATACAGAAGCTTCGATTGGATAAGTTGTATCAACATTAAATTTATATTTACCAGCATAATTTTTGACTGTATAAGTTTTGCCTTTGGCTAGTAAATGGGCAAATTTACCTCCACCCTTACCAGTAAAAACAAAAACTAACTTGACGATTAAACGTAAAATATGGCTAAATATAACGTTCCAAATTTGTTTCATAATAAAGAATAGGTGATGGTTAATGGGCATAACCTTTTGACCGATGACCGATCGCAAATGACAAATGACTAATCACAGTTAGCAATGAACAATATTAAGCGAGTGGGGGTTATTGGTGGAGGACAGCTAGCTTGGATGATGGCGGGTGCAGCAAAGACGTTGGGGATTGAATTAGCAATCCAAACGCCCCATCCCACCGATCCGGCTGTGGCGATCGCAGCTTCCACCATTTTTGCACCAGTGGATGACGATGCCGCCACCGCCGAGCTAGCTACTCGCTGCGATGCGATCGCCTTTGAGAATGAGTTTATCAACTTGGAAGCTCTAATGCCGCTACAGGAACAAGGCGTCCGCTTTCGTCCGAAGCTAGAGGTATTGGCCCCCCTCTTAGATAAATACGACCAACGCTGCTATTTGAGAGATTTGGGTATACCGGTGCCCGAATTTGTCGCCCTTGAGGAAAAGGACGAAGCGGAAGAACACTTAATTTCCCATTTCCAATTCCCAGTAGTGCTGAAGGCGCGACGCCACGGTTATGACGGACAGGGCACCTTCATCATCAAAGATGCGGAAACTCTGGCAGCAACATGGCAACGATTGGGACAAACCCCTGTATTGCTAGAAGAATTTATTCCCTTTGAACGGGAACTGGCGGTAATTGCAGCGCGTTCCCATACTGGTGAAGTTGCGGTTTATCCTGTAGTGGAAACGCAACAAGAAGAACAAGTTTGTCGGCGAGTGCTAGTACCGGCAGATATCGATTCAGCCGTCAGCGCCCAGATAGAAGCGATCGCCCATACCCTACTCAATAGCTTACAAGCGGTGGGAATATTCGGGATCGAACTATTTTTGACCGCCACTGGCAAAGTATTGGTCAACGAAATTGCACCCCGCACCCACAATTCCGGGCACTTTAGCCTTGATGCCTGTTATACTTCTCAATTCGAGCAGCATCTGCGAGCCGTTTGCGACCTACCCTTGGGCAATCCTGCCTTAAAATGCGATGCGGCAATCATGGTAAATCTATTGGGTTACGAACATTCCCAGAACGATTACCTCAGCAAACGACAACAACTTGCCGATTTACCGAACTCTCACGTCCATTGGTACGGGAAAAGCGAATCCCGCCCCGGTCGCAAACTCGGCCACGTTACCGTTCTATTAGATGGCGCAGATAAATCCAACGCACAAACCTTAGCACAGGCGATCGAATCCATATGGTACAGCAGGGGTTAGGGGTTAGGGACTAGGGGTTAGGGACTAGGGCGTCGGGAAGAGGGAAGAGGGGAGAGGGGGAACGAGATAGCGGGGGAACGAGATAGCGGGAATAAATTCTTAATGAGTGACTTTTGACTTTTGACTTTTGACTTTTGACTTCCCCCACTCCCCCCTTTGCAATCTCCAGAAAAAAGCTAAAATATGGAAGCAGGTTGTCCTGAGACGTTGGTGACTGCCAATAATGTTTTGTGATCTATGCCTGTTTAAAAAGGGAGCCATAGAGTTTGAGCTGCGGTAGACCGGGCTTGTACCCGGAAACTTTGAAGCTATCACCGATGGTGCCCACCTGGTTCATCCAGGTCAAAAACTGAGGTAAGACGGCGTTGCGGGATACCTGCACAGAAATAATTCCCCTGTCATACAGATGGGGGTATTTTTTTTTGTGATCCCGATAAGGTGGAAAAGGGGTTAAGGGTTAGGGGTTAGGGGTTAGGGGTTAGGGAAGAAGGAAGAGGGAGAAGGAAGAGGGAAAAGGAAAAAGGGAAGAGGGAGAGGGAGAAATTTTGACTTTTGACTTTTGACTTTTGACTTTTGACTCCCCATGACTGTTTGTATTTTTTGATTCCAGTTAAGCTGGACAAGAAACGCTAACATAATTGAAAACGAGTGGAATGCGGGTTTGAGATTAAACGTTTTGTCTCAACTGCCGAACGTGTCAGAGTTCCCGGCTGATGTATTCAGGCTAGACAATGGATTGACGGTGATTCACCAATACATATCGGCCACACCCGTAGCAGTGGTCGATGTTTGGGTGCGTGCGGGAGCCATACGAGAACCCGATGAATGGTCTGGTATGGCCCACTTTCTGGAACACATGATCTTCAAAGGCACTGACCGAGTGCCTCCAGGAATGTTTGACCAGATTGTGGAAAACTGGGGAGGTGTCACAAACGCCGCTACGAGCCACGATTACGCTCATTTCTTCATTACCACAGCGGTGCCGTACTTGGCAGATACGTTGCCGTACTTGGCGGAACTGCTATTAAATGCTGCCATCCCAGATGACGAATTCATCCGGGAAAGGGATGTGGTATTGGAGGAAATTCGCCAAGCAGAAGATAACCCGGATTGGTTGGGTTTCCAAGCGCTGGTAGAAAGCATTTATCCCCATCATCCTTACGGTCGTCCGGTACTTGGAACGGAGAGCCATCTGCTCAAACATTCTCCCGCAGAGATGCGATGTTTCCACGCTTGCCATTACCAACCGGAAAACATTACTGTGACGATCGTCGGGGGAGTCGATCGAGAAACGGCTCTAGAACTTGTGAGTCGATCGTTTGTAGAGTTTGCCCCTCGTTGCAATTCTCCCCAATTGCAAACAAAAATCGCTAGCCCGCTGACAGAAATTCGCCGCCAGGAACTTTGTCTACCCAGACTGGAGCAAGCTCGTCTGCTCATGGGTTGGACAGGCCCGGGACTGGAGGAATTACGCAGTGCCTACGGGTTGGATTTGCTGTCGGTGTTGTTGGCAGAAGGGCGGTGTTCTCGACTGATACGGCAATTGCGGGAAGAAGAGCAATTAGTGCATAACGTTGGTAGCAGTTTCTCGCTACAGCAGGAGTCGAGTCTATTTACGATTAGTGCCTGGTTGGAACCGCAATATTTAGATGTGGTAGAGGGGCTGATTTCGGATTGCCTCGCCCAGTTGCACGCCTCACCCGTTTCTGAGGCAGAATTGAAACGCTGCAAACGCCTGTTGTGTAATGATTATGCTTTTTCCACAGAATCGCCCGGGCAGTTGGCTGGGCTGTATGGCTATTACAATACGATCGCCCAAGCAGAAATCGCAGTTACCTACCCGCAGCAGATTCAATCATTTCAGCCAGCAGAAGTTCAGCAGCTAGCACAGCAGTATCTATCTCCGGAGCGTTATGCGGTCACTATCTTAAAACCTAATTACTAATAGCTAATGGCTTTGTTGAAAAGCCATTAGCGATCAATGACTATTGAGTATTAAGTATTCACAATTGACAGATGACCAGAATGCAAAATTCCATCGATCGAGGGATTAAGCGAACACTATTAAAAAACGGCATTGTCGTAATCGCAGTGGAAAATCCGGCTGCCGATATTATTGCCAGTCGGATATTTTTGCGTGTTGGGGGTCGGTGGGAACAAAGGTCGCAAGCGGGTTTGTCTCACTTACTCGCATCCGTCCTTACCAAGGGAACCGATCGACTGACCGCTTCAGAAATTGCCGAACGTGTAGAATCCTTGGGAGCAAGTTTGGGTGCTGACGCGGCTGCCGATTATTTTTTGCTCAGCATGAAAACTGTTTCTGCTGATTTTGCGGAGATACTGGAACTGGCTGGGCAGCTGTTGCGCTCGCCCAGCTTTCCAGAAACAGAAGTGGAATTGGAACGCCGCATGGCTTTGCAGGCAATTCGATCGCAGCAAGAACAGCCTTTTACTGTGGCATTCGAGCAGCTGCGACAAGCTATGTATCGCGATCATCCTTATGCGATGTCGAGTCTGGGAACAGAAAGCAGCGTTTCCAAGCTTCGTCGTGCTGATTTACAGGAGTACCATCGCACTTACTTTCGCCCGGATAATACTGTCATCAGTATAGTGGGCAGAATAGCGCCAGAAGATGCGATCGCCCAAGTCGAGCAAGTTCTCGGCGACTGGGAAGCACCTGCAACGCCTATACCCACCCTCAATCTACCCCGCATTACCCCTATTCCTCACCCCAGCGTTACCTACCAACCAACTCAGCAATCTATTGTGATGTTGGGATATCTCACACCATCAGTGGGAAGTCCCGACTATATGGCTTTAAAGTTGCTCAATACGTACTTGGGGAACGGTCTTTCCAGTCGGTTGTTTGTGGAATTGCGGGAAAAGCGAGGTTTGGCTTATGAGGTTTCTGCTTTCTACCCCACTCGCTTGGATTGGTCGCAATTTGCAGTTTACATGGGTACTGCCCCCGAAAATACAGCGATCGCACTCGATAGCTTAAGGGCAGAAGTCGATCGCTTGTGCAAAGCTCCACTTGCCCCAGAAGAGTTTCAGGCTGCCCAAAATAAGTTGCTGGGTCAGTACGCTTTGGGCAAACAAACCAACGCTCAAATAGCCCAGGTTTATGGCTGGTACGAAATCTTGGGGTTGGGAATCGAGTTCGATATCACTTTCCCCGAAGCTGTTGCAGCTGTAACAACTGAGGCGGCGATGGATGCGGCTTGCCGATACTTTATCGAGCCTTATGTGTCTTTGGTTGGGCCAGCATATGCTGTGGATGGATTGGTAGAAAAGGGTTGGCAAAATTAGGGGTTAGGGGTTAGGGGTTAGGGGTTAGGGACTAGAGATTGCCCCATCATTCATATAAATTGGGTTTCGAGAGCGGGAGTTGACAAAAGTCATGTGTCATGATATATATCCAATGACTAATGACCAGTGGCGAATGACGCGATGGAAAATGTCAAGGTCGATCCGTTTTTGCTTATTTGTGCTTCCTGTTTCCCTATTAAGTTGGTATCAACTGCCACCTGCATTTAGCCAGGGATTCAGTCGCTTAGACTCGGAAGTTTCCAGCCGCCAATCCGTAGTTCGACCTACCCTCAAAAGCGGTAGTCAGGGAGTGGTAGTCTCAGAACTGCAAGCAGTTCTCAAACTGTTGGGATATTATGGTGGCGCGGTTGATGGCAACTATGATGAAACAACTGCGATCGCAGTTTCTCAATTTCAGCGAGCGGCTGGTCTAAAAGCTGATGGTATTGTGGGTACGGCAACTTGGGAAAGATTATTTCCACCTGCGCTGACGACACAGCCTTCTGCTGTATCCTCCCCAACAGCCGAGTCACAAGAAAAACCAGTACCGGCAAATCAGTCTGCCGCTAACACCAGCGCTTCTACTCTTCCTGAGTCCCCAACAAACAATTTACCAATTTTGCGGCTGGGGATGCGCGGCCCTGCTGTGTTCTGGTTACAAAAACGACTGCAAGCAACCGGTTTTTTTACTGGTGCTGTCGATGGTGTTTTCGGCTCAGATACGCAAATTGCCGTCAAAGCGGCACAAAGAAATTTTGGGTTAAATGCTGATGGAGTTGTTGGCCGAAGCACTTGGAGAGCCATTTTACCTTAGTTGTCGGTACATTGGTTCTTTTGGGTTGATGGGGTAAAATCTTCACTTTTGTTACCAATTTGGGGGATGGTATGTTAGGTACAGCAATTTAATTTTTGCTTGCCGTACTCTATTTTCTTGCGCCCGTGCCTAACACACCCTACAGTTACTAGCTTCCCGCTCAAAGAATATGTACTGCATTAGAGGGGAGTGGGGGAGAAAAAAACAATGGGTAAGTTGCGATCGATCGTCTTACGGCAAAGGGACTAAATAAGATTTTATTATCCGGATAAATAAGGCAGAGCCGACTAACGCTTTCGTTGATGGGGTAATGTATTGAAACTATCAACTAAAACTTAATCATAGCAGTAATTTAAGGTGCGATCGTTCTTTTGAATAATCTCCCAATCAAACTTAGTTTTAAGTGGAATCTCAATATCTTCGTGTCTAACATCCCAAGATTGATATTGCACTAGAGCGCTCCCCTGTTGTGCCACCGCTCAAGTCAATCTTTTGACGTAAGGATGATTTCGACTTGGGATAGAGCCAGAGGCGAGAACTTTCTGGTTATTCTAGCTTTACAGGACAAAAAAATAAATCCTGCTTAATTAATAGAACAAATAAATCGCTGTTTAAATCTGCTTTTGAGGCAGTGCAGTAGATTTCTCTATTTGTTTATTCCGCAAGGGAGTTGTATCAAAAGCTATGACAGACCACAACAATCGCACCACCTCTGAGCGTGAATTTTATCAAGATCCGAAAGGAAACACTCATAGCAGAGTAACGCCAAACACGGAAACCGTTCACGGTACAACACCAGATGAGTATCGCGACGGTTACACTCACGGTCGTATGGCCGAACGTCGCCACCAAGAAGGTTACCAAACTACTCGCGATAATAATAATGCAGCTCGCGGCTTGCTGCTGGGGATTATCCTAACTTCTCTTGTCGGTCTCGGTGCTGCTGCACTATACTTCTTCAACCAGGGGAATAATGAGCCGGTACCTGCACCTGCGATCGTTCCTGTACCGGCACCTAGAGCAAATCAATCACCCAGTCCGGCTCCAGATAGAACGATCATACAGCGCGAAACAACTATAGATAGATCTCCTGTAGTAGTTCCGGTTCCCCAAAGACAAACGCCGGCTTCTTCATCACCGCAACCGAACATTACTATTCAACAATCACCATCTTCTCCAACACCAGCGCCAGATATTAACATTAACGTTCCACCCAGTTCTGGGCAACAAAATCAAAGTTCGGGCAGTGAAAGTAGATCCCAAAGCTCAACAGGCACTTCTACGGGAAGTAGACAGTTGCCTTCTGTACAGACAGTACCGGATCGATCGCAAAACCAGAATGGCGGCGCGGCAACTTCAGGTTCTTTAGGTAACAGTGGCACCACATCCGGTAACGGTTCTACTACGGGGGGAACAGGCACATCCGGTAACGGTTCTACCACGGGGGGAACAGGCACATCTGGTAGCGGCTCTACCGGCGGTGCTACAGGTAGTGGCACATCCGGTAGCGGTTCTGGCGCTGGTAGCGCGGGCACAGGCACATCATCCGGTAGCGGTTCTACCGGCGGTACGGGCACAGGCACATCATCCGGTAGCGGCTCTACCGGCGGTACGGGCACAGGAACATCCGGTAGCGGCTCTACCGGCGGTGCTACAGGTAGTGGCACATCCGGTAGCGGTTCTGGCGCAGGTAGCGCGGGCGGTTCGGGCCAATAAAAGCGAAATTTTGCATCCTTATTCCTAATTGCTTCTTGATAGTCGCTTAATCTTCGGCCTCCTCAAATAAATAGGGGGCTTTTTTTATTTATGCTCATTTCAAAATTAATCAAATTTATGAACTATTTCAAAAATTCAAACTATATAAAGTTTTGTAAATAACTATCGCACCACTAGGAAACAAATGCTAACTTAAAAATTAAGGCACGAATCAAGAAAGTCTTCAAACAAAACTCTTGGATTCGAGCTAGTGCCTCCCGCTCCAATCCAAACGCAACGTCTGACCGATGTGAGATTCATCCAAGAAAAGTGGCATTGCGTTCAGCCCGGATTAATGTTTGATATTAGAACGCAAAGCAGATATCACTATCTTAATCGGCTGTGTGAATACACGGAGGTGATGCAAAAGTCCGGTTGCGGTCGGTTGCGATTCAAGTCCACCTTATTGTAGTTAAGTTCCTTCTTTTTGGAAACACCTGGTTGTAATTCGTTTCGATTAAATCGACAGATCTTAACCCGCCGCAAGCTACTAAACGTTTATCCAAGTAGCTGGGCGGGTTTAAAAATGTGGCCTAAGATACAGGCTCACCAATTAACTTGACAATCGTGACTTCTGGGGGACAGAAGAGGCGTCCGGGTAAATAGGTTCCCAATCCTCGGTTGACATACAAACGGTTTGCGCCAATCTGATGCAAACCTTGGGCCCATTCCCAATGCTGAAATACTTTGCGGCAATCTTTGCGGGTGTATGGTAGAAGAGGGCGAAGCGATTTGGGAATCGTGCGAGTAACTACTGGCAACCATGCAGGTAGTGGCCCCAAATGGGGTAACAAAATTTGTCCGCCGTGAGTGTGACCTGAAAGTTGCAAATCCACCCGCCACTGTTGCAAAATCTCGGCGCTATCTGGATTGTGGGATAAGACAATGCGGGGAATGGCGGAATCTATCTGTTTCAGGATCGGCCCAGGCTTGAATTTGGCAGAATGGAAGTCAGCAAGACCTACCAGCGCTAATCCTGGGCCAAAGGGATAAGCTACCTGATTCCAGAGGACGTGAATGCCGATGTTAGTTAGGGCTGTACGAATTTGCTGTTTCGAGTGCCGAAAGTAAAGGTCGTGGTTGCCTAAAATAGCATAGATACCCATACGACTTTGCAGGTGTTTGAGTCGCTGTACTAGGTTATAAATAGGGGCAGGATCTGAGGTTACGTAGTCGCCGGTAAGTACAATAAGGTCAGGTTCCGCTTGATTGCTGGCAGCGATCGCTTCTTCTAGCAAGTTTTCCGAAAGTCGCTTTCCGTCGTAGTGGAAATCGGATAACTGTACGATTTTTGTATGATGTAACGATACTGGTAAGTCTGCGATCGCTACTATGATATTTTCAACTTTCAATGCCCCGGTTAACAGCCTGTGCATAACTTAGAAATGAATTTTTTTTAAGGCAAAGGTAGGCAGAGATTGACGCCAAATAAAAATTTTTTGCTTCTCTTCCTCCTCTGGTATTACGACTGAGGAAGCGCGGGTGAGGCTTTTAAAAGCTTCGCATAAGTTGGAAGAGTTTTTGGAGGATGGTTTGGAGTTTCTGGTTTTTAGCGTATTTTTGTTTGGTGAGTTGAAGTGCGGCTTTGCTGTTTATTTCTGCTAGAGTGGGGTAGATGTGGATAATACCGCTGAGGGTAGAAACTTTCAGCTTGTGCGACATTGCTAAGACGATTTCGTGGATTAATTCGCCGGCAGAAGGGCCGACTAAATGGGCACCGAGAATTACACCGTTAGAACGGGTAATAATTTTGGCAAATCCGCTAGTTGCGGCTTCTGCTTGGGCGCGATCGACCTCAGCAAAATTCTGCTTTAGTACGTAAATTTTATCGCCGTATTTTTCTTTAGCTTGCTGTTCGGTTAAGCCAACTCGCGCTAATTCTGGATCGGTAAATGTTGCCCAAGGGATTATTTCGTACTTGGCTTTTGTCAGAGGTAGGAATAAAGCATTTTTTAGGACTACACTTGCTTCGTAACTGGCGACGTGGGTAAATTGGTATCCACCAATCACATCGCCGCAAGCATAGATGCGAGGATTAGTTGTCTGGAGTTTAGCATTTACGGTTACTCCGTGTTTGTCAACTGCAACTCCTGCGGCTTCTAAATTGAGAGATTCTATATTAGGTTTTCTACCTGCGGCAACTAAGATTTCATCTGCAATAATTTGGCGATCGCCTGCCCATATTTGCTTTTTACCGTCGATGATTTCCACTCGTTCCACTCGTGTTTTTGTGATGACAGTAATTCCTTCCGATTCCATTTGGGATTGCACAACTTGGGCTGCTTCCGGATCTTCCTTGGGTAAAATGTAATCCCTGCTGGCAATAATAGTAATTTGAGAACCCAAGCGAGCAAAAGCTTGACCCAATTCACATCCTATTGGCCCGCCGCCTATTACGGCAAGGGAATGAGGGCATTTAGTTAGCTGAAAAACTTGTTCGTTGGTAATATATCCTGCTTCTTGAATTCCGGGGATAGGAGGAATTGCCGGTCGAGAACCTGTGGATATTACAAATGCTCTTGCAGTGAGACGGCGATGGTTGACTGAAAAAGTTTGTTCGTCTATAAATTGACCGGAACCAAAAATTACTTCAACGCCTAACGATTGAAATCTTTCTGGTGAATCGTGGGGTTCAATGGCAGCGATCGCACTCCGGACGTGACCCATAGCTTTGGCAAATTCAATTTCCCGGTTTTCGCAGTCAATGCCAAAGCGAGCAGCGTTTTTTACTTGATAAGCAATTTTGGCAGCGTGGAGGAGAGATTTGCTCGGAACGCAGCCATACCAAAGACAGTCGCCACCAAGGCGATCGCGTTCCACTAGCGCTACTTTTGCTTTTAGTTGGGCTGCTGCGCTGGCAACAACCAACCCGGCGGAACCACCACCAATAATGACTATATCGTAATCGGCTGCCATATTTTCATATCCTCTTATATCCGGTCTTCATCTTTCTTCCCCCTTGGAGACCCCCACCATATCTGTACCCAGATTGGTGGTGGGAGGAAAAGGGGGGCAGGGTCTATGTAGCATAGGCGTAGCCATCTTTTTTGTGAATGTGTGTGCAGTATTTGTGGCTAATTCCTTGAACGACGCCATCAGTTGTTGAGATGTTGAAACTTCCAGTAGCACGAGTGGCTACTCGACCAACGTAAGCCCCAATCTTCTTCCCAGAGGTGACAACGGCTTTAACAAAGTCGCCTGTCTGAAAACCTTTGTGAAACTTGGTTCTGGAACAATAGCGAACCGGAAAACCAAATTTGTCTGTGCGGCATTGCTGACGGGTTCCATGTCCTTTAGCCGCAATCAGTAAGGGTTTGAGTCCATTTATAATTAACTGTTCTTTCGTAGATGCTCCAACACAAGCCGCATCCCAGTAATGGGTCTTGTCCAAGCCACGGATGGTGCGGTTGTACTTGGTGCGACCGCCAGTGCCTACCTCAACAGGCAAACCTGTTTTTTGAAGATTAAAGTACAGATTCCATCGGGTTGCATTGACGGCAGCCGTATCAGCTAGAGGTCTTTTAGCTTGTGCCAGAATTCGTTTGAGTAAGTCGGGTTTACCTTTGAGGAAGTCCTTGATATCTTGGTTGCCCTTGTTTTGATTGCAAGGAGTACAGGCTAAACACAAGTTGCTGACTCGGTTAGAACCGCCTTTCGAGCGAGGTTGTATATGCTCAATCTCAAGCTTGGTGTCTTTTGCCCCACAGTAGGTACAGGTTCTATCCCACTTTTCCAAGAGAAACTCACGAATTTCGTAGCCTACTATAGTCCCTTGTTGGTAGGCAATCCCGCTAATTTCAGCGTTTTCCAGCTGCTGCGTATCAAATCTGACCAATTCTTGAGAAATAGCGTTAATCTGGCACAGCAAAGACAGTCGTCTAACCCAAGTCAAAATGTTCGCAACTCGACTATTTAAAGACGGTGGCAACCATCCTGTATTGCGGGTGCGGTTAAGGAAACGAGGTTTTCGATAACGGGTTTTGCGGCTACGACGCAACCTCCTTAACTGGCGGCGGGAAGTTAAAGCGTCCCGAATTTGGAAGCCACGGTGCTGTAGTTCAGCTATCCAAACAACTTCGCCTGTGCTGTCGTTGACTACAGCTAATCCAGTTGTTTTGGCACCTGGGTCAATCTTGATACGAAGTGGTTCTACATCGGGATTTAATACCTCTTCTTTCCGAATTATCGTGAAAGGGTAGCGTCGGAAAACCGCCGCTTTCCCTTGAGATAGCAGCATTCTCGCCCTGCCTGGATGGATGGGGTTGAGAGGTTGCTTGTTAGCGTTCAAAACGAAAACTTTACTCAACTTGTGAGTCTCCTTGCGGGTAATGTTAGCCTTGACAATGTTTTAGAAGTTTGTCGCATTAACGACACTGGCTTCGACCCGATATGCCTGTTTAATCGTTAACCACAGAGCTACAGACTGGCTTCGTATCTGTAGGTGTGATGGCTTCCAAAACGTAGTACGCGAGGTACTTAGTCGGGTAAACTCTAGGCTTCTTTAAAAGCCCCCACCATAGCTGTACTCAGCTTGGTGGCGGGTAGTTTACCTCCATTGATTTGGCAGAACTCACCCCGATTGCGGCTGATTGATGCCATGTAGTAATTTGGCTTATTATAGTATCGCCTATAAATATAGTGCCGCCAACATCTTGTGCCCAGGTGGGTGCTTCCCCCAAAATGAAATAACTTGCGGGACAAAGCGTAGTATATAGCCATTACGCTCGGACAACGATACAGCGCTCGCCTATTCTTTTTGCCAGATGACGAAAGTCTGAGAAAGTCTAATATGTGGATCTGCGTTTGACTAAGTGACTTTATTGATAATGAATCTTAAGCAATTTCTGTAATTAGATAGAATTACAGTCTGCGATCGCATCGATAGTATTACAGTCAGCGCTGGAATGTCGGTTGTATCCAGACCGACATTTCAGCGAATACATCTTAAGTAAAAATCAAAACATTTTTCTTTTGCCTTGAGCGTCACCCAGGCAAAAAGGCAAAAGAAATGTGAATTTGTTTCTTTTTTGTTCCGGAAATTCAACTGGGAGGTAGAAGCGATGCAAGTTGGATGGGAAATTACCTATCGAGATGTGGAAAAGACAGATAGTATTGAGGCATTAGTTAGGGAAAAATTGGCAAAATTAGAAGAAGTATGCGCCTATATCAGTAGTTGCCACGTAGCGATCGAAAAGGCACACGATCGCCCGCGCAGCGGTTAAGACTCACGAAGAACAGCAAACAATGGCACTTGTGACCAAGCTATTTCCAGAGCAAGATTACGGCTTTATCAGATCTCTGGACGGTCGCGATATTTATTTCCACCGTAACAGCGTTCTCCACGATGATTACGATCGCCTGGAAGTTGGTACCGGTGTGCGATATGTTGAGCAGTCAGGGGAAATGGGGCCACAGGAGAGGGTGCAGATTGTCGATAAACCGGGTGTGCGCGTAGACTCTGCGGCTGAGCAACCTCCCGTGGAAGCGCCGCTGGGTTGGCAGTAGTGCAGTTGCGATCGTCAATTTGAGCGCCTGGGTACTAAAAAAACGGGAAAGGGAAACGCAAAATCCCTTCTCGTTCAACCTTTCAACTGACTTGTGCTAATTGCCTGGATTTAGCACAATTGCTGATATACAGAAAAGATCCGATGGCGATCGTTCTCGATAAGCTTATGAAATCAACACTCTTGGCTAGTGCAACACTGCTGACAACCTTTAGTTTGGCAAATGCTGCCGAAGCTGCCAATCCCGACCATATCAGACAACTGCTCTCGACAAGGCAATGTCCCAGGTGCGATCTTAGCAATGCCGGACTGGTGATGGCTAATTTGGCTAACGCCAATCTCAGCGGTGCCGATTTGACTCGCGCTAATCTCAGTCGCGCCAACCTAATCGGTGCAGATCTCAGCAATGCCAATCTTACAGGCGTGAGTCTGTTTGGTGCCAATCTCAGCGGTGCCAATCTCAGCGGTGCCAATCTTAATGCTGCGGATATGAGAGATACTTTTCTCGCTCAGGCTAATTTAGTTGGTGCTAGTTTAACTAATGCTAACTTTTTGGGTGCGATGGGATTGCCAAGCTACACCGGTACAGCTGAGGACTTCTATCGATGGGCAATGGCAGAAGCGGAGAGAGACAATTATGCTAGAGCGATGGAACTGTTCAACCAGGCGCTGAATATTAAACCCGACTATGCTGAAGTTTACATGGGGCGCGGTATGGTTCGCTTTCAACAAGGCGACAAAACGGGAGCGATGACGGATACTCAGCGAGCGGCACAACTTTACATGGCGCAAGGAAATCAGCAGGGATATCAATTAGCTCAAGATGTTATTAAAGGAATTGAAACAGCTAATAAACCCAGGCGTTCTGGCGGCGGATCGAATTTTCTGAATTTCCTAAGCGGTATTGCCAGTTTGGGGCTGCAATTGTTTTTCTAATGCCTAGAGCGATCGCATAGCTGAAATTATACTGTATCAGGCTTTGACACTCCCCGCTCGCTTAGATGCGGGGATTCTTGGTTCAACGAGAGTCCTTGTCTAGAGTCATTGCTGACTCTAGTAGTGTGGGGTGTAGGGGTGAAGCTTTGCGGCGATCGGTGTATTCCTTTGGCCCAAAGTTTTTCTACTGTAATACTTCACCCTTCTTAGGGATAAAGGGGGTTTCGATCGCAGATTTGGCATTACTTTTCTGATTTTTTTGTTTGTTCATTAGACATTTCCAAAAATTCTTGTGGGGTTGGCATCCTGCCTGACGAGTGAGATTCTTTTGTCGGAGATGTCTAATTGTTAAATAAAACTTCATCGGAAGTTTGAGTTTATCAAGATAAAGCGATATCACTCTTACGTAAGGAAGAATAATTAATCCTTTTCGCTAGCTAAAACTGACTGATTACTTGAGTAAAATTAGAAGTAGCTGTGACTTAAATCACTTGGCACTCAGATAATTGTCACCTTTTTTGAAAGATACTCATCACCAGACATCTTATAAAAAGGATCGATATTAATAGTATCGGTGTTTCTGCGGTGATGCCATCTGTCAATGGGGGAGTTGAGTATGTTGGAAAAACTAATACTAGCGGCTGCAATCACGTTCTCTGTAAACTTTTTCTTGGGTGTTACTTCGCAAAATCAGACCGATTCCAGCCTGTACTTAGGTAAAAACGTAACCGAAACCGTAAGCCTACTGAATCAGCAATAGGGGTGCGAATCGTAGCAAAACCTCACCCCTGTAAGGGTTTACATTTGTTTGGTTTAGGCAAAACTTTAAATAAAATGTATTCTAAATTACCGTAGAAACTAGGGCTCTCCAAATCGCTTCACCTGGATAAAAGTAGCTCTATCTAAAGTGGCAGCAAAAGATTTTCATAATGTCACCTCCAACACGATCGGCTAAGAGCAGACCCGGCTATAATAAACAGGAATGCAGATACGAGGTGCGGTAAGGGGTAGGAAAAAATGACCGATTTGGGCTAAAGTACCGAATAAAAGCCGGAAAAATACGGTAAATTTTTAGCTCCAAGCCAGTCATACTTCTCGAATATCCTTAACTAGCCTGGATCTGCCCTTCTCGATCGATGGACGATTTTTTATGACGATTTACGTTGGCAACCTGTCGTATAAAGCCACTTCCGAAGATATTAAACAATTATTTACAGAGTATGGTTCTGTCAAACGAGTAGTCTTACCAGTAGACCGGGAGACAGGCAAAGCGCGAGGTTTTGCCTTCGTGGAAATGGTTAGCGAAGCTGAAGAAGATGCAGCAATCTCGGATTTAAATTCTTCTGAATGGATGGGGCGTCAGCTGCGGGTGAACAAGGCAAGACCCCAAGAAGACAGGCGTAGCGATCGCAGCAGCTACTAGAATTAGGTTGGATGCCCCTAATGTTAACTGGGGGTTAAGATCGATCGAACCTACACAGATCCTCAGCCTTGTGAGGGTAACTTTGTCTTGACACTGCTTTGAATTTGTGATATCTTAACTAAGCTTACCTAAAAAACAAGGCTAAGCGGCAACCCTAATCATACCTAAAGATAGTAGCGCCTCAATATATTGCAGAAGTGCTACTGTTTTTTTCCGCAATGAGGTCAAAATGGCGAAACGCCGCAATCTAAAGAAAGAAAAAGCACTGCGTAACCAAGCATACGCACGAAAGTATCGCAAACGGAAAAATACGACTAACTTCTCTTCTTCTAGAAAACGCAACCAGTCTGTTTCCGCAGAGGGTGACGACGAAGAAGAGTAAGAGGCTTAGCCTCACTTCGCTTCGCTTTTGCAGCGTAAAATTTGCCCAATCTCTGGGGTCGGGGTGTTTCTTCAAAGTGTTGAGCATCTTTTGGCGCAGAGGTTGGGCTTTTTGGTAATTTTTGCAGATTTCGATAAAATTTCCTCATAAGGAGTCGGTAGGTAGGAAAAGTCCTCCTTTGAGCGGATGACCTAAAGTTTGCAGAACAGAGCGATCGCATCAAGCGCAACAATAGCGATCGTAATTGCTCCCATCATTTTTTCTCCCCAGGAGCGCAATTAGTAGCAACTATATTCGATCGAGTCCTAACGAATTCGCAGTAACGCAATCTCCAAGAGTCGTACTGAGCTTGACTAATTCTGAGAAAATTATCAGCGCGTCGGTCAACTTCTCGCTGTTTAGCGTGTTGAGTGATAAAATCCCTAATTAGATTGAAAGACTGACGAAAGACTTTCTCAGTTTGCTCAAAACTCTCCCCTGTAAAAGCTGAAAAGTCGTGCGATAAAGCATTTACCATCAAAAATAAAGCTTTCTCGTCACCTGCCATATATCTATCGAAAAATAGCAGAGGATCGTCTTTCAGGGCGTTAAAGCAGTCGCGATAAAACATTAAAGTATATCCGGCATCAGTGATATTGCTGTAATAATGAATTGCCTGCCAAGCTCGGTCATTTTTCTTATCTTTTTCGATCATTTTAAAAAGCTTTGATGGTGTATCTTCACCAATATCAACTGCGCTATCGGAAATCAGTACCGAACTTATTGTTATTTGCTCGGTGATTGGCTCACGTGCGGCAAAGAAAACAGTAAGTAATAAAACTAATAAGAGTAGAATTAGAAGCCAGAAACGCATACAAATTGGCTCTCCTGTTTTTGTGGTGATAATAGAAAACAATTGAGAGCGACTACCCTTTTTCTGAATAACAGATAGTAAAATAGGTTAAGCGCGTGTTCGTCGCCCTAAAATCTACCTCAGTCAAAGCTACTTATGAACGATATAGCCCCCATTATATCCCAGAGAGTAGGTGAAATTTGTTTCCAAGTCGATGATGTAAAACCATGTCAAGACTTGGTTGCAGAAAAAAGTGCTTTGTTACACTTTGAAAAGTGCTATGGAAGTCCGGTACTTGCATTCAGTCACCACCCGGAGTTCCCACTTGTAGAAAATACCAGTGACAATGCTTTGGTAAGTGCAGTTCACATAGCGTTCAGTCAACATCGACCCTTGCTGCTGACTCCGGATGCGATTTGGATGACGATCGCACAAGGTTTTGCACATCATATCAATAATAACGCGGAAGCACTTCGCTCTCGTTTTGTGCGCCACCAGGGAAAAATTTTACTTAAATCTGAAACAGAGGAACTCACACAACCTTATCACTGGGAAAAAGCTATAGAACAATGGGTTAAAGGTATTCGCGCACAGGTAGGTGCAGATTTGTGCGACTTGATGGAGTGCAACTTCAGCACCACTACGCCAAGAATACGCACTGCGAGTCATGTAGTGATGATGGATGCTTTCCAGCAGTATTTCGATTATTTGCTTGTGGGGATTTGCGGTATTCCTTTCGTGACTTTGCAAGGTACGGTGGATGATTGGCGCAGTATTCAGCATAGAGTCGAGAAGATAGCTGAATACGAGTTGGATTGGTGGACACAGCGGTTATTACCAATTTGTCAAGGATTTCTAGAAACCGCTGAAGGCAAACCTTCGTTAAGTTTTTGGCGTCAAATTTACAAACCTAAGTCAGTTTACGGCGGAGAAGTAATTACGGGATGGTTAGCTAACCTCTTTCCATATCTTAAAGAGAGCAAGACAAAGGCTCCAAAAGTTAGAAACCCAATTCTAAATATAGCTCGCACAGATATAACTGTTGAGGATGGTATTTCTACTCAAGCAATACCTGTTGGTCTGTCCTGCGCTCCATTTAAATTGAAGACAGAGCAAGGAGAAAAATCGCTAGAATTAGTAGCTGGATTTATTGGAATTAAACAAGATTCAGACAATGGTACTCTTCAACCGGAAATTGGTTGGGCAGTTCGCGAACAAGATAAGTTTACCAAGTTGTTGGATTTGTTAGAGCAGGAACACGAAACACTACCACCTTTGGATCGATCGGGCAATAATGATATTTATATTCCGGATATGCCGGGAGAACTTATACAACTGTTGGAACGATTTAATGGAGCGACTCTATTTGCCCATACGGAACACAGTTGGCGGGTGCGATCGGTACAAGATTACTTATATATGATGTACCGCCTGCACAAATACGGGACAGCTTTTATTGACCTCAATGACGGTCGTTGTATTGCTTATGCCTATGTAAGCCGGTCAACGGGAAACTTGAAAGATGGAACCTATAAACGTTATAACGAGTGGTGGATGATTGTAGGTCAGCCTATGAGTTTCTGGGATTCAACTTTGAAAAAAGAGTACAAGCTTTTGAAGCCCCAAAATTCTGCGGTTATTGCTAAGGGAATTCCGCAATTGTTTGAGCGAATAATTCAGGCAGAGGGACGATACTATTTCGATGCGCCTGACTTTATTCCCGATGATTCATTTGATGAGGGTGATTGAATAGCGCTAAGAAAAGCGAGGCGGATCGTCAAAAGCTCGCTCCCTGGTTACAACCAGGGAGCGAGAAAAAAGAGTCATTATTTGGTATATTGTTAGTAATATAATTAAAGATGGGAAGAAAAGAAAATATGGCAACAGAACGATGGAATGATGAAATGCTCGATCGACTCGCAGGGATAGTTGAGGCGAACACTCAAGGAATTGCTGACCTTCGCTCTGCGTTTGAGAGGAATACTCAAGGGATTGAAAGCCTTCGCGTCCTTGTGGGAGACTTGCGAGAAGGACAAGCATTGCTAACTCAAATGTTAGTGGAAGAACGAGAAGCGAGACAGGAATTCCGCAGAACTACAAATGCCGCATTAGATCGGATCGATCGCACTTTGGAGGAATTGAAAAGAAACAGGGATAATGGCAATTAAGTTAGTTTTTAATTGTTAACTTTAAAAGCCCATAAAATGCGGTATTTTTATCTGATTTGCCTCAGCTAGTTATGGTCTATTGATGCGAATCAACTCCGTCAAGATGCTATCCAAGCTGCCGTTAACTTGAATTCGATCGATCTTTTCAGCAATTCTTTCTAGCACTTCCAACTCCTTCAGACGCAAAGCAACAGGATTATCTTCCATCACTTTAGCGGTGTTCAACATACTGCGAGTCGCAGCAGTTTCTTCACGGCGGCGGACTACGTTAGCTTGTGCGGCTTTTTCCGCCTCTACAACTTTGCTCAAAATAGTCTTAATCTCACCAGGGAGAATAATATCTTTTACCCCAACCGAGTCAAATTCAATTCCATAGTCTGCGGTTTTCTGACGAATGTATTCAGCAACGCTTCGATCGATCGCGCCTTTATCCTCCAATAAAGCATCTAGAGTTCGTTCGCCGACTGCCGCCCGTAAAGCAAATTGTAATTCCTTGTATAAGAAAGCAGCCACATCTGACAAGCTATTTTTGGCTTTCAATGGGTCTACTATACGGAAACCAGCAGTTAAATTCAAGCGCAGAGGAACTTTATCTTTAGAGAGGATATCTTGACCGGATACTTCCATAGTTTGTAAGCGGAGGTCAATTGCTTCCGTTTGCCAAGAGCGTCCAAATATCCACCAAGCGTGTATCCCAGGTTGTAGTAGTGTTTGAAATTCTTGATTGATATAGAGTAGTCCAATATGCTGTGTTGGGACTTCCCGAATATGCAAAAAATTGCGGACTACCTCTGGCGCATTCAAGACTAATTCTGTCACTAAATTAGCTGGCAATTTAGCATCAGTGCTGATCTCAATTACTTCTACTTCTACACCTTGCCAAAATAATTTGCGGCTAGACGGCGGTAGGATGGAGATAACTTTACCTCGATCGCGTACAATGGCGACTTGCTGATTCTGTAATTGAACTATCTCGCAGTAAGCCGCGACAAACTCAGGATGTCGATCGATCAGCACATCCTCCGAGGGAAAGCCGGGATTGGGTACAATACGGCTGAGATTCCGGACTGTAACATCTCGATCGACAGCCCAAAAAGCGTACTCGCCCGGTGAGAGCGATCGCACAAAGTTATTCTGCACGTAAAGCAAACCAATTTCAGATTCTGAAATTTGGAATTTCTTGATTCCATACAAGGTACTTCCACGTATTTGCTGTACGAAATCGGCAGGTAATTCCAAGCTTTCATTCAAATTGAAAAGATGAGACTCTACCTCAAGAAAACCGCGCCAAAAAGCTCGCAATTGATTGGGTAAAACGCTCACCCAATTTTGTCCGATTCGCACTAAAGCAGTTTGATTGAATGCAGTCCTTACTACTAAGAGATATTGCTGTAATTCCGAACTATTATTTCGCAGCAATAATTCCAAGTTGTCAATCTTTGCCTCTGGTTGGTTGAGATCGTAAGTTTTTACTTGCCAATGCTGACCAAAATATGTGTAAGTACCGGGCTGCAAGATTTTCTTAAAATCACTGCGGTGATATAAGATGCCAATTTCGTTAGGTTTGACATAAAACGTTTTCCACATAGAAAATTGCCAAGATAATTTGGGGATTCGCAGTAGGAATAACATACTCATTCACTACATTTATAACTTGGGTTTTTGGTTTTGCGCTGCTGAAATTATGGTTTGCTCGATTCGCTTCGACCTTGTTTCAGGACGTTTAGCACTTGCAATCCAAAAAAGAATATTCTTTTTGGATGATTTACTCAATGCTTCAAAATATTGATTGGCACTTTTGTTTGCTGCTAATGCTTGCTGTAAGTCATCTGGGATAATTAATGCTTCGATCGCATCCAGAGTATTCCACGAACCATCTTGTTTTGCGGCTGCAATTTTTGATAAGCCAGCTTCAGTCATCAAACCTCGATCGATCAATTCTTCGATATACTGCTTATTTAATTGTGACCACCCACTTTTCGGTTTGCGAGGAGTAAATATTTGCATATAACGTTCTGCGTCTAAAGCTTTAACTTTACTGTCAATCCAACCAAAGCATAAAGCTTCTTTGACTGCTTCGGTATATTTAATGCTTGGCTGACCGCTTTTTACTTTGTAATAAATTAGCCATACACCAATAGAGCTATGATGGTTTTTTTCTAACCAGCCCCGCCATTCTTTGCCATTTGTGGCATAAAATGTTTCTAGTTGGTTATCAAATTTTTGCATAATGGGAACGTTATTAGGCAAAGTTTGCTTTTTAGGTATGTTATTGCACTTTGGCGCTGAAGCGCAACAACATACCTCTAGTTGAGTTTTTCAACGATTTGCATAATACATATACTACACTATATTTTTAAACTCTGCAAGTGTAGGTGTTTGCAGTTCAGTTGCGGGCAAATTGCGGATCCAAAACTGGATTGAGATTGCTGCTACTTTTCTCTAAACTACCCGAAGGTAATTCAAAAAAAGATCGCAACGTTCAAATACGCCGTTCGCTTTACCATTTCCAGAAAACTGGCTAGGTAAAACGAAGGGACATACTCAAGTTAGGGAGCAAACAATTGCACTGGCTCCTTTACAGTTACTATCGATGCTTAGCAAGTAACCATCGATAATACGCACCTACATCGCAGAGTTTGTCATAAAGTTGAGGAAAGCTACTTCCCAAAAGTAGTGTCTTTTGACCCGGACAGGGTTGGTGGGGCAGAAAGTGGATTTGAACCACTGACATTTGGGGACAAGCCCAACGAGCTACCAGGCTGCTCTATTCCGCGAATTTGTCTTTTGACCCGGACAGGGTTGGTTGAAAGTACAGGAATCGAACCTGCGACTAATTGGTTATGAGCCAATCGCTCTACCTACTGAGCTAACTTCCTGGGCGTTTGATGTAGGAGTCGAACCTACGACCTGCCGATGCGATCGGATGCTCTCCCACTGAGCTAATCAAACTGTCGAGTAGTGACGCATTAATGTGCGATATACGCTCAATTCAGAGGTTGGCGCACCAGTTGGGCATACAGAGCCCAAACCATAGCCAGTTAATGTATTACTAACTCGCTACTTAATGTAGCACAAAAAAATGTCAAGTGGTAGGGGTTTACTAAATAATATTATTTTTAAACTCTGCAAATGCAGGTGTTTACAGTTCAGTTGCGGGCAAATTGCATCTCCAAAACTGGATTAAGATTGCTGCAATTTTCACCTAGAATACCCAAAGGCAATCTAGAAAAAAATATCAGCGCTCAAATATGTCGTTCGGTTTGTCAGTTCCATAGAAATGGATGTGTCAAACGAAGGAACATACTCAAGTTAGAGAGAAAACAATTGCACTGGCTTCTTTGCTGTGACTACCGATATCGCGGACGATAAACGATAGCATAACACCAACACCGCAGAGTTTGCCAAACTAAGACAGATTTCTTCCGTCTTACTTTTTTCCCAAAGTTTGTAACTACGAAGGTGCCTTGTCCCTAACAAGGTGCCCTTATTCAGGGCGAAAGAGTTTTTGCGGAAAGTACAGGAGTAAACCTGTTATCGATCGGCGATCCACCGATCGCTCTAACAAGAGAGTTAACTTTCAACTGGTAGTAATATATTGCTGGGCGGTATACGCTCGATTCAACGATCGGCGTACCAGTTGGGCATACAGAACCCAGACTACTGCTTTGGACAATGTATTCTTACCTTTCCACTCATTATAACCCAACTAGATCGAAATTGTAGAAATATGGCCTTACTTATATTTTTCTCTGATGCGTTTCACCTGTTCTTTAAACTCTGCGCCGAGTTCGGGATTTACCATTGCGACAAAGTTAGCAAATCCTTGAATTGAGGCAATTAAATCTGAAGAATTACCCCAGCGTTTGCCTTCTAATCCGTCTTTTTCGATCTGATATAAAGTTGCTCGAAAGCGTTTGAGAGTTTTCTTATCAATGTTGGGTTTATCGTTAACTATAACTCCAGTTACATCTTGCTGTCGGGAATTGCGAAGGATTCTGGTTTTCTCTTCATTGATGGTAAAACCTTCGTGTTCGACTATTGATTCGGTGCGTCTCAGTACGTTACAAATATGACGGCGGCGATCGCCAGAAGCTGAAAAGGTGAGATCGTCGGCGTAACGAGTGTAGGTAAAACCAAGATTTTCAGCCATTTGGCTGAGGCGGCGATCGAGTCGGCGGCAGAGTATATTAGTAATAGCTGGACTGGTGGGTGCGCCTTGGGGAAGGTGGCGATCGCTCAGGGCTACATAATAAGTTTTGCCATCTAATTCTACTTCCTCTATATCCGGTTCTGTAGACAATAAACTGAATATTGTCGCTGCTGCTTCTGAATATCCCAAAGATATAAACAGCCCTTTCACTCGCTGATAGGAAATTGAGGGGAAAAAGTTCTTTAAATCGAAGTTGATTACAACTTCTGCACCGATGTGAGGTTGGGCGTTACTAACAATTGAACGACCCGGACGAAAACCGTGGGCGGCGTTGTGCAATTCAACTTTTGCGAGTATATTATTAAGTATCCAATGTTGGGCTTTTTTGAGGCGCGGCATGGGGGCGGAAATGATGCGATCGCCTCCCGTTTTTTTGGGTATTCGGAAACGAATGTAGTGAGAAATGGGAGATGTTTTGCGAGAAAAGGCGAGAAAGCGCAATTGTCCGATAGTAATTCCCATCGCCGTGGCAATTTGTTCGGCTGTAGCGTAAATGGGTAAGCCGTAACTTTGCAAACGCTGTTCGTCGCAGTCGGTGTAGTTGAGTCCGCCGGAAACGCGATCGCCTAAATAAACAATATCTTGCTGCTTCTTTTGTCGCCAAGCTTCTGCGCGTTCTAGCCTTTCCCTTTCCCGCCTTTCTTTAGTTTCCTGACGCTTGCGGCGCGACTCTGCTAAACGTTGTTTGTATAACTGTTTCTTGAGAAGATTTTCATCGTTGAGTTGACGATTTTGTTTGTAGAGGTCGCTAAGTTCCTTCTGTATTTCCCCACGACGACGAATTTCATCAGCAGGGTCTTGCGGCATTTCACCTTGGGCGGGCCAAAATCCCAGGCGAATCATTTCCTCAAGAATTACCTCTTCTCTAGAAGTTTGACGAATGCGATCGTACAGTTCTTGGCGAGTTCTTGGCTGGTCAGTCATATTGTTGGTAATTGATTGAGGTAATTGCAAATTTTGGATTTCAGATTGCAAATTTGAAATGGTAAATTGGCAATCTGAAATTCGGCTTATACAGTTTTATTTGCCAACCACAAACCTATATTTCGCACATAAGTTTTGATATCTTCCAAAGCGCGAGGTTCTGTCTTCATAGTATTACCGGGTGCTTCTGACACAAAAGAGGGACAACCCTTATCTGCATCCCAATTGTAATCGCAGAAGTGGTGAAAAGTCGATTCAGCCAACGCACGACCGAGTTGGTTACCGTCAGCATCTTTTGGCCAATCAAAGGCAACGGCGAGATTAAATTCACGTCCCGAAACTTTACTTGTCCCCATTGCGATTACACGACCGTTGCTTTCGTCTGGGGGAACGCCTACTGCACCTTCGTGGGGATGTGCTGGAAAAAATTCAATTATTCCCGAAGGCGATGTGGGGTTTTTTAATAGTTCGTGAATCGGTGCGACGGGGATAATTGTTTGATAGTCGCCATTGCGTCCGGAGTGATAGTTCGGCCAAGAAATATTCTCGGTGTAAATATCGTCTCTAGCACGCCGAGATTCATCTGGGTCTAAATTTCGCGTTTGGAAAAAGTGGGCGATCCCAACACCGCAAAGAGTGCAGATAGAGGAACCTAAATCCTGATGATCTCGCGTTGCGAAAAGACCGCCGCCACGGTTATGAAATGCCGCAATACCTGCGTGGTCTTTTTCCGTAAGTCCGTTACCGACATCGACTGCAAATAACCATAGTTCGTCGAAATTCGATTCGCCGAGGTTGCTTAGAATGGGGTCGTTTCCTTCCGCATCTGATTCTCGGTCACGCGCCGTCACCTCGAAGAGGTTGTTCCCCGCTTCGTCTTTGACAGATGCGAGATAGTCGCGCAATAATGAGAAGCGATCGATACTCCAATCATCTTCTGTGGTGGGAATGGTCGTTTGCAATAGAATGCGAATCGGTTTTTGCATAACCTTTGCCATCTACAAATTTGCCAGCATAAGTCTTATTAATAAATTTAAAGCGAAATTGTGTCAAAAATTGCAATATTAAAAAATCTCACGCGCTATTGCCAAAATGTTGCCCCTTCGTAAATACCCCAGGACTAGATTACTCAATTCAAGCGAATCTGTTACGGATTTCTTCATTAGTTTCACGGAAACCTATCTGTAATACGAAATCCGTGACAGATTCGGACATTTAAGAGCAAGCTAGTGATGCTTGTTGGAACTAAACGCATAAACGGCGATCCACCGTCCAAATTGCAAGGCTGTTTCACATGAATGGCATAGCGCGTGAGTGATTTATATTGTAACTGAAATCTTGCGCCTGTGCTTTATGAAAGTGGCCCAAAGTAAAAAGAGTCAGTTAAAGTAATTTTCTGGAGATCGCTCAATCTTTTCCATATTATTAGCGTAGGGAAGGGCGAAGCATAGCCTTCAGCAAGGCTATCGCCTACGGATATAAAATCTTTGGGTTTTACGTGATAAATTGTCGCCCATTCTGCGAAGCAGTTCCCGAAGGGTATGCTTCGACCCTACAAATTTTCTATTTCAATTAATTGAAAGAAAAAATGCGCTACTGCCATCAGGTTTCCCCTTCGTAAACATCTCAGGACTAGACCGATCAACTCAAGCGTAGTGCAGGTAGTATCGCTCATTAGTTTCGCCGAAACCAAACCGTAATAGCGATACTACCTGACACTACGCACAGTAAAGAGCGGGCTAGTGATGCGCGATCGAACTAAACGCAAGGACAGCGATCCACTGCCCGGATTGCAAGGCTGTTGGGCCTTCTGGCGTAGCGCGTCAACAAATTACCTGCTTTGGCGTAAGTGCTGAGTTCGCAGAGCCAAAATGTGTTCGCATGGGCCTTTGAACAGCTTATTTTGGAAATGCCAATTGCAGGTACATTCTGCATTTATGATACGACTATCCGAGTCGATCGTCAAAGAGGGAGTGTAAGTTTTTTCCTTATCTTTAACATTCCCTTGCAAAATCAACACATTAGACGCATCGCCAGTACAGGAAGTCACCCGCACCGCATTTTGACTCAAGAAGCGAGATGCCTTTTCTTCACGTTCGTTAGCAAAACGTAACTTATCCATCGGTAACGGTTCCCGACTCAATTCCCGCACTCGATATACTTGCTTATTCAAGTCAAAAATAGCACTACCTGCTTGCGTGTAAGCACTGAGAGCGCTGAGAACGACAGAACGATCGACATTCAGGCGATTGGCGATCGAATCAGGCGTTTGTAACCAATCTCGCTTCAGCATCTCGAAAATAGAGAGTTTTGTGAGGTTGTCTACCTCTGTACGGGATGTCATCAGGTCAAAATTGCCCGATCGCGACCAGTCGTTTGCAGTCCATCCCGACAATCCCAAGGTGAAAGATATATCGCCCAAATCCGCGACGTAGAACGAAGGCATACCCGTACCGAGTAGGTGAACGGTAAACTTTTTAGCAACGGCGATGAGACGTTCCAGAATGAGGAGGCGGCGGCGTCCCCAAACGCGAATGACTTGTTCAGATGTTCCCGTGTAGGGCGATCGCGGACAAACTACCTCAATATTCCACGGTTCAAAAAACACCCGCACTGGTTCCCCTGGTTTTAAATGATACCGCATACTGCGCGGGCCTTGCTTTTCCTTATGGCGGCGCAAAACCAAACACATATTATGGATATCCATCGGGTGTAAATCGAATCGGGTCGCTGGTAAAGACATGGCGGAACTTACTTGCAAAAATCCTCTGACCCAGCTATCCGGTAAATCGATTTTGACTTCTTTGAAAGCTTCTTCGTTAGTAGTTTGAACTTCAAAACCTGACGGATCGACTTCTAATTTAGTAGTCTTGTAACTGCGGATTTTCTGAAATTCGTTATACAAGTCGTGGGAATAATCGATGTTAGTTGTACCGCAGGCGAATTCGTCGATATTTTTGAAGACTTCGTAACTCGCACCCAGACGTCCGTAACTCGATTCATCGACGCTGAAGCACTCAAAAAATATCTCGTCGGGATGAACGGTGATGACTGGATCGAATAAAAAATACAGGTCTAGTTGCTTTTGAAAAACATAGTTGCGAAATTTATCTCTGGCATCGTAATATGGTTTGAGACGCTGGTAACTGTTGTTGTTAAGTTCTTTGAGTTCCTCTTGCAGTTGCTTCATGCGACTAGCAATTTCTTGCTTTTGGACAGCTACCAATTGCCAGTCAATTTCCATCTGTTTCGCCGCCCATTCTTTGTAAGCGGTTTTGTCTTTTGGTTTAAACCGCAGATCCGAAACGACGACATCGTGTAAGGCGCTGATTGCTTCCCGAAAAGCGATGTTTTGACGCAGTTCGCCGATGAAAAAAGTGGGTTCGCGCTTGGTGTCGGGGGAGAAGGACATCTGCGTGCGATCGCCTCTGTCAATTACGGCGGTATTTCCTTTGTAGGCGTAGTTTACTTCCATAGTTTGTTATTCCTCGATCGTTATAGCTAGGGCGTCGGGCTAGGGACTAGGGGAAGAAGAATCTAGAAATCTTGAGTTTGGCGGAATTAAGAACTTTCATTACAACTTAGCGTTTGCTATATTTTAAGCAACTTGAAGTGTTTTTCCAAATGTTTGAGGTTCTGGCAGAGGTTTACCGTCTTCTAATGACGATTCTACTAGAAGTTCTAGCACCTCTTGGGCATTTTTCAGCGCTTCTTCGTATGTATCTCCGTGTGTGTGGCAGAATTCTCCCCATTCAGGAAGACTGACGATATAACATTTATCTTCATCTGACCATTGAATTATTATGGTATAGTGATAATTCATTATTCCTCTTCCTCCTGTTCTCCTTGAATTTGCTGTATTCTCTCAAGCGCATCGTTTACGTCTTTTTCCTGGTACGGTTTAGCATCATTGCTATCATTGCCTGATAGAGTAATAGGTATGGGTAGAAGCGGATGATACCATTTTGTATGACTGCCCTTTCCAGAACGGTAAGTAAATCCTGCTTTCAGTAACAAGCTTTTCAATTCTCGAATTTTCTTAGGCATGGGTGCGATCGCGACGCGCTAAAATCAACCTCTCTCTTCCTCCCCCTCTCCGTTGCGGAGAGGGGGTCGGGGGGTGAGGTTTTCTATCTCCTAATTTCTGAGATGGGTTTTACTTGGATGGGTAGGTCAAGATGGGGATAAGTTTTTTTGATTTTCACCATACTTTGAATTGCCATTGCTTTATCGCCAATTGCCATTGTTACTGATTGTCGGGTGAGTATTTCGGCGACGACTCGCGCTGCTTCCTCTGTTTTTTGCGCTTCTTTATCCAAAAAGGTAAAGATGCGCTGTTTGGCGACGCGACTTTTATTCACACGCGACAGTACAGTTATAAAGTATGGCTTTAATTCTTGCAATCGTTCGGGATTGTTAACAGCGTAGTTTTCCAGATAGTTAGTGGCAAACATCTGCATATCTGTTGTGGGATGTTCGCTGAATTTCAGCATATATTCTTGTCCGTAGGATTCATTGAAATAACGAATCACTAAATTTCTGCCAAAAGTGCGGACATCTTCGCGCACACTATCGCAGAGACTAACTAAAACGTTGGGTGTCAAATCATCGGCGGTGAAGAATGTGTTAAATAACCTAAATCCAAATTCTCGCGAATCCTCCCACTTGCACTCGACTATTCGCACTGCGGATAACATTTCCTCTTCGTTTCCGCGCAGGCGATTGAGGTTGTGCAAAAACATTTCTCGCGCTGCTTCTCGCACAGACAATATTTCATTATCCGCCAGTCTAACTATCTCGATTGTCTCGAAATCATTTGCCCATTTATCGCGATTTGCACTCAGCACATAACCTGCTAATTCCTGAGTCGCGGAAGATTTGGCTTTCAGCAATCTCAAGGCGGTATCTTTGGTAACACCTGTCATCCATCCGGGTAAGTCTTCTTTCAACAAGCGAACGATCGCAACCCGAACTTCTTCTTTTGCTTCTGACCCCATTAACATATCGATCGTCGCTGTTGCCAATCTCGCGGCAAAGTCCGGGTAATCTGCCGAAAGTCGTCGCACTACCGGGCGAATTGCATTGCGTATATCTGCTAATTCGTGAGTTAGCATTGTTACCAGTAACGAGTATTGATTCAGCAAGGTGGGGTCGGGAAGTTGACCGAAAATACGAATACCGACTCCGCGTACAGATTCGTAGGGAGAATTCATCAAAGAATCGATTAATCCCGGTGGCAAATCGGCGGCGGCGATTTCGTGATTTAATAGAATGCGAGCGCCAAATTCTTGAATTTCTACCTGGGGATGTTCTAGCAAATCGTGAATAACCGACATTCCCAAAGTGCGTAGCTGTGCGGTGAAGCAAGTTAGCAAAGTTTCGGCTATGTCTTTTACTTTTTCCCCTATGTTGTCTTGGTGAACAGGGTTGATATCCGAGTTGGGGGATAAGGCTAAAAGTTCGGTGATGACTCGCGCAATTAGGAGTTTCGCTGCATTTTCGCCGATGACTGAAGAACTGAGAAGTCGGCGTGCAAATTGGCGAGTGTCGGCGTAGTCGCTGGTGACTAAATTGGTGATAAAATTGATATCGGAAAGAAAGCGATCGCGTCCTTCTTCAATCCAGCGATAAGCCTCTGCACGCACTTCACCAACTATACAATTTACGACAGCTGTAACCAACTCCCGCTGAGGTTCGGCAGAATTATATAAGTTACGCGCAATCTCAAACCCAAACCTTACCGTTACCTCATAAAGCTTGTTCAGTAATTTAATAGCAGTATCCACATCTAACTCAGCGCAAAACTGCGGACACGCACGCAAAGCTTTGACTGCAAAATGATGCACCGGACGACAGCTACTTGACAAAAGCAAACGCAAAAGTTCATCTGGTTGTTGTTCCCAAAGTTCGGTAAAAGCTTCTTCTCGTACATCCGGTTCTGCATCTCCCGGTTTGTAATTTCGACAGCGCCACGCCTTTGAATTTTCCTTTAATCCGTAGCGCGGACTATTTTCGTAAAGGATATGGTTAAATGTCAGATAGCCAGCGTAGCCATCCCAGATACGTTTAAAAGAGATGGGACTCCAATTATTAGTGCGATCGTATCTATAGATAGTGTTTTCTCGAACAGGTTGAGCATCTGCATTTGAATATTGTAGCAAAACGCCAACAGCCATTTTCACATAGTTAATATCGCCTTCCTCACCCAACTGTTTAAGCGTTTTCCAAGTTCGTCGCCGCAAATATCCCTGTGTCTTGTCATTGTAAGCGATCCTGCAATTAGGACGCTTCAGTTCCTCTTCGATTTGATTTCCCAAACTTTCATATTGTCTTGTTTGAGGATTGTACGTCCTAGTATTACTACTTAAGTAATTTCCATCGGGAAGCCTCACCCAATAGCGATTGCTGCGGTAATTTGGCTTCTCTTTTTCAAAACGATATGTCAGGATTCCGAATACTTCTGCATCGTGGCGATATTCAGCCATTTTAAAAATGTGGCGAATTCGCTGAAAGGTGTTAGGCAAAAATCTTACATTCTGCAAAATTTCCAATAAAACTGGACGCACAAACTCGTTATCGATTTGATAGATAAGATCGAGTACGGCGAAACGCTGGTAATCTTGGCTGTAAAATCCGGTAACTTGTTGGTTAGTGCGATATTCTAAATATCCGCGCAAAGCATTTGCAAATGCTTCTGCCGTGCCATTTTTAGCTAGTTCGCGCAATTCTGATGGCAATTGTCCTATTTTCTCAGCACGCATTGTTGTCTTTGTCGCTGCATCGGCAAATTTAAATAAAACTTCCCACGCGATGCGACGAACAAAGTCAGGTTTATTACTATCCTTATAAATTCGTTGAAGGGTTGGTGTAACTTCCATATCGCCGCACCAACCCAAAGCCCAAACTATGCAATAATCTCTGAGGGCGTCGCCAGTACCGAGAAGTGGGAGAAGCAAAGGTGTAGCTGCGCGGATTTTCAGTTCGCCTGCACGCCAGATTGCTCTTTCTAAAGGCCATTTGTTTTGATTTCGATCGGCTAAACGGTTTAAAATAGCTTGGTTGCGTGCATCGGGATTTTTCTGGCGAACTGCTTTTGGTGCAGTCGTTTGACTCGCAGGCGCAATGCTGACATCCCGATAGCCTTTGTTAACTTTTTCTGCAACTAATTTGTCGAAGATTTTCTGTGCTTGGGCTAATGGCACCGCTTGTTCGGTTTTGACGCCTTCCTTAAGATTAGCACCTCGGCGTCCGTAACGAAAGTTGACCGTATATCGGTTTTCACCAACTTGGCACAAATCGACTTCGTACACTTTATCGGAACTTCCTTCCTGGTAGTGGAGGGTTGTTCGTTTGATTAGCTGCATGGTAGTTACCGCCTGCAAATTGCGATCGCAAGTTTCGTTTCTTTAGTTTTACATATTTTGAGGAGGCTTTACCTACTAAATGGAGTTTTCAGGCAAAATGGGTGAAAAGGATGTGGCGATCGACCTGGTAAAATAGGAATGTTAAACTAAAGTAAAGCGTCTCAAGAATGCCCACGCCACAGCAGAAAACACAATGCTTTAATTTGTGCGTCTGGTTCACCAAGCGATATTTGCCTATTAACATAGTAAGGATGGACGATCGCACGGGCAATATTTTCTTTTTGGCTGGGGAGGAAAATATTATTGAGATCTACCCTAATGGCAGATGGAGGTATGTACGATGAATAGACCTAACTTTAAAGCAATGAGTCAGAAAGATTTACAAACTTACGTTCTTGCTAATCGAGATGACCAAGAAGCATTTTATGCTTATATAGACAAACTACACGCAGAAGCTAACTGGGTCGAAATGCCACCTGTAGAATCAGCAGAAGATTTAGAAAATTATCCTGAGTTTATCCAACATCTTCGCAAAAGTTCCGAACCGCGCGATCGAGCAATATAACAAATCCAATCAAATCATCTCAGAGTTTTGTTGATAGTGAGCGAGCATTGTCTCAGCTTGACTTTCGAGAATTCTTCTGCGTTCGGCTATTGGTAATTTTAAGAAAGCAAGACGTTGTGCTAAGGAAAGATTTCGTTCTTCAACAGAATCAGGAGTTGCTTCTGGAACTAGAATAAATACTTCGACAGTTTCTCCAACGGAAAGGTTGGGAGATTGAATTTCAATTCTGTTTCCTGGCAAAACTGTTGCCGTTATATATAAAGTTGATTTCACGACTTCAATTTACCCCTATCGTTCGTGTAGCGTGCCGGAGATTCATTTAAATAGGTTACTCTAGTTCCCAGGTTCTGCCTGGGAACTGGAGAAACTAGAAAACCTGTCGATCGCTCGTCGTGGCGATCGCTCTACTGTTATACTGGCAACAAGTCTGTCTTTAACTGGCTGCCAAACTTTCGACGCTAAGTGGAACCAATTCTCCGTGGCGCGTGAGTCCCAATAACATAGGCTCTTGCGGTCGGATAAACTGACCTGTGAGAACGCAACGTTCTTCCCGTTCTGCTGTCGCTGGAATGCTTGCCCGAATGTCAGACCTCGAAAACTGCGGTTTAAAGGCACCGGATTTCTGCTGGACGTAATTCCACAGGATTTCTCGAATAAGCGCTTGATAGCCTTGGTTGCCAGCCAGTTCTTTGAGTCTATCCTTTAAGTCTCGCTCCAAGCGTATGCTGGTCACGTCCATATCAGTGGTAGAAGTCCGAGTTAAGGCGTGCATGATTTTTCTCCTAAATGGGTGGACAAATCTATAATACAAGTGTAGTATTTAAAAAGTAAGATTTTCAGATAACAGCCTTCAACAAGTACAACAGTGAAACTCCAACAGTCCCTATCCACTCTAATGCCCCTCACCCAAAGCTTCGGCGGCGGGACAAGTGCCTCATGGCGCTTAGGCGGGGCTATTGGCGTGGATTGCCTGTTTAGGAGTATTGATGGATTAGGAGAAAAAATAAAAGAGAGAGAAGACGATTATACGATCGCCAATCATCAACCTAATCCAGGTGCAGATTCAAGCAGACGAAGCGGGGGGTACAGACGAATAGCTGTACCTATATAGAACAAGAAGAACCCAAAGCCTTCTAACCCCCGCTTCCAACCAAACAGAAGCGGGGGTTCTTGTATAAGGAGTGAAGTCGTGACCACAGCATCGCAACCTCATAGGCGTAACCCAACAGACGTACTAACGCAGTCGGTAGTCGTGTTCTCTAAGAACTACCTGCCGATGAGTCGAGTCAATATTAAGCGAGCAATTGTCTTGCTGGTAACAGGTAAGGCGGAACCGCTCGATCACCTTGTAAAGGATAACTTTTGGCAAGTGCGATCGCCTTCTGTGGTGTTCGACGTGCCAAAACAAATCCGTCTGACCTTAGCCGGTAACGAACGTCTCTGGAAGGTTCCCCCGGTGAACCGGCGAGAAGTTCTGCGGCGCGACCACTATACCTGCCAATACTGCGGTAGCACCAAAAACCTGACCTTAGATCACGTAATTCCCCGGTCAAAAGGCGGAAAACACACCTGGGATAACGTAGTTACTGCCTGCGATCGGTGTAATGCTCGTAAGGGCGATCGCACTCCGGTACAAGCTGGAATGCCACTCCGTACCCAACCGAAAGCACCGATGCACCCAGTTGTCACTTTTGCCGAACAGTTCTGGCGCGAACAACAGCAACAAAATCTGGAATAGCGGGAGATACCCGACAACACCATGCTGAAACTCACTTACACCGAAAATGGCTTTCAATTAGAGCGTCTGGCTCAATTCCTCGAAGATTGGGTCACGGCACGAGTGATTCTGTCCCTGCGAGCTGGTTGGCATATTTGCGTCGAACCTAGCACAGCTTCGTTTCTGCTGCCTGCCGATTTACCCGGAGTCGATCGTTTGGAAATCGAGGCGCAGCGCGAAGACTCCGAAATCATCTCTGTCTGTGCTTGCGATGCAGAATATGTCGAAATCGGTTTGCGCGGCAATTGGGTTTCGGCAGGTACGGATAAAGATGAAGGCGTGTTCGTGGTCACCTTGAGCGATCGAACTGAGTTCTTCTTGTTCAAACTCTGGCAAGAATCGCAAATCGCCGCCTCTTGCGTGAGTGAATAAAATTGAATTGTGGGGTGGGCATCTTGCCTGCCCTTTTTTGTTGCTTTCGGTTGGTAGCCGATCGATCGATAATCAGAATATGGAATAATTTAGTAAGATGACCTAGTAGCACAAATCATACTGAGCTATGGACGCTAGTGAATTGCGATCGCCCCTTGCTGCAAATATCCACGCCCTTACTATTGCTGAACGAGATTATAAAAAAGCACAAGCTGAAGCAGATAAATGGGAAAGCCTATATCAACGTACTTTAAAGCTAGGAACTGATGAATCAGCCCTTAAGGAAATACAGTTTTATAAAGAGGTATTGACTAAAAAGGCTAGTAATTTGAAAGCAATGTTAGATGAACAAAAAGAGAGAGTTGCTAACCTCAGAAGTAAATTTAAGGCTCATAACAATACATTCAATAATACGCTTACTAATAGTGTTAGCTCTTCGTCAGAAGAAAAAGATATTAATCTAACCCACATTTCTCAACCTATAACTAAGGTATCTGACCTTGATTTAGAAACTCGAATACGTAAGCTAGAACGTGATTTAGAAAATATGAGATCTCAATTATTTCACCAGCAAACATCTATTGCTCAAATGATTGAATTAAATGCAGCAGCTTTAGAACAAGTAAAGCAAATTCTGAACCAAAATCGTTGCCAAGCAGTTCAAGTAATTGATTCTTCTGTGGAAAGCAAATCTGAAATAATGGAATTAGAACTTGATATTGATGGTGAACTTATGAAGCTGAAAGAGCAGTTATCCATATCTTCTGCAAATAGTCAAGAAAAATGGAACGAATAACTAACACACCGAATACAGAAGAATACATAAAAATACTAGCTGAACCTTTGCCAAGAGTTCTTCATACAGAAGATGAGCATAAACGCCTCGTAAAAGAGGTAGAAAAACTCATGGATTTAGGTGAAGAGCTCACAGATGAACAAGCGGAAGTGTTTGATTTGCTAGTAACCCTTATCGAACAATATGAAAATAAGCACTATCAACTAAAAGCGGCAACCCCCCAGGAAATATTGAATGAATTGATGCTAGCTAGAGAGCTAAAACAAAAGGATTTGGTAGAAGTTTTTGGTTCTAAGGGCATCGTTTCAGAGGTGATTAATGGCAAAAGAAGTATTAGTAAGAATCAAGCTAAAGCACTAGGAGAATTTTTTCACGTATCAGCGGCATTGTTTCTGTAAGATAAGTTGTGCGAACGTTTATCGTGTATCACCAGTAAATGTTTAATAGGTGCTGGCGAAAAATACCCAGATGGAATGAGAGAAGATATTTTTGCAGTAACAATGAGCGATCGCGCGGATTTCTTCCTGTTCAAATTGTGGCAATAATCGCAAATCGCCTCCTCTTGCGTGAGTGAATAAAATATCTTGTGGGGGGGGCATCTTGCCCGCCCTTTTTTATTTAATTTACGGTAAAGTTTCCCGATAATGACTCCACATATTAGTATGTCATAAAGTATTTCGTCACCATCTAAGTTGAATATCAAAATGGAATCTATAAATGCGCGTTCTGAATCATACCCATTGGCACTTAGGCCAATTTACCTAACTGAGCAGCCCAACCAACCTATTCAGCTATATCAAGGCGAGTTAGAAGTTACTCAACAAACAACGGTGATTAAAGGTAACGGTAGCGTATATTTTGAATGGCTTCCTTCTCCCAAGGTAAAATTTGATTTTTTACCCTATCATGAATACCAATTACAATTAGAGCTAGAACAAGCGAATTTAAAATTATCAGATCGCACTTTGACAAAAGTTTCTATTTTGTCTGAAGATATTCTTAATTCTCGGTTTTCTGGCATACCCAAAAAAGGAATTATATTAGGTAACGGACAAGATTTATCTTATGTTATCTTTCATTTGACTAATTTTCACCGCTTTGTTGGAAGATGTATATCAGCAAAAATCTCAGGAGTAAAGGATAGATACAGAGGCAGATTACATATAGAAGCAGATGGATGGACTGTCACTATCGACACCCTTCCAAACGACATCATCAGATCTCTTGAATCTCAAGGAGGCTATGCTATAACCCATGTAGGAAAGCTGGAACGTTCCGATAAATCAGCTTTTACGTCAGATGATGCTAATAATTTTTTGGAAGCCTTATCTTACTTCTTATCATTTTCCAGAGGCTTCTGGATTGCTCCACTCCTGCAAGTTGGTCATAAGATAAAAGACGAAAAGGTTTGGGAAAAATGGAATTTTCCTAAAGTATCACCTTGGCGGAGTGTGGAATCGTGGTTTCCTGATTATGCAAATGGTGAAAATATTAATAGAGCTTTTCTCGGCTTCTGGCGTCGATGGAATAATCCTACCTAGAACGAGCCGATAAGGTTAGCGATTTACTGGTACATGGAAAGTAATGCTCAAGCAGGGGGTATAGAAGGTTCAATCGTTCTACAACAAGCTGCTTTTGAACTGCTTTCAAGGGTTCTTCTAGTAGAAGATAAAAAAAGATTTATGGCAGATAAATTTGCTCCTGGTAAAGATGGCCTGAAAGCTGCTGAAAAGCTAAATGAATTATTGCAAGAATGCGGTATCTGCAATAGAATACCTAAAAGCTTATACCAGTTGAACGAATTCTCAAAAAAACTGAATAAAGTTGAGGGACCAAAAGTTTTAACAAATATACGTAATATAATAGTTCACTCTGGCGACCCAAAAGAACGTAAAAAAATTTCTGATTCTCAGCAATCAAGATATGAAGCTTGGAAACTTGGCCTTTGGTATTTAGAACTTGTGCTATTATATCTCTTTGATTACCAAGGGGATTATTTCAGTCGTGTAGCTGAGAAAGAAGAGTCTGTCCCTTGGGCTAAAAATAGACTTCAGGCTTAAGCTTATTTGAAGGTGGGAGTTATTCCGGGTAAGCACGGTATGCCAAGCTTCGATCCGCTACATCCGACAGCTGGTGTGGCGGAACAGTCGATCGCTCTTCCAAAAAAAAAACCCGCCCAGTTTTAGGATTGGGCGGGATAGAAGAAGTAGCATCACCATAAACTTATATATGTCTCACAGGACAGCACTTATGCACGATCGACGTTTAATTGTATAGTAGTCTGCTACAAAGATTTGTTACATTTTTACTTTCTGGAAAACACCTGGCAGATCTCGGTTACCCAGAACGCCTTACACTGAGGGACTTGAGAGCGAATCCCTACACGATAGATAATATGGCGATCGCAACCATCAATCCACATCAAAGCAGCTCACCTGCTGGCAATTAGCCAGAAATTTTTTCGCTTTTTCTAATTTGGTTTGCAATTGCTTTACTCGGTTTTAAATCTTCCAACCTTCGATCTTCTTGGTTAGCCTTTAGCTGGGCTACCTCATCTTTGAGATCCGCCAACTGCAATTTCAGCCAAAGAACCTCAGCCTCAAGCCTATCTATTTCAGCGCGTAAAAAAACTTCTTTGTTAAACAAGGTCTACTCCTATGAAATCTCAAAAAAGGTTTCACTAACAAGCTGAGTGATTTTTATTTATATCAATATCTACCTTATGGATTAAAAAATAATCTATCTCCAGGTAGATCCTTTTTTAAGATAATTTAAAGATTTCCTTATGGAAAATAAATCTTCGCACTTCTGGTACGATGTGAGCCAATGATCGCAAGCAAGAATATTCGATTGAATAAAAATATCTCGCAGTAGTTAGGCGAAATAAATCAGCCTATGCTTTGTCTACAGTAAGAAACCCGCCCAATTTTAACATTGAGCGGGCGAGGAACACTTGCATAACCCTTAAATTGAGAGTCTTGCTACTTTTATAATGACCAGCAGAAGTTTATGCTGAGTAGATTTACTTTAAGCTTGAGGCGTGCGATCGAGACTCTCTTTCAGATCTGCCGAAATCGACCCGTACTTAGGCAAAACCCCACCGCCACCAATTCCTGTCAGCTTCCAAATACCCCAAATTCGTTTTTGCGTTCTTTTCGGCGGTTGCTGACCGCAAACTTCCTTCGGTGACCAAAAATGATCGTCAAAATCGTAGTAGCTCACTGTTCGTCCTCCAAACTCTTCCATCCTAGAATTGCCACAAGTAAGGAATTTTTCTTACTTTGGGAGTAAAATCTCGAAAAGACTCTCTGTCTTTCAAACAAGGCGATACATCAAAGATTTCCCTTGTTTTAAGCTCCTGTTAATTTTCAGACAGCAATGGGGCAAATTTTACCACAAAAGTACGTTGTTACACTCATTAAGAAAATAAATTGAGCAAATTTAATGCTTTTTGATTGCCAAAACACCATATTTCAAGCAATCGCCTTCAAAAACTATTAGAATTTCCAGCCCTCACCCTATTAAATTTTCTAATAAGCTTTCCGAACAAGCTCTTAAGATTTCAGGCTCAGAATTTATCTTCTTTTAAGATTTGCCATACAATAATGGTAAAAAAATTTACTGTTAATTAAAAGAGGATTTCTACTGGATTAGGAATTCTATTTTGACAACCGGATCGGTAATATCAACATATTTTCGATCGCCTTCTCAGTACGATCGGCACTATTGGATGTGCCAGTTTGTGGTCGGTAGGTAGTGCGATCGCTTATTCATCCCCACCTCATAGCGCGATCGTCCGCCTCCCCTACACAAGCAAAGGCAGATGTTGGTGGTGCGATCCCTTCACGCCCTTGTAGTGCTGCCATACTCCACTACATATATATGTGTGACAAAAGGCGACTTCCGCCGCTTTTTTGGCTGTAACTATTGCTATGCAACGATTACAGCCAACAAATACTGCCGCTGAAATCCTCCTGTAACCCCCTCAAAAAAAATTTTTTGCCAAACCCTTGACACTTCTGTAGTACGTTATGTAGTATAAATGTATGGCGAGGGAAAGAGAGCCAAAAGCCTCACCCCAAGCCAAACCGAACCTTGAAAACTAAATAATTCACCCATTTTATGAGGCTGTAGCTTAGTTGGGAGAGCATCGGTTTGTCAAACCGAAGGTCGCGGGATCGAAACCCGTCAGCCTCGCTGAAACAGTCCCGTAGGCGAATTGATTAAGCCGTCTGCCCCTCAAGCAGAAGATTGCGAGTTTGAATCTCGTCGGGACTACCAAATGGTCAGGTCGCCAAGTTGGTAAGGCGTCGGTCTGCAAAACCGACTAGCGTGGGTTCAAATCCCACTCTGACCTTGGCGTCAGATAGCAGCGTAGCTTAATGGCAAAGTCCCAAGTTCATACCTTGGTTAATGCGGGTTCAAGTCCCGCCGCTGCTACTAAATGCAGGGATGGTGTAACAGGCAGCACAAGGGTCTCCAAAGCCTTTGGTCTGGGTTCAAATCCTAGTCTCTGCGTTCTACTGCGTGCCCCAACACGAGAAGCTTACCGAAAATTTAGGTTGAAAGCCTCGCCCTTCTAGGACGACTTTTTGGTATAATTGTGTTGTCTCAGGTAGAGTATCCGCCGATACAGGACGACTCAATTTTTGAGTGAAACACGATAGGTCGGGAAACAATAAAGACAACTCGGTGGCGAAAACGAGTCTAAGCAAAGCTAGCGTTATCAACAAAGTAGCACCAACCAGAAAACAAAATATTTTTGTCCGTAAACGTATCGTGGGGCGCACGATAACGCTAGGCGGAGTATCCTAGTAAGTCTCTGGAGATACAGCCCTCTGGGGTCAGCTAAGTTAGACTCGTTAATTGGTTCTGTCGAACGGTTAATTGGTTTAAGCATTGCCAGTAATGGATAGTTGATTTTAAGGTTTATCGGTGAAAGAGAAAACCTAAAAAGTGATTTTTAGAATCACCGCACTTTTAGGGCGGTGAGAACGTCAAAAACTGGTAAAACTGATCTTCCAACCATCAGTTAAGTAGGTTCGAGTCCTACAGCCTCCGCCAACTTGGGGGCTAATAAAAGCTGCTCAAACTTGCACGAAGTAGATTTTTCGTTTGGCCCCATCGTCTAGCGGCCAAGGACATCCGGCTTTCGATCGGACAACACGGGTTCAAATCCCGTTGGGGCTATCTGGGTTGGCTCACCTATTGGCGTAGGTAACTGTCTGTAAAACAGTAGCTTAAAGCGTTGCAGGTTCAATTCCTGCCCGACCCATTGTGGAGAGGTGGCCGAGTGGCTTAAGGCGCTTTCCTGCTAAGAAAGAGCGGTATAACAGCCGCCGAGGGTTCAAATCCCTCCCTCTCCGTTTATCCCCCGGTAGCTCAGTTGGTACTACAATATTCTTGTAATACTAAACTACCTAACTATATGCCAATATGTGAGTACTGTGGAGCTAAGTTTCCAGTCAAGCTAATGATTGATGGGAAAAAACGTAATTTCCAACGGCGAAAGTATTGTCTGGAATGTTCACCGTTTGGAAGCCGAAATACGAGAAAGCTAGTACTCAATAAGCGTCCTCCAATTGAACAAAATTGTCCAATATGCTGTAAATCTACTACTGGTAAGAGAACAAAAATGTGTGGTGGTTGCAGGACGAAGGTAAGACGCTACATCACCAAAAATGCAGCAGTCAAGCTTCTAGGAGGTAAGTGTCAAAGGTGTGGTTGGCAGGGAGCATTACCGGGGTATGAATTTCATCACATAGACCCTGATACTAAAGAGTTTCAAATCGGTAATGTTGCCAACAAAAGTTGGGAAGTGATACAGCGAGAGCTAGAAAAATGTGAATTGTTATGTGCTTGCTGTCATCGAATTGAACACAGTAAACACGATCAAGTACTTATTGATCAAGCTGCCAAATACAAAGGTCGTCTTTTGGGAGGATAGCTGAGTTGGTTCTAGCGCTTGCTTGAAGAGCAAGAGACGTAGGTTCAATTCCTACTCTTCCCATTCCCTCAGCTTCTAAGAATAAGAGGTCGTCAGTTCGATACTGACCTGGGGGGCTGGCATTGCCTCATAGCTCAATGGCAGAGCGAGCGGCTGTTAACCGCGCGGTTGTAGGTTCAAGTCCTACTGAGGCAGCCATTTATTTTATTGCCGGGTAGACGAAAGGCAAAGTCGCATGGCCCTGACCCATGAGATTGCAGGTTCAAGCCCTGCCCCGGCAGCTACTTACATCATTGGGAAGTAGGCGACGTTGGCAAAGCCACTTGATTTTGGATCAGGCTCTCGCAGGTTCGATTCCTGCCTTCCCAGTTCTATCCTTCACGGCAGACGATCGATTTTTGCTCCTGTAGCCCAACTGGAAGAGGCCGCTACCTCAAAAGTAGTTGTTATACCGTGTGGGTTCAAATCCCACCGGGAGCATGAAAACTCGCTCCTGTAGCCCAACCGGAAGAGGCAGCAAGCTTAAACCTTGCGCGTTGCTGGTTCAAATCCAGTCAGGAGCATCAACGGGGTGTAGCGCAGCTTGGTAGCGCGTCTGCTTTGGGAGCAGAATGTCGTAGGTTCAAATCCTGCCACCCCGATTTTACCCCTGTGACGTAACTGGAAACCGTCGCTCGTTCAGAACGAGTGTTTTGCAGGTTCGAGTCCTGTCAGGGGTACTTGGCTAACAGCCAATTTATGCTCCCGTGACGGAATTGGCATACGTGCTGGTTCGAGAAGCCAGATTTTACAGGTTCAAATCCTGTCGGGAGTACCTACTTGGGTCGTTGGCAGAGCGGATATGCAACTGCCTCTTAAGCAGACTTATCCAGGTTCAACCCCTGGGCGACCCACCAAATAAGGGCGTTTGGCAGAACGGTTATGCACCTGACTTTTAATCAGGACGACACAGGTTCAACTCCTGTAGCGCCCATTGAATTCTGCGACTGGAATTCAATCTGGTTGATTTGTCATAATTAGAAGGAGAAAGTGAAAATGTCTAAGATGCGATCGCAATCCCGAACTCTGCGAAACGATGACTTTCAAAGTTGTGTCAAAACAAACACTGCCCTGTGAACTCTGCGAAAGAGAGATGGAACGTTTAACCGCCCATCACCTCATTCCCAGACAAAGCACTAAACGCCAGAAAGTAGAAACAAGCCCAACTATTGATATTTGTTCGGCTTGCCATCGCCAAATTCATGCTTTATTTGATAACAAGTATCTTGCCAAAGAACTAAACACCCTAGAAAAGCTGAGGAAAGCGCCAGAAATGCAGAAATTCCTCGCTTGGGTGAAGAAGCAAAATCCCGATAAGCGGGTAACAGTTCATAGGCAAAAATAAGAAAATTTTCGCAAGATTCAGAAACCGGGTTTCTTGCAAATAGCTAAACCTGAATACCTAAGTTTTTCATCTAGAAACCCGGTTTCTCAAAGCTTAAAAGAAGGATAAACGATAAATTTTTCATCTTTTATCCTTCATCCTTTACACTTTTTCTGCCCTTGTAGCCCAACAGGAAGAGGTGCCTCGCTTAGAACGAGGAGGTTACTGGTTCAAATCCAGTCAGGGGCATTTGGTGACGATGCGGGGATGGAGCAACGGCGGCTCATCAGGCTCATAACCTGACTATCAGACAGGTTCAATTCCTGCCCCCGCCACCAAAGTGCAGGTGTGGTGTCAATGGCAACACAGCGACCTTGTAAGTCGCCTATGCGAGTTCAAATCTCGCCTCCTGCTTGTACTGTAAAGAAAGTGATATTGGGAGGACTTGAGAACATGAGGCTAGTTGCGATCGCGCAAGATACTCTCAAAATAATGGAAGCTGGTTATTACCTATCTCCTAATGGCGAACGGGTGAATATTGCGCGAGAATTAGTATCCTGTATCGCTCAAACTAAATGCTACGATCCCGATCGTCTCGCACAAATCCAAAAAGAAGTTCTCGCTAGCACTCCTCTATTCTCTCATACTGAATTTACAGTCAGAAACGAGACAACTTTGGTGGGAGCAGAACAGATGGCGCAAACCCAACAATTTGAAAGAATTGGCGTTCTCAATTTTGCTTCTGCCAAAAACCCCGGCGGTGGATTTACTAGAGGCGCTCAAGCGCAAGAAGAAAGCTTAGCAAGGAGTTCTGGACTTTACAAAAGCCTGTTAAAATGTCCCGAACACTATGAGTTTCATCGCGAAAATCGATCGCTATTGTATTCCGATCGCATGATTTATTCACCCGGTTGCCCAATCTTCCGCCAAGATGACGGAACTTTACTAGAAAAACCGTATCTAGTAGATTTTATCACTAGCCCAGCCCCTAACGCGGGTGAAGTTGCAAAAAAACAATCTCAGGATTTGGGAAAAATACGCGAAGTTCTCTATATTCGCGGTGCTAAATTGCTAAGTTTGGCTGCTTACCATCATTGCGATGCTTTAGTTTTAGGAGCTTGGGGTTGTGGCGTATTCAGAAACGATTCGGCAATGGTCGCTCAAATGTTTGCAGATTTATTATTAGCAAACGGTCAATTTTGGGGGAGATTTAAAAGTGTACTTTTTTCGGTTTTGGATACTAGAAGAGAAAGAAATATATTTACAGAATTCTATCAGCGCTTTGGATCTAATGAATAAAATAAATGCGATCGTTTGAAACTTTGAATATGCGGAGGTAGCGGTAGCATCTGAGTCTTCCAAACTCTAGGCACGAGTTCGATCCTCGTTGTCCGCTTTCAAAAATGCGGGTGTGATGTAGTGGCTAGCATCTGAGTCTGCCAGTCTCAGCGCATGGGTTCGAGTCCCGTCATCCGCTTGAGAACAATTTGGGAGTATAGCTCAATGGACAGAGTTTCAGGTTTCGACCCTGAAGGTTGTAGGTTCGAGTCCTACTACTCTCGCTGTTCTCAGTCCTGTAGCTCAACGGTAGAGCAAGTGCCTTACAAGCAAGAGGTTGCGGGTTCAAATCCTGCCAGGACTACCAATTATGAGAGTGTAACTCAACTGGATAGAGTATCAGTTTACGAAACTGGTTGTTGCAGGTTCAAGTCCTGCCACTCTCGCTTTGTGGGAATGTAGCTCAATGGATAGAGCGCGAAGCTTCTACCTTCGTTTGTGTAGGTTCAAGTCCTACCATTCCCGCTGAAAACTTTAGTTTTGTTTAAAAGAGGTGAGTTAAATTGATTTATTAATTTTTGCAGAAATGGCGATCGCATTTTACAGCGTGACCTAACATCCGAGAGCCTACATACTTTAGTACGAGAGGAAAAGTAACGCTGCCTTAATGCAGTGGGCGTTTGCAAACGGGGAGTGCGAAGAACCTGGGAGGTTTGCCTGAAAGTAGCCATCCTTTAAAGAGTGTGTAATAACTCACCAGCGGAGTCCCTCTAGTAGCTGAGAAAACGCAAAATGCTCTGGTAGCTTGCACGCTATCCTGATGCGATTTGCACTTTCCAAAAATGGGTCTGTACCTTAATTGGTAAAGCGTCTAGCTGGCTGCTAGAAGGATGTCGGTTCAATTCCGACCAGTATCCATCGTGGGTCTGTAGCTTAATTGGTAAAGCGTCTACCTTGCAAGTAGAAAGAAGTCAGTTCGATTCTGACCAGAATCCACCAAAAATGGGGTCATAGCTCAATTGGCAGAGCGCTTGCCTTGCACGCAAGAAGTTAGGAGTTCGATTCTCCTTGACTCCACTGATGGTGTCTGAAGTCGAAGTGGTCGAGACGCTAGCCTGTGAAGCTAGTTATTAGCGCGGTTCAAGTCCGGCCAGACACCCCTGAATGGAAGATGCCGCTGAATGGACGGCAACTGCTCTTGAAAAGCAGGGCAGGGTAACACCTGGGGGTTCGATCCCTCCATCTTCCTTTAACCACCGGAGGCGGAAATAGTGACGCGCACAGCCGATAACTGTGTCTTAGAAGGGGCAGTACCTTCCCGGTGGATTGGTCATAAGTACATAGCTTTATGGTACAGGAATGAAATTGTGCGCCAAAATAGTGGTATTGAGTCAAAGCTTTGAACTATGCCCACACAAAGTCAACGAGTTACTCGCTGGGATTTAACAGGTTATGACTGTGAAGGTCAACTGATACTTTTAGTTGAAATCAAGAGTAGGCGTCATACTTCGCCAGAGTGGGTAGCAAAATTTCGTCGCTATATTCTTGCTCATGGAGTTTTTCCAAAAGTCCCTTATTTCCTGATGGTGTTTACCGATAAATTTTATTTGTGGGCTGATGAAGAAGCAAGACTGGATGAAAGTGAGCCAAATTATGTTATTGATGCACGTCCGATTTTTCAACCTTATTTTGAAAAAGCTGGGATAAAAAGCGATCGAGAAATAAGCGAGGAAAGCCTTGAATTGATTTTTTCATCTTGGTTTACAAACATCATTTATTCACAAGAACTACCTAATGGGGCAGATGAATCTCAGCGATGGCTAATTGATTCTGGTCTTTATGCTGCTATTGCTGGAGGTAGTTTACAGCATGAGGCCGGGGCATGAATATTTACGTTGAAACTAATTTTGTCTTGGAGTTAGTTTTTCAACAGGAGCAATTTCAAAGTTGCGAACATATTTTGCAAATTTGCGAAGCCGGACGTGCAAAGCTTGTGATACCAGCATATAGTTTTGCTGAACCTCACGAAAAATTAAGCCGTCAAGCAAACGAGCGTAAAAAGCTTCAGGACTCGCTTCAGAAAGAACTCAGTCAATTAAGACGCACAGCATCCTATACGGCTCGTATTTCTAGTATCGAAGACATTGCAAGTTTGCTACTTCAAAGTAATGAGGAGGAACGCCAACGCTTCGCGCAGTATCGCGATCGTCTGCTCAATAGTGCAGAAGTGATTGCGCTTAGTGTTGATATGCTTACGGAAGCGGCAAGGTGTGAAGCTCCTTACAACTTAAAACCACAGGATGCTCTTATTTATGCCTCGGTTATTGGTCACCTTCGCCAGCATCATCCCTCAGTAGCTTGTTTTCTTAACCGGAACACCAAAGATTTTAATAATCCTGATATTGTTGATGAACTAAATAATTACAATTGCCGTATGATATCGCAATTTGGTGATGGTTATGGTTTTATACGATCGCAGTTACAGCCATAATACCAATCGAGTTCCCAGATTTTCCCTTATCCACGGAAGCCGAGAAGCGAGGCACGAAGCAATGGCTCAAATTCAATTGAATCTCGTTGTCATCCGCTCAGACAACATTGAAAAATCTGCTGCCTTCTATCAACGGCTGGGGCTGACTTTCATCAAGCATCAACATGGCAGTGGTTTAGAGCATTTTGCCAGTGAGGTCGGTTGTACTACGTTTGAGATTTATCCATCTACCCCAGAAACAGTACCGACGACAGCGACTCCGCTAGGATTTCAAGTCACTTCTGTAGATGCAGTTATCCGCGAACTCGAAAAACACGGTGCTTCAATCATTTCACATCCTAGTAATTCAGCTTGGGGAAGACGTGCAATAGTGGCAGATCCAGATGGACATCGAGTAGATCTGACACAACCCCAATAGCTTCATTAATATAATTATGGGGAGGTCGCCTAAATTGGAATGGCACCGTAGAAACTAGGGAAACGGTTCTCAAAAGGACGACTGGGTTTGTCGAGTAGGGTAAAAAGTTGCTTTGCGACGTTCCCTGAAACAGCAAACGGGCAACGGGTTGCGGAGGCACTGAAAGGAATTAATAGTCCGAGATGGGGGTAGTTCCTGTCTGCTTACGGGTAGTAAGAAAGCGCGTTTCCTAAAAGTTGCCGTCGGTCGATGCGGGTTTGAGTCCCGTCCTCTCCATTTTTGTATCAAAATAACTGTTAACTGGCGGGGAGTAGCTGTAACTACAAATTGTAGTTACAATAGCGTTATGGAATTTGAGTGGGATGAAGCCAAGCGACTTGCTAATCTTCGCAAGCACGGTGTTGACTTTGTTGATGTTCCGGCAGTTTTTGATGGAGACATCGTGACTGTTGAAGACGATCGCTTTAACTATGGCGAACAACGTTTTATTACCCTTGGCTTGTTGCAAGGGCAAGTAGTTGCTATTGTCCACACTGAAAGAGACGATATTACTCGCATTATTTCCGCTAGAAAAGCAACCAGATATGAGCAACGAACCTATTTCGAGCAAATCTGAAACTGATTGGCAACGCCTAGATGCTATGACTGATGAAGATATAGATTTATCCGACTGTCCAGAAATTACACCAGAGATGTTTGCAAAAGCAATTGTTCGACGGGGATTACCATCAGCTAAGAATAAATCTCAAGTTACCTTGCGGATCGATAGTGATGTTTTGGAATGGTTCAAATCTCAAGGGCGGGGCTATCAAACGCAAATTAATGCTTTGTTAAGGGCTTATATGGAAGCCCATCGCTAGCGATCGATCGATTCCAGGAGTTCCTCGTAATCTCTTGTCAGGTTATAACCTGACAACAGAAATCATCAATTCCGAAGCTCATAGGTAGACCGTTCGTGGTAGTACTTCTAGACTTGAGTACGTTATGACTAAACTTGAATTCACCATGATTCGATCGACTACACCCGATGACACCACTGCTCTGATCGCCCTAGCTGACGCAACTGGCCTTTTTCCGCCGAGTGCGCTAGAGTTGTTACGCCAGATGTTGACCGATTCCTTGGGGGGAAACAGCGATACAGAGCCTTTCTGGATTACTGACGATGACAATGGGCCAGTGGGCGTTGCATACTGTGAGCCGGAACGGATGACAGACAGGACTTGGAATCTGCAATTAATTGCGATCCACCCCGATCGTCAAGGGCAAGGACGCGGTACGAAACTGCTACGCTACGTCGAGCAGGCATTGACAGCACGCAGGGGGCGCGTGCTACTGGTGGAAACGTCCGGACTGCCCGAATTCGATCGCACGCGGGCGTTCTACGCAAAGTGCGGCTACGAGGAGGAGGCACGCATTCGGGATTTCTACGCCACGGGCGATGATAAGGTCGTGTTCCGCAAAGTATTGAACGCAGACTAGACCAGATACGATATCAATTTTCTAAAGTCAGCTTCATTAGAGAAGCACAATAAAATTTCCCTTGCCTGCCGGATGCAGAACTGTCTTTCCTAAAGACGGTATTGCCAGGTTCGACTCCTGGGTAAGGGGTTTTGGAAGGTGCAGCTTTTTGCTGTAAAGGTATCCTGCAAGAAGACATTCTTTTAGGATTCCTCTACCTTCCATTTATAGCAGTTCTCAGTTCATTGAATTGAGAGCGCGATCGCTGATTCCATAACAACAACAAAAGGAGGATCTAAAGTGCATGGCACGCACCAAATTTGAGCGGACGAAACCACACATTAATATCGGCACGATCGGTCATGTCGATCATGGCAAGACTACCTTGACAGCAGCAATTACTCAAACCCTAGCAGCGTTGGGAAAAGCTAAACCGCTAGGCTACGAACAAATTGATGCTGCACCAGAAGAACAGGAACGGGGTATTACTATCAATACGGCTCATGTTGAGTATGAAACTGATACTCGACATTATGCTCACATTGATTGTCCCGGTCATGCCGACTATGTGAAAAACATGATTACGGGTGCTGCTCAAATGGATGGTGCCATTCTGTTAGTTTCAGCAGCAGATGGTGTGATGCCGCAAACTCAGGAACACATCTTACTGGCACGTCAGGTTGGCGTTCCTTACCTTGTCGTTTTTATGAATAAGAAAGACATGGTAGAGGACGATGAACTTTTGGAATTAGTGGAACTAGAAATTCGCGACCTTTTAAGTGCTTACCACTTTCCTGGGAATGAGATTCCCATTGTCGCAGGTTCGGCACTCAAAGCGTTGGAGAAGATGACTGCTAATCCTAAAACTCAGCGGGGTGAGGATGAGTGGGTCGATCGCATTTATGCACTGATGGATGCGGTAGACTCTTACATTCCTACGCCAAAGCGGGAAATCGATCGACCTTTCCTAATGCCGATCGAAGATGTTTTCTCGATCAAAGGTCGGGGAACGGTTGTTACAGGTAAGATCGATCGAGGTACAATTAAAGTCGGTGATGACGTTGAACTGGTCGGTCTGAACAATACCCTACGTGCAACGGTCATCGGCATAGAAATGTTCAGGCAAGTTCTGGATGAAGCAATTGCTGGCGAAAATGTCGGTTTGTTGCTGCGGGGTATCCAGAAGCATGAAGTTGAACGAGGAATGGTTGTTGCCAAACCGGGTTCAATTACACCTCATACTAAGTTTGAGTCTGAGATGTACGTGCTGACGGCAAAGGAAGGGGGTCGCAAAACTCCATTCTTGCCAGGTTATCGTCCTCAGTTTTTCGTGCGAACAACTGATGTGACAGGAACGATCGAATCCTTCACGACAGATGATGGCAGTGTAGCTGAGATGGCAGTACCGGGCGATCGCGTTAATATGACAGTTGAACTACTCGACCCAATTGCGATCGAGCAAGGAATGCGCTTTGCTATTCGTGAAGGCGGTCGCACGATCGGCGCTGGCGTTGTCTCCAAAATCTTGAAGTAGATTTCCTCCAGACAAACAGGTGCAGAAAGCTATTAGCCTGGAACTTGAGTTTCGGGCTAATAGCTTAAGTCCTTTAAAATAAGATTGGAAATCACTCACGTCTGAGGTCTTGCGATGCAATATCCCGATCCGAAAGTTTTACATCCAATGGAGGGTTTCCCTCAAGTTTGCTTTATCAAAAATATTGTCTCAAACCCCAACATTATTATTGGAGACTACACTTATTACGACGCTCCAGAAGATTCGGAAAATTTTGAGCGTAACGTACTTTATCACTATCCCTTTATCGGTGACAAGTTAATCATCGGTAAATTTTGCGCGATCGCTACAAATGTAAAATTTATTATGAATGGTGCTAATCATAAAATATCTGGGTTCTCGACCTATCCATTTAACATTTTTGCTAACGGTTGGGAGCGAGTTACACCCGATGCTAGCGAATTACCTTTTAAAGGTGATACCGTAATCGGCAATGATGTCTGGATCGGATATGAAGCAGTGATTATGCCAGGGGTAAAAATTGGCGATGGAGCCATTATTGCTGCTAAGTCTGTAGTTACCAAAGATGTTAAACCTTACACTATTGTGGGAGGAAATCCAGCTAAGGTAATCCGACAACGCTTTTCTGATGAAATAATCAATGCTTTGCTGGAAATTGCCTGGTGGAATTGGGATATTGAAAAGATTACGAGAAATTTAGAGAAAATCGTTGGTGCAGATATTGAAGCATTAAAAAATTGTGTATAATTGACCAACAGAAGCCCAAAAGCGAGACGCTGTGCTGATAAAGCAAAGGTAGAAAGGGCAGCGATCGCTATATAGGGTAATTGGGTGTGTTAAGTCGTATTGTTATTACAGCGTTCGATTTAATGGGTAAAATGCTATATTATATATTTAGGTGTATTTAGTCACCCACTCTTTTATCTAGGTTTATTGCATGGACATCACAGCCACTTTGAAGGAGATTACAACCTTAAGCATTGAAGAGCGGATCGATCTTGTGCAAGCAATTTGGGAAAGTATTGCAGCAGAACAAGCTTATCCTAATTTGACCGAAGCACAACGCCAAGAGATCGATCGCCGTATTGCCGATTACGAAACTAATCCCGATAACGTATTGACATGGGATGAGATTAAAGCCTCAATCAGAAAAAGACCATGAATTATGTGCTGGTATTTCGTCCAGAAGTTCGTGAAGAACTAGATGAGGCGTACAATTGGTACGAGAGTCAGCAGCCTGGACTTGGTGACGATTTTTTGGATTGTGTTGACGAGATCTTGAATCGAATTTTTCAAATGCCTGAGTCTTATGCTGTTGTCTATCAAGATGTTTGACGGGTAGTGGTGCGGCGCTTTCCGTATGCTGTCTACTATCGGATTATATCAAGTTGAAAACATATAATGTAAAAGTCATGAATACTGAATATCTCAAATTAGAATTAATCCAATGGATTTTGTCATTAAAAGATGCTGAAGCATTAAACAAAATCCAAAAATTCAAAGAAAATCATTCTGAAAATGCTCTTGCAGTCCAACCTCGTCAATTTGGCTGTGGCCAGGGTATTTTTACTTATGTGGCAGAGGATTTTGATGAAACGCCTCCGGGTTTTGAAGATTATATGCTGCCATGAAATATCTAATTGATACTCACATTTTGATTTGGTTTATTGAAGGGAGCGTTCGCCTTTCTTCCGATGTAAGATGGTTAATTGCCGATCCTGACAATCATATCTATATTAGTCAGGCTAGCTTGTGGGAAATGACCATTAAAATTAGTATTGGCAAGCTGTCATTATCCATTTCCCTATCAGAATTGCAGATGTTTTTGATAAATCACCAGTTTCAAATCTTAGAAACTAAATTTAGCCATTACGAGATATTGCAGAAATTGCCTTTCCATCATCAAGATCCTTTCGATCGCTTGATAATTGCTCAGGCAAAAGCAGAAGATTATACAATCATCACCCATGACAATCGATTTAAACTTTATGACGTTCGATTATTTGAAATATAAATTAAAAAACGATCGCTATTTAATCTCCTATTTTAATCAATCTCGATCGCTTGTTCAGATCCCCGACTTCTTGAAGAAGTCGGGGATCTAGATTTACCTCGATCGCTCACCCAATAGGGTGAGGTTTCATCTTTATTACAATTGTAGTATAGAGTAGTATTCAATGTAATTTTTTATGTTTACTCTGACGATGCGCCCGTTGGCGATCGAATCTGACTTGGAAGCGATCGCACATTTAATCAATACTTGCGAAGAGGTCGATCGCCTAGAACACGGTACTTCAGTATCGGAACTTCGCACGGAATTTGACAAGCCATCAATTGATAAAGCACGGGATATCAGACTTTGGGAAGATGCAGATGGTAATTTAATTGGTTTCGGTGAGGTAGGGATACCGCAATCGGGCGAAATAATTGATGGTTGGTTGTGGTATTGCGTTCATCCTCATAATCGCGGTAAAGATCTGGAAAAGCAGATTATTGCTTGGAGTGAAGAGAGGATGCGGGAAGTTGCTCGCGATCGCAACGTGCAAGTAAAATTGCGTTGTTCTGCTCGCGATGACAAACCGTACTACATCACGGTAGCGGAAAATCACCGTTTCACGGTCGATCGCCACTTCTTCACCATGCAGCGCAGTCTCGCCGAAGCAATTCCAGAACCGCAATTTCCAGCAGGTTTTACTCTCCGCGATGCGGGTCATCAAGATACGGAAGCTTGGGTGGAGATGTTCAACCAAACCTTTATCGATCATTGGAATCACCACGATCTAACGCTCGATCGGGCTAAATATATGCTGACTACACCTGATTACAAGCCCGAATTGGATTTGGTTGCATTAGCGCCCGATCGCACATTCGCAGCTTTTTGCTTCTGCGCTATTCATATAAAGGATAACGAACGTAGCGGACGCAAAGAAGGCTGGATTGCAGCACTCGGTACGCGGCGCGGTTTCCGCAAGATGGGGCTAGCGCGATCGATGTTACTTTCGGGAATGCACCAATTGAAAGCTGCGGGTATGGAAACCGCAAAACTTGGCGTCGATACCCAAAATCCCAACAATGCGCTGCGACTTTACGAATCGGTTGGCTTTGAGAAGCTTTACAACTGGATTTCTTACGTTAAGGATGTCACCTGAAAAAATTTTTTCCAACCCCTTGACAACTTTGTAGTATTTATGTAGCATAAATTTATGGCAAGCAAGAGAGAGGTTAACGCCTCTCCTTGGAATGCCCAACTGAACCTTGACAATTGAATAATTAACTGGCAATTTCAACGGACGTTCATTCAGGAGTCTTGTTACCAAGACTATTCTGTGATGTTGTTACTTTACACCAAAATCTTCGGTCAGCCGATAACTCATTCCGAGTCAAACAACAGGCGACCTGAGATTACTTCAATTCCGTCTGAACGGGAATTAGAACGGGAAAGTTCTACAAGACTCAGACATAGAAAAGTTACTGAGTCAATCCGCCGAGTTAGACAGGACTATCATTTAGATCGACGTTTCTTTTTGTAACAAATTTGTTTTAAATACTAAGGATAAGGAGGTGCGAGATGGTTCACATTCGCTTTGAAGGACGTTCTTATGATATCGCCGAACCTCAACTGGGTGTGACAACGGCTATGAGCGATACCGCCATCAAGCAACGCCTCGCACAGCATTTTGATGTCAGTCAAGATCGGTTGCAGTCTTACATTGTCGATCGCAGACCCAGCGGCGATTTGATTGTACGTCCAGAAGCAGTTTACGGATAAAAATGTTGTCCGCACCCTGACCTGAAAAGCCATACACACATTAGGATCTAGCTCCGCAAGGATTGTGGGTTCGATTCCCACTAAAGACCTCGGTCTTTATGGCGAAATGGTAAACGCATTAGAAGTGGTTAAAAGCTTTTCTAACTTGTGCGGAACAACCTTTAAAAAATTTGGATTTTGAATTCAGCAATTAATCCAAAATCCAAAATCCAAAATTCTTTCTATTCCGCACCCTAACGAGTGAAGCGTACATACATCTGGTCTTCGTAACCAGAGGTTGTAGGTTCGATTCCTACCTTCCCCGCTAATGGGGGAGTAGCTCAACGGATAGAGCGCTAATGTTCAACGCTTTGTTGACTTGTGCGGGATAGATAAAAAGGTAGTTGAAATTCACTTCGCGCCCTCATTTAGAAAGCTTACATACTAGCTCATTAGTAGAGCATTCGGCTATTACCCGATTGGTAGCAGGTGCGAATCCTGCGTATGAATCAACAGCTTTTTTAACTTGCGCGAAGTGGCTTTAACTGCCATAAATTATTATGTTTATCGGCTGATTGCCATTATGTTTTCTGTTCTGCGCCCTAAAGGGCAAAGCATACACACAAGTCCACCGACTGGTCGTAGGTTCAAATCCTACCAACCCCGTTCGAGGGGTTGTAGCTCAGGGGTAGAGCGCTCGGAGTGTTCAAAAGCTTTGCCGACTTGCGCGGAACTTAGCATTTCCAAAAGTAGCAATTGCTGCTTCGCACCCCGATCGAAAAAGCTTACACACTCTTCCTAACTATAAGGGTCATAATGTAGCGAAATTCGAGCGATCGAACAAGTGAAGCATTCCCAGTCTCACTGAGATGAAGTTTGCGTGCCCACTGCCAGGTAAAACTGGTAAGAGCGACTGTTGTGTCCTCGCTTTTTCAACTTGTGCGAAGCAACCTTAAAAAATTTTTCCCGCGTCCTAACTTGTGAAGCTTACAAACTGGTTAGAGCATTCGATCGCAAATCGAAGTGTCAAAGGTTCGATTCCTTTCTCCTCCACTTTGAATTTTGGGGGAGTAGCTCAGAAAAAAATAGCTTTTCTGACTTGCGCGGGAATCCCATTATGTTGAAACTTTGCCAAGTATACTCCGCGCCCTAATGGAGAAAGCTTACATACTTGCCTAGTGGTTTAAGGCACTTGACTCATAATCAAGCAACCCCTGAAAAGGGTTCGCGGGTTCAAATCCCGCGTATGAACAAACAGCTTTCTCAACTTGCGCGGAGCATTTTTCCCATTAAGAATAATGAGAAAAGGAGGAAAAAATGCTTTTAATATACTGTATGAATCAAATAAACCTTTCAACAACTATCTTTCAAGATCCTAACTTACGTCAAGAGAAAAGGTTGATTAATGAGCGAACACCGCTTAGGTGAAATTGTCATCGAACGCCCTCGTAGAGGCATGAGGATAAGTGCAAAGAAGCTAACAGGCTATAAGAAAGCTCTCGAAAAAATCACTCAAGAAGCTACTGAAGAAGGCTTGTTATCTCCTTATTTAATCAAAATAAGGCAACGCACAAAGCACTTCTCAGACCATCTGGGGCCATTGCGTCGCTGGTTGCGTTCTAAAGTAGGGCAGCCTTGGGATGCTGTCTATAAGGAATTATGCCAGCAGATTGAAATGAGAACGCTAATCGGGCAACATCTTCTGGGTCATGTGTGGGGCTTTGTGGAACGAGATGTTGAGTTAATTGATGGAGTTCCTTACCGTAAAAAGAGCTACTCTTATTACTCAGAAAGGCGTCCGATTGGTGATTGGCGAGAAGAGCTTTACGTTCATCCAGAAACGGGAATTCTCTGCTTAGCGAAGAGAAGACCGAATAAAGATATCAACAAGGGTGACAACAAGAGAGATGATCTGATAATCATAGATGCCTATCATCAATATCGCAAACTGGATGATTTGTGGTATTTGGTGACGCTGCAAGATATTCCACCAATGGAGAAACCTACAGATGTTCTACTGAAAACTGCTATTCGACCTTGTGTAGCAAGGCTGGAGTACGGTAGAGAAGTTTATGCTGTTAGCAAGCAGCCGTGTGGGAAGAAGGAAATTAAGTTTATCTTGCAGAAGCTTGCTAAAAATTAAACAGACTTCCGCACGAAAGGACTATAAACCCGGTTTCTTGGTAGACTTTTAGCTGCGAAACTCACGAATTTTCATAGAAACCGGGTTTATTTGCGTTAAGTTTTTCACTTCGCGCCCTAACTGAGAAAGCTTACATACTAGCCAAATGGAAAAGGCGCTTGATTGAAGCTCAAGTATATGCAGGTTCAAATCCTGTGTATGAACAAACAGCTTTCTCAACTTGCGCGAAGTGCTAATTTTCAAAATTTGTTTATTGTTTGGAGGAGGTAGCCATGTCTGCAAAAACCATTGACATTTTGGCACAATTAAAATCTCTGACTTTGCTGGAAACTTCCCAACTGGTTAAGCAGATAGAGGCTACCTTCGGTGTCGATGCTTCGGTGCGTAAAGGTATCTCTATTCCTATAATTAGCGACCCTATATTCCCGCCGCACGAACCGGAATTCAAATCATTTGATGTGGTTTTGGAGGAAGTACCCGCCGATAAAAAGATTGCCATTCTTAAAGTGGTGCGGGAACTGACAGGTTTTGGTTTGAAGGAAGCGAAAGATTTTGTCGAGTCAGTACCGCAAGTAGTCAAAAGTGCGATCGCACTCCCCGATGCTGAAGATATCGAGCGTCAATTAGAATCTGTCGGTGCAAAAGTTTCTGTCAAATAAGGCTCAATATGATTGCTGAAATTGCAACATACAAAACGCTGGGTGAGATAGAAAATCTGATCCGCGCCTTCAAGGAGTGTAGGCTACCGCGAAGTGAATGGACTCATCAGGCACATTTAACTGTCGCACTTTGGTATCTATTTTATTACTCCGAGATAGCAGCAATACATTGCATTCGTACTGGCATTCAGCGGCATAACGCTGCTGCTGGTATTGCAAATACAGAAACAGGCGGCTATCACGAAACCATAACTCTATTTTGGATTCGGATTGTGAGCCGATTTCTTGATGCTGAAGGTGCTTATTTAGCAATGGTAGATCTTGCTAACAAACTTATCGAGATTCATGGAAACAAGCATCTGCCACTACAATATTATAGTCGCGATCGCCTGATGTCTTCTGAAGCTCGTCAAAACTGGCTTGAACCAGATCTGAAACCTCTCTAACGAGCAATTTTTTTTGGCATTGATATCTTTGCATATGTGCTGTTAGCCCGCCTGGGAATCAATTCCCAGGCTCATAGCGAAAGTCCACTTAAGTGGACTGGAAATTGAATTTTACTTTTCAGTTTTCTTTAGAGAACTTTAGCTATGACGCCGGAAATTGATTTCCGGGCGGGCTAAGATGCTTAGAGAGAATGTTGAAAGATTTCAAAAACGATCTATAATGGCAGTTGTCGCCGCGCCCCAACTGGGAAAGCCTTACATACTTGACCAATAAGCGAGTAGGTGCAAAAAAGCTTTTTCGACTTGCGCGGTGATTTTTCACTATTTGTGCGTGCGACAATTGCCTCCTAAACAATCATTAATTTATAGGAGGTAGTGCCAATGAATACAACAGAACGCGATTGGCGTTTGGAAATGCTAAATAGCTTGCTTACTACACCTCACCGCAAGCTGGAACAAGTATCGGAAATTCACAAGTTAATTATCGAACTCGACCCGATTTTTTACGGACATTTGGCAACTTGGTATCAGCGAAATGGCGATGTGCGCGATCATAAAGAAGTGTTTGTTGGCAATTTGCTGACTAGCAATGTCAACGAACATCGCGATGCAGGTTTTGTGATGTTGCAAGAGTTCCCGCCTTATGAAGTATCGCGAATTGTCGATTTTATGAAGCAGCATCGCGGAAAAGTACCTCGTTCCGCACGCACAGCAGTAACTCGCTATCTGAAAACACGGGAAAAGAACCCACAATTTTTCGATCGCGCTGCGTTGCGGGGACGTAAGGCGATGAAGCACCTGTACGCTACATTGCACATTAAGCCAAGCGATCGCGCTGATGCGGTACTATTTAAGGATAAACCGCCAGAAGATAGCCTCGCTTTCATGCTCAAGCAATTAGCAAAAGCACCATCTCCCGCAGAACAAGCAGCGCTAATTGTCGAACACAATATACCTTACACTGTTGCTGTTGGTGCGGTGAAACAACTAACGCCAACTGTGGTGGTAGCGCTGATTAATTCTATGTCGCCGCAAGAGGTAATTAATAACCTCAAGTCGCTGAAAGAACGGGGTGCAATGGATCACCCGGAAGTGAAAGCGCTAATTGATGAGAAACTGGAAGCAGCGGCAAAATCTGACCGGGTATCGGCATTTAAGGCGATGAAAGCAAGTGAAGTAGCAGTTGTTGATGAAGCAACAGCTACTAAGTTGGAGCAAATTGTCGATGTGCAGGTGAAGCAGCGCGGTAAAATTACCAAAACTACTGCTTTGCTGGTCGATAAAAGCGCGAGTATGACGGAGGCGTTGGAAGTTGGCAAGCAAATTGCGGCGATCGTATCTGCGATCGCAGAAGCAGATTTGTTTGTTTATGCTTTCGATGCGATGGCTTACCCAATTCAAGCACAGGGTAAAAACCTCTCAGATTGGGAAAAAGCTTTCCGGCACATTTTCCCAAATGGCAGTACCAGCATCGGTGCGGCTTTGGAAATAATGCGACTGAAGCGACAAGCGATCGAACAGATTATCATCGTAACTGATGAAAACGAAAACGCCGCTCCTTACTTCAGCACCGTTTATCCCCGCTACTGCGAAGAATTGAAAGTTATTCCGAATGTAGTTCTGGTGAAAGTAGGTCAGCACAACAGCTATTTGGAGCATCAACTACAGCAAAATAAGGTAACTTTTGAAAGTTTCACCTTTGCGGGAGATTACTACTCGCTGCCGAACTTGGTGCCTTTGCTATCTCGCAGATCTCGTCTGGAATTGCTGATGGAAATTCTGGATACACCTCTGCCAGTACGGGATGACAAATAAAGTTGGGTAATTGGGAATTGGCAATAAGTAATCGGAAATTTTACCCCCGATTACTTATTGCCAAACCTAGAAGAAGGAGAAACTATGAAAAAAGCTTTTAACTTTGTTGACCTGTGCTTTGTTGTCGATACAACTGGCAGTATGGGGTCGTTTATCCAAGCCGCAAAGCAACAGTTACTCGATACGATTAGCTTGCTGAAAGCTGATAGCGGTATCGACTTGCAAGTAGGTTTGGTGGAATACCGCGACCACCCACCGCAAGACAATTCTTTTGTAACTCGTGTCTATCCGCTGACTGCTAATTTGAAGGAGATGCAGAAGGCAATTAACCAGCTAAAGGCTGATGGCGGTGGTGATGGCCCGGAAGCGGTTTATAGCGGTGTCCGCGATGCTTGCGTGCAGATGCAATGGCGTTCTCACAGCTGCCGTTTTATCTTACTGGTTGGGGATGCACCACCGCACGGCTTTGCTAAATGGTTGCAAGAAATGGTTCCCTCACAACAACGCGGCGGTCGCGGCGGAAACGGCGATGGCTGGCCCAATGGTTGTCCTAGCGGTTTGAATGTGCAATTGGTCGCCGCAGCTGCGGAAAATCAGTGGGTGACGGTTCATGCTTTGTGCATGGGTGGCGATGGGTTTACTATGCAGGCTTTCGGTGCGATCGCAACTGCTACTGGCGGTCAGTGTGCATCCGCTAGCAGCGCTAAGGATGTGATTAGTAAGATGGTTGCTATGCTCAAAGATGAGTTCCGCGATTTGGAATTCGATCGACAGGTGTTAGAAACTGTCTTGAATCTAGGCAATGTGGATAGCACTCAGGTAGCCGATAGTTTGGCTTGTCCGCGACTGCAAGCTGCTGCTGCGATCGCACGTTTGGGAAAGCGAGGTTTCTTGGATTTTTAAGTACATAGAAACCCGGTTTCTCGAAGAAACCGGGTTTCTGGGGTACGCTACACCAAGTGTTGATTTCTAAGTGCGATCGCAATTTTCTCACTTTGTAACTCAACTAGGAGGTCAGCTTATGAATGAATTACTGACCAATTCCCATGTTGCAATGTTCCCTGAACCGAAACAAGGGACTGTAGAAAAGGCGATCGCACCTGGAACTCGCGGTAGAGTAAAAGCATTGGGCAGTTATTGGCCTGCTGAATTTTATCAGCCAAAAGTTCAAGTGCAGCTATTGCCAGGTGAACCGATCCTGGTAATCGGTATCAAGAATATCACTTTACTTGTAATCCCGCTGTCTTAAAATGGTTGTAGGGTGGGCAATACTTACCCTACAATTTAGATATCTGTAGTAAGAGATTAGAGAAGGTGCCAGCACGCGACAAATATCACGACAATTTCAAGAACGCATTGAGCAAAGATGGATGGACAATCACTCACGATCCTTTACGATTGAAGTGGGGCAACAAGGATCTCTATGTTGACTTAGGTGCCGAGCAGTTATTAACCGCAGAAAAAGCCGGATGTCAAATCGCAGTAGAGATTAAAAGTTTTGGCGGTGCGTCTGAAATGAATGATATTGAAAATGCGGTTGGTCAATATTTTGTGTATCGGTCTGTCCTAGCAAGAACCGAACCGAATAGAACTCTTTACATTGCGGTTCACGATCGAATATTTATCGATATTTTTGAAGAAGCAGTCGGTCGCTTAATAATTCAAGATTATCAAATACCACTAATTGTGTTCGACCCGCAAATGGAGGTTATTCTCAGATGGATACCAAGCAAACCTATCGTCGATTGATTGAAGAAATTATCATCGGACATACTAAAATTCCTTATGCTCACGGTGACATCCAGTTTGAAACGGTTTTCGATCGCGAACAAGATCGATATCTATTGATGATTCTGGGACGAGAAAAAGTCGGCGGAGATTTTCCTTCCACAACTCGCCGAGTTCACGGCTGTTTGATCCATATTGATATTATTAATGGCAAAATATGGATTCAACGCGATGGCACAGAGGATGGAGTTGCCAATCAACTTGTCGAAGCAGGTGTTCCCAAGGAACATATCGTGTTGGGTTTTCGAGATTCTGAATTTAGAAAAATTACTGATTTTGCTGTGACATAAGGCAGCGTGCGATCGCACTTTCGTAACGTTGTAACTCAACTACCATTTTTAGAAATATGACTGAAGAACCAAGCATTAACCCTTTTACCAAAGCTCACTTCGATTTTGATAGCTTACCCTTTTTAACCAATCCTTACAAACAGCTAAACCTCCAGTCTGTGGGGCTTGGGTTGATTCATTTACCATCTGCTGAAGGCTACACTTTTACCCACAGCCATGCAGAGCAAGAAGAAGTTTATATCGTAGTTCAAGGAAAGGGAACTATTCTGATTGATGGAAAACTAATACCAATTGAGCGGGGTGATTGCGTGCGAGTTTCTCCATCAGCTAAAAGAGCGCTGAAGGCAGATGAAGAAAATGCTTTATTGGTTATTTGCGCGGGTGGAGTTGTTGCGGGTTATCCGAAAAATTCAAATTCGCGATATTTGATTGATGACGGCATCCCGGATTACGATGATATTCCCCCTTGGTATGAAGGAAACCCAGAAGTTGCCGCCAAAAATGCCAAATTAAAAGAGCGAATGTTGAAATCGCGAGCTAAGCGCCAGCAGTCAGAAGAAGGATGAAATTTACTGTGTGCTATTGTATTTATATTGGTGAGGAAAGCTATGAATTTGATTACACTTGAAAAAGTAGGACAAGACTGTAAAATGACTATAAATGAAAAAGCAAATACTTTTAAATATCAAGCTACACTCCGGATAGATTATGATGAATCAGAGTTAGCAAACATTGAGCATATACTCAAAGAAGATGAATCTTTTGAAGAAATGGTAGAAGTTTTCACAGCTCAACCAGAAGATTATAAAATTTATGTATCTTTATCTTGTAAAAATAGAACATTAACACTGCAATCCTTAATTTTAGAAAAAACTTACTTGGAAGAACAAAATATAAAAAATTTCCAGGACTATGCCGAAAGCAAACTTTTACCTTTCTTTAACAAATTGAGGCTTTTATATAGCTCTTCTCCACAAGATGTCGCTCATACTACCGCCATAAAAACTCCGGAGGGCAAATCTAATGTACTAGCTTCAGTTACGTTTGATATAGGAGGTGCCTCTCTTAAAATCCATAATGTTTTTGATAAATTTAAGTACAGTGCTTTATGCAAAGCTAATAATTCTAGGTTAGACGAATATATTGATAGCTATCTTGCTATCAAGAAGTTTCCCGACCCAGAATTTAGTATTATAAGTTCGTATAGATTATATGAACTTATCGGTCAAGATAATAGCATTAAAGGCAGGCAATATAACGCAAGTACAGGAAAATCTTACTATGAAGACCATACAGGTAAAGCTATCCTTGAAATAGACTATTTAGCAATTGCTGCTAGGAACTTAGTTGCTCATGGCTCAGCCAATTCACAAAATAAATCAGAAAGTAAAACTGTCAAAGCGCTAAATGATGCACTTGGCAGTCCTAATGAAACTTTTCATAAATTTGACAGGAGAAATGAAAATCAAATGCAATTAATTGAAAAAGCGGCTGAAAGGTTGTTATCTCTCATAGAGAACTACCTGAAAAAATTAATAAAAATTTAATAATTTTGGAGATAAGTTAAGAAAATCTAGTATATCGCTCCAAAACTTATCGTTTAATTTACTCAAGGGCTTCACGGTTAAAGTTGCTGATGGATATTTTCGATACGTCGTGCCTGTATGGTATAGTAAATAGGGATAAAGATGGCACTGCTCATTAATTATTAAAGCTGATGGGCAATGCCTACCCTACACACTTACTGAGAGGGATTTTTGATGCAAAATTCAGAATTATTACAGAGATTACATAGAACCTGGGTTCAAGCATTAATTAACGATGATCGCAATGACTGTGCAGCATTTATTATCGATGCAGAGTTATTTTTTGAAGAAGGTTGGGTTAAAAATGCAAATGAGTTATCGATTTCAGGTCTTGTAGTCGAAATCCCACTTCTTCTTTATTCAACAGTTACAAGAGATGAAGCAGTTCAAGAGATACTTGAGCAATATTTTATATCCATTGCTCGTGGCCATATTTGGAATTGTATGGATAATTTTCCCATCTCTTATAGATGTAAGTTAATAGACATAGAAGAAAACTGGCAAAAAACAATTAAATTTTTAATTGCACAATCAAAAGATTTGAATCAAGCGCTTGTAACAGAAAAAGCTTTTGCCAGACAAGGCAAAGAACCAATTATTTATAACGAAATGAAGTTTGCATCAAAATCAGAAATAAGGATTGCCCAAGAATTAGAAGCTATAGGAGTGTTATTTTTTCCACTGCCTCTAGCTGTTAGGAATGAAACGGCAGATATTTATGAAGATCATCGAGAAGTAGATTTTTTAGTGTGTTTGGATGGAACATTCGGAATTTTAGAGATTGCTTATCACCAAGGGAGATATGAAAAAGATAAGGAAAAAGATGCTTGGTTCAAGAAATCTGGCATTCTTTGTGTTGAGCATTACCCTGCTGAGCGGTGCTACAATCAACCAAGATCGGTAGTAAATGAATTTTTAAGTATTCTGTCCAAACATAAAAGATAAAGATAGACATGATTCTCTATCGTCCTGTCGGATTAAAAGAACTCGAACTAATCGCGCAATCTGAATTTAAAGCTTTTCCTCCTCGGCTTCCGGAACAGCCTATCTTTTATCCAGTCCTCAATTTTGAATATGCCGAACAAATTGCGCGAGACTGGAATACACAAAGTAATAGTTTTGCTGGTTTCGTTACTAAATTTGAGGTGGAAGACGACTACGCCAAGAAATTTGATGTTCGTGTTGTCGGTAGTAGAATTCATCAGGAATTATGGGTGCCAGCGGAACAATTGACAGAATTCAACTGTCACATTGTTGGTAAAATTACAGTGGAAGCAGCTTACTACGGCGAAAACTTCGTGGGCGAGATAAACTCAGAAACAAATTTGCCAAAAAGTATTGAAATATAACAAACTTAAAATTTAAATCGGAGGTTGAGATTGCAATTGTGGTAATTATAACTGTCAACATCAATTCTTTTTTTAATCCAGTAAAGAAACATGAAAGTTCATCAAGAACGGGCTTGGCCAACCAACGCGGAAGAAGCGATCGCGATCCAGCAAGAACTACGAAAACAGGTCATAACAACTGATGATTTCGGTACGGTAAAATATGTCGCTGGCGTGGATGCAGCGTACATCGAAGGTGACAGCATCACGCGGGCGGCTGTGGTGGTGCTGAGTTTTCCCGATTTGCAAGTAAAAGATAGTGCGATCGCAACTCGTCCCACCACCTTTCCCTATGTACCGGGATTTCTCTCTTTCCGAGAAGTTCCCGCAGTTTTAGATGCCTTGGCAAAACTCAGGATCGCACCCGATCTAATCCTGTGTGACGGACAAGGTATCGCCCATCCGCATCGATTTGGATTGGCGTGTCATCTGGGAGTGCTAACAGAAATACCGACAATTGGTGCAGCGAAAACTTTGCTAATTGGCAAACACGCTGAATTACCATTAGAGAGAGGTAGCTGGCAACCTTTAATTGATAATGGCGAAACTATTGGCGCTGTTTTGCGAACGCAAAAAGGAGTAAAACCAATGTATGTTTCTGGCGGACATCGCGTCAGTTTGCCGAGTGCGATCGATTATGTTTTGCGTTGTGCTGCTAAATATCGTTTGCCAGAAACTACCCGCATGGCCGATCGGCTTAGCAGGTAGTTAAATTTGGTCAGCAATGCCTATATTACTCATACTGAATCGCGATCGTCTTGTTCAAATCTGTGCAAGTTAGCTTCCAGCAAAGTACTAATTTGCTTGAAAAGTTCTTTGGGAGAACTCTTGCCCAAAGGTTGCCCTTTTAACAAAGTTTCTGGTTGTTCTAAGTGACGGACGATCGCCTCACTTACCCGTTGGGCGATCGTCTCCTGAAGTTCTTCCTCCGCACGCTGGCGCTGATAGTCTGCACCTTCGTCTGTCGTAGCATACAACGGAGGCAGGCGATTGAGGGCGTAAGCTGCGATGTCGCCGATATCCAGCAAACAGTCGCTAGTAGCTTCAAATTCCTCGATCTGCGCGATCGCCTCTTTGAGTACCAACTCCTCCATCAAATTAATAAACTGTTTTCGAGGCTGCATAAATGATTTTCCCCCATCCGATGACCCAGATTCTCCGCTAGTACGAGGTCGGCGTCGCGGTGACGATGGCAGATCGTCTGGGTCGCATTCCGCACAAGCCGTCCCATTATCGACGGATGTTATTGACCCAGGATGTTGCGGAGACGAGAAAGTTTGCATGGTTTTATCATCTCAATTTTTTATATTCAGTCGCGCTCGCAATTAAGGAATACTTTATCGAAACCAAGTCACGTAGGCAATCCCTCCCTGTGGTCCTTTATCCCTCGACCACCCTAATCAGAAAAATAATTTAAACAATTTTTTAGTTTTGGAGGTAACGTTATGACTGATATGCGATCGGTTTACAAGGCGATCGCCCTAGCTGTCCAGCAGCAACTTGTGGAACAGTATTCTGTTCAAACAAAGGGTAAAAAATTGCCAAAGCTAAATATCAGGCTTTTACGAAAAGTTTCCCAACCTCGTAGAAATATCCATGAGCATTTTTAAAGTAGAAGTTGTCAAAATCAACAATGTATTACATCATCCCAATGCGGACAGACTAGACATCGCCACTATTGAAGGGATGGCGTATCAGGTCATCACCGCCAAGGGAAATTTTAACGCTGGCGATTTAGCATTTTACTTTCCGATCGACAGCGTTATCCCCGATCGTTTTCTCGATGAATTCGGGATTCGTCCTTACTATTCTAAAAAACTGCGGGCGGCCAAACTGCGGGGAATTTTCTCTGAAGGTTTGCTCATTCCAGTTGGCGATAACTTCGCGGGAAATGTTGGAGACGACTGCACGGAACACTTCGGTGTAACCAAGTACGAATATCCTATTCCCCAAACGATGAACGGGGATGTAGAAAGTGCGATCGGTCAGTACAAATTCCCCAGTCCCGAAAATCTGAAGCGCTACCGGGATGTTCTCTATTTTGGCGAAGAAGTGGTTGTTAGTGAAAAAATTCACGGCACCAACTTCACCGTTTTGGTGGATGCTGATGGCACAACTCACATTGGGAGTCACCATTACTTTTGGAAAAACAACGAAAATAACAAAAATCTTGTCTACATTCGAGCTTACAATGAAAATACTACCTTGCAAAAACTGCCCCCAGGCACGCAGGTATTTGGCGAAATCTACGGTGTGCAAGATATTAAGTATGGCTTGAATAACAGCAAAATAGGAATTGCTTTGTTTGCTGTACGCAGAGACGGACAATTCCTTAACTACGATGATTTTGTCGCGTTTTGCGAAGAGTTCGGTCTACCAATGGTGCCTGTACTTTATACTGGCGGTTACAGTTGGGAAGCTATATCTCAGTTTAATAATGCTAATAGCGTACTAGACCCACATAGTATTATGGAAGGCGTTGTCGTACAACCTCAAGTTGAAAGGACGCATCCAGAAATCGGTCGAGTAGTGCTGAAACTGATCAGCGATCGCTACCTGCTTCGTAAAGACGGTACGGAATTGCATTAAGCGGTTGTGCATCTAATTTTACAGCCAACTTTGATAATATTCTTGTGGGATGGGCATCTTGCCCGTCCCAGAGTAAAATTTAGATGCAAGGATAGCTTAGTAGCTTAGGGTGCGTTTCACTCACCCTACAAACAATCTAAAAATATTTCAAATTAGACAAATTAGGGAGTGAAGAAAGATGACTGTAAAACCTTGGGCTAGTTTCCCCTTAGCTGGAGGTGTAAATCAAGCACTTTCTGCCCTAGAAGTGGGGATGCACATCGCCCTAATTGCCACATTTGACCTCAAAACCTGCCATATAAATGAAACAGTAGAATTTGTTTTGGCAAATCCGGAATTAGAAGAATTTGATTATATTCCTGTTAGCGATTGCGACAACATCGTCGGCGTTTTTCATCGCCAAATTTCCAGCTTTGATAAAGTGGAAATATCCGTTGGCGAAGTCATGCAAAAAATCGATGAATCAATCATCATTTCCGCTAACGCCAGTCTGCTTTCCTTTATCGAAGATGCCGACAATCAACCTTTCCGCTTAATCCTTCATGGCAAACGCATCGTTGGTATTGTTACTCTCAGCGACTTGCAAAAATTCGCTGTCCGTCCCGTGCTATTCGCATTAATTACTTGCGTCGAACTACTTTTAGCAGAGTGGTTGCGACGAAAATATCCAGACCAAAACGAATGGCTGGCAACTCTTTCTGAGAGTCGATCGACTATAATTGAACAGAGATGGATTGCGTGGAAAAACGACAATATGGCAATGGATAAAGCCAGCGTTACCGAATTTTGCGATAAGCGGGATGCAGCCCTCAATCTCGGTGCGTTTCCAAACAAAAGTGCGGCTAGAAAAAAACTAAAAGAGGTGGAATCTTTACGTCACGCAGTTACCCACTCCGGCGATTACGCACTGACTCCCGAAAATGCCAGAAATGTAGCCCGCACCGTTCGTTACGCACGAGAAACGATCGCAATTCTTCAAGATTCTTTGCAAGTGACAATATAAGCCATTTGCAGCAAGGGCTTGTGGGTGCTTTCCGGCGCTACGAAGAAACTACGAAGAAACCCGGTTTCTTCGAGAAACCGGGTTTCTGGGCGGTTTATCCAAAAAAAAACCGGGTTTCTGGGCTGCACTTCCATCGAACTGCGATCGCAAATCTTTTCACCCTGAATTGTAGTACACTATAAAACAAACACTTGCGCGTCTTTGAGCGATGGGAGATAGCCGCATAAACTATGCCAGTAATTGTGAAAAGTCGCCGCACCTCGATCGATAACTTACGCAAACACTATGGAGAAGCTACTATTATTGACGTTACCTCTCGCGGTTCGGAACCTTGGATTCGATTCAGCCCATTTTATCCTCACGGTAACATTCCCGTTCCCTTTTCGTCAGGATATTTTAGCATGACAGTCGAAGGCATCTGGCAAGGATTAAAAGTTTTCGAGTCAGCCGATGTAGACCCTAGCAAACTGATGATAACTAACATGAAAGGTATCAAGCGCACGCAACGCACTCACGGAAAAGTGCTGGGTCATCGCGCTGGATTAACAGGAGAGCGATTATTATCTTACGCAGAAGCGCGTCGCGCCATCTATCTACCCTCATATAAATGGGTGTTGGAAAATTGCCTTCAGAGCTTTCTCTCTCAAATTCAACAGCTTAGTGCAGACAAGACATTATTATTATTAGACTACGAAACTAACTGCGACCTAGATAATTTATCAAAGCCTTTATCACACGCAAGTTTAATCAAGCGATACCTGGAAAATGATTGGCCTTCTTAGTATTATATCTCGATACAGATGAGGCAGAGCCTCTTGTTAAACTGGTAATGTAAAATAAAATGGCTGGCTTATGAACGATTCTCGCTTAATTAAAATCAGCAAATATCTCAGCAAATACTTACGTCACACTCCCGAAGAAATTGGCATCACACTTACAGAAGGAGGCTGGGTTTCCGTAGATGAACTGCTACGCGCTTCTGCAAAGCACAACTTTCCCATCTCCCGCCCCCAGTTGTATGAAGTAGTCGCCAAAAACAACAAAAAACGTTTTTCCTTCGACAGCACAGGCACTTTAATTCGAGCCAATCAAGGGCATAGTGTTGAAATTGATTTGCAGTTAGAACCCACTCTTCCGCCAAATGTGCTATACCACGGTACAGGACATCGCACCGTCGAGTCCATTCTGAAAAACGGGCTTAACAAAATGTCACGACACCACGTCCATCTATCGACAGATATTGCTACAGCAAAAGCAGTGGGCAAACGGCACGGAAACCCAGTAGTTTTTGCGGTAGACGCCGCCGGAATGCACCGGGATGGTTACGCATTTTACTGTTCTGATAATGGAGTTTGGCTAGTGGATAATGTTCCGCCCGCATATCTCAAGCAGATATAATTGAGTGAGTGCAACTATGGAACAAATTAAATCCTGCGGCATAATTGTGATGCGTACTGAACCCCAGTTAAGTTTTTTGCTCATGCAGAAACCCCATCGCTACGACTTACCAAAAGGTCATATGGAACCTGGAGAAGATGAGTGGAGTTGCGCCCTCCGGGAATTGCATGAGGAAACTGGTATTGCCGCTAGCGATTTAGATCTCGATCGCGAATTTCGCTTCACCACTAGCTACCTAAGATCCGCCGAAAGATATAACGGTGAAACAGTCAACAAAACAGTGGTGATATTTCTGGGATGGCTCAAACAAAAAGTCAAGATCAAACTCAGCGAACACAGCGGTTATAAATGGGTAAAATGGAAACCACCTCATACAATCCAGAAAAAAACTATCGATCCACTACTAGCACAACTAGAAACATATTTTCGTGAAAAGGGAGCTAAAATTATTGTCTAATAAACATCTTCAAAAAATAATCTCGGCAGGCAGGATGCCTACCCCACAAGAATTTTTGGAAATGTCTCATAAACTTGCTCTAAAAATCGACAAAAAAGTTCATTTAAAATTAGGAAAACCAGGATCGACAAATTAAAATTATGGGGTCAGGATATTTTAACAACGACGACGCTCCCGTAAATCAAAATCCCCAAGCAAAAGGCTTACTCGGATCTGGTTGGAGACCCTTATCCCGGCAGTTCAACTGGGATTTTTTCTGGCATCTTTTATCTCAGGATTCTTGGCAGCTAAGTCAGAAGGCGCTAGCTGTAGCTAGCGATATTGCCGATGCGATGGGTCGCAACGAATATACCTGGTGGGCGAATTTATTAAATGTTTTTTCTGAAAATACGCGATACAAAGTAGATGAATTTTGGAATTACGTCACCCCCGAACCCCTCGCCCCTAATTATCGCTGTAAAGAAGTTCTGAATACCGAAACTCCGATCGCGCAAACAGTCAGCCGGGAAAGCATTCCCATTGATTACGTCCTCAACCGCTTACAGGAAATTACTGTCCTCAAAATACTGGATTTATTGGGTCGTCCCGATGTGATTACCCAGTATTATATGGAGCGTTATTACTATTACCCAGTAGCTCGCTTTGTTAACTGGGATCGGCTGGAAACATTAGGAACAATTTATGCGTACTGGTCTAAGTATGAAGTTTGGTTGCAAGTAGACAGTTATGAAAAGGGACGCAAATATTATAGCATTATGTCTAATAATTTAGCGCCCCTAATTAACAAAGCTACTTACAATTTAGCAGTGATGCTGAGCGGCTATAAAAGCCGTGTCGGACAAATTCACAGCCAGTTTCTCATTAAGAGTTTTCCCGCCGATATCCAAACTTTTACCGATCAAATACAGCAGGCAATTCTCGACCAAAATCAGTTAGCTGTTCTCGTACATGGCGAACCGGGAACAGGTAAAACCGCATGGACTCAGGCGGTAGCAAAAGAAATATTAATGCCGCTGGGATACGTAATTTTTATCCTGGATCACGATGCGGTGGAAAATTTTGTACCTCCGAGTTACTTAGAGCGAATTTGTCTGATTATTAACGAAGCGGATAACTTAGCGCAAGATCGAGGTAGCGAGGCGGCTCAATACAATAACAAAACCGAACATATTTTGAGTTTGTTGGATGGTACTTTGTATCAAAGTGTCATAGAGGAAGGCGGTATTCAGGCACAGCAAAAGTTAGTTGTATTGATGACTTGCAACACAACGGAAAGATTAGATCCGGCAGTTTTACGCAAAGGTAGGGTTGATTTCATCTATGAATTTGTGCATCGATTTGTCTAATAGACATCTCCTCCAAAAGAATCTTAAAGGCAGGCAGGATGCCTACCCCACAATAATTTTTGGAGATGTCTAATGTATTTAGGCTCGGATTTTTGTTGAAAAGTAAATACCACTTTCTAAATTACAAGGAAAAAGTCAGTGGCAGATATCCGCAAAATCCTTAAGCAAATTTCTGCACAAGAAAACCAGTTGCGCGATCGCCAATTTATCGCACCCTGCGTGCGTGGCGGATTGGTAAGAACAAAAGTTGCCAACATAATTTATAATTTTGCACCCAAACCGCACAATTTTGAAGGATGGGGTATTTTTCAGCCAGTCGATGATAAAATCGCTGAGGTAATTGACGAACCCAATTTACCGCAATTAGCGGAATATCTCAAGCTGTTGCAACCGATGCGTCTGCGGTTAGCCTATGTTTTGCGAGGAAAAAGTTGGCTAGCGTATCCAGTTAACGAATCTGATGCCAAACAGCGTTTTGGGATTGCCAAACCTGTGGCCGTACATTTGGTGAACGATGCGGCAACTTTTGAGCAGATAATTGCGCGTTGGGATGGCGGTTCGTGGTGGTTCGATGAGTGCGATCGCCGTGCCGATCCGCTAGTAACAGAACAACTAAAAGAAGCACTGAAAAAAGTGATTTCGCCAGCGGAATTGCGCTTCAAAGGGGTAACCCCAGAAATGCGTACAATCTACGATTTGGTGGCGCAGCAGCAAAAAGAATTTGCTGCCAAAATGCAGCAAAAGCAGGATGAAAAACGTTTAGCTGCGGCATTACGGCAAGGCGGCGGCGAGTTGCGCGAATTTCGAGATCGCGACGACCATTGGTTAGTTGAATGGACTACTGCTGATGGCGAATTTCACAGTTCTGCTATTTCCAAAAATGACCTCACTGTTGTTAGTTCTGGCATTTGTTTGAGCGGACGCGATCGCGACTTTGATTTACAATCCCTTGTTGGCGTCATCGAAAGGCGAAATGATGAGGAAATGGCATAAAAACATCCACCTTTTGACTTTTAACTTTTGACTTTAGGACTTACGCAAAGAAACCGTGTGATGGTGGGTTACGGCACGGGAACTAAATTATCGATCGAAAGTCCTGAAATTATCGCCCGTGCCTAACCCATCCTACGATTAGACTTCCCCTCTCCCTCTTCCTCTCCCTCTTATTTTTGACTTTTGACTTTTGACTTTTGACTTTCTATGTCTATTTTTTTTCACGAACAACGCTATCGCACATCTGAGGTAATGGCACAAATACGCGACTTTGCAATCACCATCTGCGGCGCGGGTGCTTTGGGTGCAAATATTGCCGAAAGTTTAGCGCGATCGGGTTTTGGTAAACTGAAGGTAATCGATCGCGATCGCATCGAGGAACGCAATCTTTCCACCCAACCATACTATCGTTCCGATATTGGTGCTTTCAAAGCCAAGATGCTGGCAAATTCACTCTACCGCGCCTTGGGAGTCAATGCAGACGCACACTCAAAAGAGTTAACATCTACCAATGCAGCACAATTACTCAACGGCACATCTTTAGTTATCGATACTTTTGATAATAGCGTTGCTCGTCAAGCTGTAAAAGACTATTGTGAAAGTGCCAAACTGCCTTGTCTTCACGTCGGATTAGGTGGAGATTACGGCGAAGTAATTTGGAACGAACTTTACCGCGTCCCCTCTCCCGCAAACGACGATGTGTGCGATTATCCCCTAGCGCGTAATTTGGTTATCCTGACAGTCGCTGTCGCCTGCGAAGTGATGATTACCTTTGTTGCGACACAACAGCAACGGAGTTTTACGATCACCTTGGGGGACTTGGCAATTAAACCATTTGCCTAGCGATCGAATTCAAAAAGTCCTGTAGTCTATCCTAACTACAGGACTGTTTAACTAAAAAGGATATAACAGCAAACTCAGTTTTATACCATTCTATTTTGGTAGGCTGCAAGATTGCTAATTGCTAATCGCGGTAACCGAGCAACGATCGGACATATATAGTGTAGAGGTTGCCCCTCTGTTTTGCGCCTATCTGCTTACCCGCTTTCCCGCGCAAGAACTCGAAGCACTTTAGTAGCGTCGGCGAGAGTCGCCACGACTGTTGTTTCCCCAGCCAGCAGCAGAAGGTTTTCTATCTTCGCGAGGCTTTGCTTTATTAACTTTTAGATCGCGACCCATCCATTCAGCACCATCAAGAGCTTCAATGGCAGCTGCTTCTTCAGCATCTGTTGCCATTTCCACAAAACCAAATCCGCGAGAGCGACCTGTCTCGCGGTCAACGGGTATCTGAACCCGCTTCACGGTGCCGTAATCTGCAAAAACTCTGCTTAGGTCATCTTGAGTAACTTGGTAGGATAGGTTGCCTACGTAAATAGACATGGAATATCTCCGAAATCAGACGAACGTAAACATTGAAATTCGGAGAGATTCCTGTCAATATTTCTCTTCATACCAACAACAAACACTGCACCGAATCCAACTGTTAAGATATAGTTTAGCACAAAAGTTAAAACTAAGAGCTTTTCCAAACCAAAATTTCCTATTTTGGGTGATGTCGGATTGGTATAAGTGGCGTAAGTATTTGCACTTCCGATCTCTACAACCGCACCACCAAACTGGGGTCAAGATCCTGCAATTTAGGGCAACCGCTCAAAGCCATTGCCACATCCAGTTCATCTCGTAACAGTTCCAGGACGTGGCCAACACCAGCTTCTCCACCAACAGCTAATCCCCATAAGACAGGGCGTCCCAACAATACTGCTTTTGCACCCAAAGCCAACGCTTTAATAATATCTGTGCCGCGACGGATACCCCCATCGACAAGTACATCTACTTTGTCCCCGACAGCAGCAACAACTTCACTCAAAGCATCGATCGATGCGATCGATCCATCCAATTGTCTCCCCCCATGATTGGAAACAATTACTGCTTTGGCTCCATGTTCCACTGCTCGCATAGCATCGTCTCCTCGCAATATTCCTTTTACTACTAAAGGTAGATGCGAAATTGATTGTAACCACTCTAAATCTTTCCAAGTTAGTGCTGGATTCAGCTGCTCTAAAAAATAGGTAAACAAACCCGATTCACCTGCTTTGAAAGAAATCTCTAAATCTGCTATATTAACAAGGTTTGCCAATGCCATACCCGATGGCAAAACAAATTGATTGCGCCGATCTTTCTCCCGCCGTCCCAAAACAGGCGCATCCACAGTCAAGCAAAGCGCCTGAAAACCAGCTTGGCTTGCTCGTTCCACCAGTGCCTTTGTCAAACCCCTATCCCGATGCACATATAATTGAAACCACCGCAGACAATCTATTTTGGCAACTTCCTCCACACTCTTGGTTGCTAAGGTACTCAGCACCATTACCGTACCCAGTTGACGCACAGCTTTGGCAGTCGCAATTTCTCCTTCTGGATGCGCCAAACACTGAAAAGCCATCGGCGCAACCAAAATTGGCATTTTGAGCGATCGACCCAGTACAGTAGTACTTAAATCTCGCTGACTCACATCCACCAACATTCGGGGACGCAGTTTATACCGTTCAAATGCCGCACGGTTATCTCGCAGCGTAATTTCGTCCCACGCACCGCTGGCGTAGTAGTCCAGCGCCATCTGAGACAGATGCTGGGCAGCTAGCGTTTCGTACTCAAATAGATTTATCGGTTGAATAGAAGCAGTCATCTGTAGCTATCAAAGAATGCGATCGCGCATCAGCCCTCTGCATCGCTCAAACTAGAACCTCCCTATTCCCCAGATGAGGGACTAGCTCAAAGTCTTTTTAGGCGCTAAATTGAGATTAGCGCAAACAAGATGCCATTGGCAAAGCAGATATTTATATGTCTACTTCCGATCCCGCCACTCAGCCACAGCTAGAGAATTTTAAAGTCTTTTCCAAACACGTCGGAGTTTGGCAAGGAAAATGGATACGCCTGGATGCAGACGGTAAAGAAATCGAACGTTTCACAGGTGTTGTCACTAAAAAGATAATTGATAATCAATGGTTCCAAACCAACACTTATCAATATGCTGACGGTAAAACTGTCACCCAAAATTTTGTCGGAATGGTGGCGGGTGTCGGCGCAATCAAAATTGAAAGTTCAGAGCCTCCTTTTTCTAACTTCGCTACGCTTGCAGAAGAATATAGCGAAAACACAATTATTTTCCGGATTTGGGACAAGGCGACTGGAGTATTAATTGGCATCGAAACCATCGTCCTGAGCGATGAAAATAATTGTATACGCACAAGTCAAGGATATACATTGGATGGCAAATTTAAAGGTGGTTTGATGATTGTAGAACACAAAGTTGAGTGCTGAATTAGAATTACATGAACCTAAAATTAGGCTATGTCAAAGTCTTTATTGCCAATAGTAAGTTTAGCATCTGTGATTGGTTTGCTAAGTATCGCCTTGAGTGTGGTAGGTGCAGCACCTAAAACATCAGGCGTGCCAGTAGCTCAACAACCTAACTGCAACAACCCTCAAACTCAAAGCGAAATGAATGCTTGTGCTGGCATATCCTATCGAAATGCAGATAGAAAATTAAATCAAGTTTACCAACAATTGCTTCCCAAGTTAGCAGCGGCGCGAAAACAAAAATTAGTTGCCGCACAGCAAGCTTGGATAAAGTTTCGCGATGCGAGTTGTGTGTTTGAACGAAGCGAAGTTGAGGGAGGAACAATGGCTCCCACGATTTACGGTAATTGTTTGGCGACTGTCACAGAGCAGCGTACAAAAGATTTAGAGGGATATTTAGAAGCCGTAAATAATAGATAATTTTTCGCTCTTTGCTGTTGAGGTAACGATCGCATACAATTTCGTAAGCGATCGCACCTCATCACCGCCCGGAAAGCGTACCAACATATTATACTAAATTAAACAAATGTTCAACAAACTTATCGCCACTTCTGCGCTCGTCCTTACTATGGCAGCCGCTAATTTCTATCTCCCACAAAATGCGATCGCTCAGCGATCGAATACTACAGTACCCACTCGTCAAATCCTCGCCAAAATCAAAAATAAAACCCAAATACCGATATTTATTCCCAGCAGCATTCCCTCGTCAGATAGATTTTACTTTAATACCCAAGCGACAAGAAATAGCTACGTCGTCTTCTTCGATTATACTCCCAATTGTCAGGGCACAACAGCTTGCAATATGGGAGCGATCGACGCCGAAAAAGGCGGGCAATTTATCACACCAATGCAAGGTACAACCAGAACATTTAAACATATCCAATTAGCGGGTAGAACCAGAGGCATTTTTCACAACGGTTGCGGTGCATATTGCACAGCGTCAGTCGAATGGCAAAATCAGGGAGTCCTCTATCGAGTATCCATTAAAAACGGACGAGAAGCAGAAACTGTGCAAATAGCAAATTCTGCAATCCAAGCTGGCAGACGTTAAATTCATTGCGCGATACTGAAATACAAAGAAACCCGGTAACTACTGTGAAACCGGGTTTCTGGGGTGTACTTCATCCGAGTGGAAGCCGCTATTATAATTCCTTATGTAAAAATAATAAAGTAATTTTTTTATAATTGTCCGGATATGAGGTAAGTACGCTTGAATATCCCTAACGAAAACTGAACCGATTGGGGATAGCTATGGATTACCTTAAGCTTCTCAAAGAAAAAGTAAACCTGCTGGTTTTAAATTCGTCTATTATAATGGTTGTTGTTGGATTTGGCTTTTTATGTGTTTCTGCACAGAAAGATTGGGGGGAAAATTGGAAAATACCTCAGAATCTTATCCAAAACTTAGGAGGAGCAATATTTACTGCTGGAGCGCTCAGTTTTGTTTGGGATATGGCAGCAAAAAGAGCGTTTTTAGATGAGGTATTAGCCAAGGTTAACCTTTCTCAAGAATTTCAAAAGGCTGGAATAGTTAAAATTACCGAATGGGATAATATTACAAGCCTTAATTGGAAAGCCTATTTTGAGGGAGTCAGGGAACTCGACATATTCTTTACTTATGGTCGAACTTGGTCTAGGACTTACACAAGCGAATTAAAGGAATTAGCATCAAAAAAAGAAGTCTGTATTCGCCTTGTTTTGCCAGATAACAATGATCCATTTGTGCTAGGTGAATTAAGCAGACTGTTTTGTATTGAGGAAAAAGAATTAAAAAAAAGGATAGAAGAGACGGCAGATTTCTTTCAAAATTTAAGAAAGCCCAATGGCGCAAAAATAGATGTATATTTTTGTGAAGGTATTCCTTTTTTTAGTTTTTATCGTTTTAACGATATAGCTGTTGTTGCAATGGTTACCCATCGCCGAGAACGAGGCGTTAAAATTCCAACATTTGTCTGCGAAAAAGGAGGAACTATATATAATTATATTCGCGAGGATTTCGAGGATATGATAAAAAGGGCAAAACCAGCTGCGATACCCCGCCAACCTTGACTCTATCTTCTCTGTTCGTGCGATCGCACTGGTCGATCCCCACATCTCCTGCTGTACCCTTGAAGATGTACCATTACCACTGATACAATGTCTAAAATTACCGTTGAAGAAGCCAGTCAAAACCTCCAAGCTATCCTAGAACAAGTAGCAAAAGGAGAAGAAGTGAGCCTCTGGCAAGATGGAAAAGTAGTAGCCAGATTAGTTCCGCCACTCACAAAGGAGGAATGGTTAGCCAAAATGGATAAATTTCGCGCTTCTATTCAGATAAAGGGTGAACCAATGAGTCAAACAGTAATTAAGCTAAGGCAAGAGGAACGCTATTGATTTATTTAGACACCAGTGTTATCGTTCCTTTCTACTTGCCAGAAGCTCTCAGTATCGCTATTCGGGAGTTACTGGCAATAGAAGAGCAAGCAGCGTTGAGTCAGCTAGTTGAAGTAGAAATGTTTTCCGCATTATCTCGCCGAGTGCGAATGAGGGAAATATCGCAAGAGCAAGCAAGAGAAATAGCCGAGCAATTTCAAATTCACCTGGACGGCGGTTTCTATACCCGTATACCATTACAACCAATTCACTATCAGCAAGCGCGTGAGTGGATTGCGCGTTTCGATACGGCTTTACGCACTCTTGATGCTATACATTTAGCAATTGCCGCCACAAACGATTTGCGTTTGGTAACAGCTGACGAAACACTCGCGGAAGCAGCTAATGTTTTGGGAATAGCAGTTCAATTAATTACACCATAAAGTAATTCAATTTTTTTAGCGATCGCACTCTTCAAATAAATCTATCTCCTCACTAAAAGCGATCGCACTAGCTTTCGGGATAATTCAGAAATTACCCCTATAGCTAAATACTACGGTTCTATCCCTAACTCTCGCAAACGCCGCGCTAAATATTCTGCGCGTTGTTCAGCTTCAGAAGCACGTTGTTCGGCTTCAGAAGCACGTTGTTCGGCTTCCTGGGTTAGTCGTTCGGCTACTTCGGCACGCTCTTGCTCCATTTCTGCTTGCTGCTGTGCCGCCTCAGCATCAGTCAAAATCCAGTTACCTTCAGCATCATACCAACGCAACCACAGACGATTAATTCCTTGATATTCTCCTTGCCACAATCCCAAACCCAATTCCAACTCGCGCATCCAAACTCTCGGTTCGGTCAAAATTAATTCCTGATAACGACCGGATGTGAGAGAAAATGCGCGTAACCGATCGGTATAACGATTAAACACCACATAGTAAGGCACGCGCAAAATGCGCTCGTAAACATCCCATTTCACAGGGGGTTTATTAACCTCACTTGTCGTTTCTCCCAAATCTTCATTCTCAGTACCGGGAGAGAGCAATTCCACAACTGCAAAAGGACTAATTCCTTCTTGCCAAATCACATAACTCAAACGTAAATCTCGCTCATCATAAAGCCTCGGCACTCCCACAACTCCAAACCAATCCGGTCGTTTGTACCAATTTTGGTGATGAACATCGTAATATAAGTTCATGTCACTACCGCAAAAGACGCGATCGGGGAAATAGTTGTGCGGACGGAAAGTGAAACTCAGCAATTGCGGTTGCAAATCGTGAAACTCGTCAGGCAAACCGGGTTCCTCCGGATCTTCGCTAGGTAGATCGAACATCGTGGGCAGAGTTTCTCTGGGAGAAAGAGGCGGATCGCTTTGTTCGACGGGATACTTCAACCGAAAAATAGGTATACTCACTTTCTGTGGTAGCGAACGTCTGCAATTTCTAATATAGAAGTCCCAGTCTGCGGTAGCCTAGATTGGGTGACTTTACACGCTCCTTTGACAACACTTCTTTATGTCAGTTTCCGCTCCTACCCGCACAATACGCATCGGTTCGCGCAAAAGCCAACTCGCCCTAGTGCAAACCTACTGGGTGCAAGAACAACTCCAGAAACACTTCCCCGACATCACCTTTGAAGTCCACACCATGAGTACCCAAGGCGACAAGATACTTGATGTCGCCCTAGCCAAAATTGGCGATAAGGGACTCTTTACCAAAGAACTCGAAGTGGGAATGCTCAACAACGAGACAGACTTTGCTGTGCATTCCCTGAAAGACTTACCCACCAATTTGCCAGAAGGCTTGATTTTAGGCTGCGTCACGGAACGGGAAAACCCAGCAGACGCCTTGGTAGTCCACGAAAAGCACAAAGACAAACAAATCGACACCTTGCCAGCGGGTGCAGTAGTGGGAACATCTTCCCTGCGACGACTGGCGCAACTGCGTCACCACTATCCCCATCTGACATTTAAAGATATTCGGGGTAACTTGAACACGCGACTGGCTAAACTGGATGCAGGCGAATTCGACGCCATTATTTTAGCGGTAGCCGGGTTGCAAAGATTGGGAATGAGCGATCGCATTCACCAAGTCATCCCCGCCGAAATTTCCCTCCACGCCGTCGGACAAGGAGCTTTAGGGATCGAATGCCGTGACGGGGACACCGAAGTGCTATCGTTAATCAAAGTATTAGAACACACAGCTACAGCGCAACGCTGCTATGCAGAGCGAGCCTTTTTACGAGAACTGGAAGGCGGCTGTCAAGTACCGATCGGCGTTAACACCCAAATCGAAGGCGACACCCTCACCCTCACAGGTATGGTCGCCAGCTTAGACGGACAGCAATTAATCAAGGATAGCGTTAGCGGAGCTGCGATCGACGCGGAAAAATTAGGCATCGAACTGGCACAGCGCTTGCGGCAACAAGGAGCCCAAACAATTTTAGAGCAAATTTTTGCCGAAGTGAGACAAGAGTGAATTAATATCTTGTGGGGTGGGCAAAGATAATCCCGCCCTGTAACCGTATTAGTTAGGCAAGATGGCCGCTCTTTTTCAGCATAGCAGGCAATCAAAACCTCCTTGCCAAGAAAGCGTGTCATCGATCCCGTGACTCGGTATTATGTAACAAACCATTGCAGGGAACGCGAAAATAAGATGCGGATTCTATTTGTTGCAGCTGAAGCAGCACCCCTGGCTAAAGTAGGCGGCATGGGGGATGTCGTCGGTGCCTTACCCAAAGTCCTGAAAAAAATGGGGCATGATGTCCGGATCTTCATGCCCTACTATGGCTTTATGCCCGACAAAATAGACGTACCGAAATCGCCTATTTGGTATGGCACAGCGATGTTACAAAACTTCGCTGTTTACGAAACGGTCTTTCCAAATAGCGATGTACCGTTGTACCTGTTTGGTCATCCCTCCTTCTGGCCGCGCCGCATCTACTACGGAGAAGATGAAGACTGGCGGTTCACCTTATTTGCCAATGGTGCAGCTGAGTTTGCCTGGAACTACTGGAAACCAGACATCATCCACTGCCACGACTGGCACACAGGCATGATTCCGGTGTGGATGCAGGAAGACCCGGATATCAAAACTATCTTTACAATTCACAACCTAGCTTATCAAGGGCCGTGGCGCTGGCGTTTAGAGCAGATGACTTGGTGCCCTTGGTATATGCAAGGTCATAATACAATGAGCGCGGCCATTCACCATGCCGATCGCGTCAACACTGTTTCCCCCACTTACGCCGATCAGATTAAAACACCTGCCTATGGGGAACAGTTGGAAGGCTTGTTATCCTACGTCAGCGGCAAGTTAAGCGGTATCCTCAACGGCATCGATACCCACATATACGACCCCGCCACGGACAAACACCTGACCAAAAACTTTACCGCCGATACTCTCGACCAGCGTCGCGCCAACAAGGTAGCCCTGCAAGAAGAATTGGGCTTAGAGGTGAATGCCAACTGCTTTTTGATCGGTTTGATTTCCCGCTTAGTAGAACAGAAGGGGATCGATTTGATCATTCAGGTGCTAGACCGCTTCATGGCCTACACCGATGCACAATTCGTTGTGTTAGGCTTGGGCGATCCCTACTACGAAAATCAAATGTGGCAGATTGCCACTCGTTATCGCGGTCGGATGTCAGCTTATATCCTCCAAAGCGACGCCTTAGCCAGACGTATTTACGCGGGTACGGATGCTTTCCTGATGCCCAGTCGCTTCGAGCCTTGCGGCATCAGTCAAATGATGGCGATGCGCTACGGTTGCGTACCCATTGTCCGTCGTACTGGCGGCTTAGTCGATACCGTCTCCCACCACGACCCCATGAACCATGTAGGTACGGGTTTCTGTTTCGATCGCTATGAACCTCTAGACCTTTATACGTCTATGGTGCGGACGTGGGAGAGTTTCCGGTACAAGAAAGATTGGTACGAATTGCAACAGCGGGCCATGAGGATGGACTTCAGCTGGGATAAATCCGCTCAGGAGTATGACAATTTGTACCGTTCTCTGGTTGACTCTAGCTCGTCCCCAGAGGAACAGCCGCCAGAGCCGCAGCAACAACTAGCAAAAGTATCGACTCCATAATACACATCGCTGACTTTTCCCGTCATCTTTGAGCGATCGGAGAGTGTGTGGGGTGTAGGGCGCATTTCTTTTTTCCTTCCCTACACCCCTAATTAATGCTGCTCTACTTGTATTCTTTGTTGCCGGGAAAACATGGCATTTCCTTGCCGTGTCGTCGCCTGTAAGTAACGTTTTGGGTCTTCTGCTACCCAACCTAAATCAGAGTTATACCTGACTTCAAAATGCAGATGGGGAAGTTCGATGTCGGGGAAGCCTGTAGAACCGACTGTTCCCAACTGCATACCTTGTTGAATCCTCTGACCTGCGGACACTGCGATCGTATCTAGGTGCGCGTAACGAGTTTGTTGGCCTTCCTGATGATTTATAACTACTAAGTTGCCGTAATCTCCTCTTTCGCCCGCAAAAGCTACTATGCCGTCGCCAGCGGCAAGAACTGGCGTTCCTGGCTCTGCCAGCAAGTCTACACCGCCGTGAAAGACTACTTTACGAGTAATAGGATGAAGATTCCAGCCGAAGGCAAAACCCACTGTTGCTTGTGATGGTAAAGGATAGCCTTTCAAGACGCTTTCAAATTCAACATCAGCACCTTCAGGAGACCAATTTACTCCCGGTAAAAACACTACTCTGGGATTTTCTTCGCAGCCATTGACTTCGTATACTACGGCGGGGCGGACATTGTAACCTGCGGCTAAGTCGCGCCAAGTTTTACCTTCAGGAACTTCTACGGCGATGCCGTTGTAAGGAGGAATGATAATTTCGCTGCCAACGCGAGCCTCACCTTGCCTCAAACTGGGATTCATACCCATTAGCGTAGCCGGAATGAGGTCGTATTTGCTGGCGATACTTTCGATCGTCTCACCCGCAGCAACTATATGTTTCTTCAAGCGCTCCAACGCTGGCTGGGGGCAATTATCGTTTTTAGCTGCTGCTAATTCCGGATCGGCTTTGGCTCCCGATACGGTAACAGTCAGCCACAAAAGTATTGATAGCAGTGGAAACCAACGATGAAGAGCCATGAACTCAATTAGTAAAAGAGGGTGCGATCGGTATTTTGTTAAAAAATTTAAACTCTAGCAACTGGCTGTAGTTGATGTATTGTAAAGATTTTACACCAAAAACAACAGCCGATTTGTGAAGGTCATCGTGAGAAAAGGCTACAGTAGATTTATCGCTTGTGAAACTGTCGTTTAGCCTGACGACCATGAGTTTAACTTTTAAACAACTGACTCTTTATTTAACGTTGCTAAGTATTGGTGGCGGCGTAGGAGTGTTGGGGAGCCGCTATCTCCAAACAGAGAATGGTTTCAAGGAAATCTCTTTGGCATCGCCTCCGCAACAACAGCTTCTCCAGACCCAGGAAAATCCTGCACCGAGAATAGATGGAATTCCCACCGACAACGGTAACTTTATTGCAGAGGCTGTTAAAAAGGTAGGCCCTGCGGTGGTACGCATCGATGCCGCTCGGAGGGTGGAAAGTAGATTGCCCGACGTTTTTCAAAACCCCTTCTTCAGGGGGTTTTTTGGTAATGAAATGCCAACAGCACCGGAAGAACGGGTAGAACGCGGTACCGGTTCTGGATTTATTCTCAGCGATGATGGTCGCTTAATTACCAATGCTCATGTAGTAGCAGGGGCAGATACTGTCAAAATAACTCTCAAGGACGGTCGCTCGTTGGACGGTCGGGTGATTGGTGTTGACCCGCTTACTGATATAGCGGTTGTGAAGATTCAGGCCAAAAATTTGCCTGCTGTGAAGTTGGGTGATTCTCAAAATCTGGTTCCGGGTCAGTGGGCGATCGCGATCGGCAATCCTCTCGGTTTGGATAATACTGTTACTGTGGGTATTATCAGTGCGATCGGTCGCTCTAGTTCTCAGGTCGGCGTTCCAGATAAGCGCGTTAATTTTATCCAAACCGATGCCGCTATCAACCCCGGTAATTCTGGTGGCCCGCTTTTAAACGATCGCGGCGAAGTTATCGGTATCAATACCGCTATTCGCGCTGGTGCCCAAGGACTGGGATTTGCTATCCCCATTCAAACCGCACAGCGAATCGCCAATCAGCTGTTTGCGAAAGGTCGTGCGGAACATCCTTATTTGGGAATTCAAATGGTAGGTCTTAACCCAGCCGTAAAAGAACAGATCGGTCGAGATACAAATATTAACATTTCTCAAGATAAAGGCGTTTTGATTGTGCGCGTCGTCGAAAACTCACCTGCCGATCGCGCTCTTTTGCGTCAGGGCGATATCATTCAAAAAGTTGCAGGCATACCCGTTAGAGAGCCGTCTGAAGTTCAGCAAATAGTGGAATCCACTACTGTTGGAGGCAATTTAGAACTAGAAATAAACCGCAACGGTCAAATTCAAAAAATTCAAGTCCAGACCGGTGCTTTTCCCACTGAGTAGCCTACAATTATAGACTGCGATTTTAGATTTTTGATTGGCAATGATTCGGTTTATACCTAGTTTTTGCAACCAATATCAATCTAACTCTCTCAGCCCCATCCCTTTATGGGTGGGGTCAATCTAAAATTAGTTGACGCCCAGTCGGTTTTTGGCTTTGCTAAGCTCAAGCCTCAGAATCGCTGGCTCTTTCGCTGATACCTGAGTCTCGCGACAGGGACTGAGAACCTAACAAACTTTCCTCTAGCTGCATCCGTTGCTCCATCTGACGGAGGAAATAACCTGTCATCATTGCTGAAGCTAGCAAACCTGCTAAGTTTTCGCGGTCTGTCGTAATCTGAACATTAAAATGATCGCCCGGTAACATCCCGACCAGCCCTTGAACGTTGTGAGAAATAATTTGCTTGATTTCTGGACTAACCGCCTTTGCTACACGTGCTAAAACCTCTGGAGGTTGGTGCTGGAGATATGTCAGCAGGGGGTTGGCTTGAACGTCTTCTGTGCCGGAATTTAAATAGTCAGGATTAAAGACCATGAGGCTCCTAAATATTTGACTTACTTCTAATCTAAACGATCCTGATGTGTTGGCAGCTTTTGGGGGCCAAAACTCGTGCATTTACCAGCTTTACTCTTTTCTTCGCCAAAAGTAGGTTTGAGGAGAAGCGGGAGGAAGCTAAAGGAAGATAAGAGTAGCAAAATACACTGAATCAGCAATTTTACCCGCAAATCCCCTAATTCCTTAAGCTTCCTTCGCTCCATTCAGTTGCGGCAGCTGGTCGATTTGAAAATACTGATGAAACTTCTCTGTCACTTGTAGCCAATAAGACCTTCCATCTGCCTGTCGCCGTTTCCGAATATACCCCAGTTCGACGAGTTCCTGGACTTGCTGATAAGCTCCAGAACCCCGTAGATCGACTAATTCCGTTTGGGATATTGGCCCTTTGAGGGCGATCGCTGCCAGCGTTCGCAAAGCTCCCACCCCTAATTCTGGCGGTATTAAATTTTGCATTAATTCCTGGAAAGTTGTCCGCAGTTGCAAGCTGTAACCCTCCGGAGTTTCCACAACTTCCAAGGCGCTGTCTCGATGAGCGTAGTCAGCGACGAGTTCTAGCAGCGCGTCCTGAGCTTTGGCCTTGCTGCATCCAGCATACTCGGCGATCGCTGCAATGGAAAGAGGCTGTCCTTTTAAGTAGAGAATTGCTTCAATCTTGGTTGCCAAACGATCCGACATAACTATTAAAAATTAAAAATTGCCAATTGCAAATGGGTTAATTTGCGTCTAGGATAGTAGGATTGTTTGACCCTTGCTAAACCGATTATAGCACTAATAATGCGCCTTGGTTCTACTCCTGTGTCAAGTTTGTCAATGCAGTATTGGATTAACGACTGAGTGACAAAAAATCACATTAAGCGCTCAAGATATTTTTGACTTTTTTGAATTGCTATGTCATTATTCCGGATAGAATCTCTCGATATTTGTCTTGCCTGCACGTCTTCAGTATTTATACCAAAAAAGCTTCTCGATTTTAATATCAATTTTGGCAAGGTTTTAGTGACATCTATTTTTTATCTATAATTTTCCCATAAGTGTATTATTTTATGATGGTGGCTGCCAATTTAAATACGATAGCAAATATATTTTCCTATTTTCAATTTTTTTACTTTTAAATTTAGTTTTCTTGCGGTAAGTCCAACAAAGATATATTTACAATTAGAGGTGCGAACCATCATACCAGTTCGATCCTGCTCTCTGTCAATATCAATATTTCATCCTACCAAATTAACGAAAAACGATCCATTTATAATATTGACATAAATGACTTTTTTTGATATAGACATAACAAAACCACTTCTAGCTAATCAAAGCACAGATCGAGAAGCATAATTTTAGCCGCAATGGGAAATATTAATTTGCGTAACAAAATAGACTGAAATAATGGCGCGATCGCAAATATTCATTAGCGGTTGAGTTTGCTGTCCGCAAATACCCATAGAAAGATATATTTTGAATAGGCTGTCCTGCAAAATTTCAAGCTTTACCGATGAAGTCATATATCGCCGCCGCCATTCAAATGACTAGCGTACCTGACCTGCAAAAAAACCTGGTTCAGGCAGAAGAATTAATTGAACTTGCCAAAGGACGGGGTGCGGAGTTGGTGTGTTTGCCGGAAAACTTTGCTTTTATGGGAGAAGAGAAAGACAAAATTGCCCAAGCGGAAGTTATTGCCCAGAGTAGCGAAAAATTTCTCAAAACAATGGCGCAACGCTTCCAAGTCACTATCTTGGGCGGTGGCTTTCCTGTTCCCGTCAGTACTGGTAAATTTTACAACACTGCCCTCCTGATCGACCCCAGCGGTCAAGAGCTAGCCCGTTACGAAAAAGTTCACTTATTTGACGTTAACTTACCCGACGGCAACACGTACCGAGAATCCAGCACAGTGATGGCTGGAAACCGCATACCGCCTGTCGCTCCCACCAAAGAGTTGGGAAATTTGGGACTTTCCGTGTGCTACGATGTCCGCTTCCCGGAACTTTACCGTCACTTATCTCAAATGGGAGCCGATGTGCTGTTTGTGCCAGCAGCTTTCACAGCTTACACTGGTAAGGATCACTGGCAAGTATTAATTCAAGCCAGAGCGATCGAAAATACGTGTTACGTCATCGCACCAGCGCAAACTGGGAATCACTACGGGATGCGCCACACCCACGGACACGCCATAATTGTTGACCCTTGGGGTACTATTTTAGCCGATGCTGGGGACAAACCCGGAGTGGCGATCGCAGAAATCAATCCCATTCGCCTCGAACAAGTGCGCCGTCAAATGCCTTCTCTGCAACACCGGGTTTTCTAACCATATTTTTTCCCACCCTAAATACAGCCATTTTGAGGTGATTGAAGGTAAAAAGAAACCCGGTTTCGGCTAGAAACCGGGTTTCTTTAAGACAACCAAAATCGTTTTGCTAATAATCAAAAAGTCATATTTTTTGATAATGTAAATCAACTGCATCGCCTAGAACGCCAGTCCAGTAGAATGAATTTTGGTGTTGCTTTTAATTTGCATATTTGCCTCCTCCTGAATAGTCGGAGTTATTACCTCCTTTAATTATACTCACTTCCTCGCTAGCTATCGACAGTTCGATCGCGATTTTCTCTTGCCAAAATTCGATCGACTTTGTTCTCAATTGCTGTTAACTTTCTGAGGATTGTAGGACGATCTTGGTCGAGAGAAGCCAGCAGATTAGCAATACCTATAGTTGCTTGACGGAGTTCTTCTCGCTCAGCTTGCGCCTGTTCTATGGATTCCGAAACTCTATCAGCAAAGGTATTGACTGTATCAGTGAGTGCTTGGATAGCGCGAGCATTGCTGGCAACGAGTTGCTTCAATTCTTCATCTGTCATAGTTTTTTAGAGCGATCGCTGTTAATTGAATTTACATTCATTTTATCATGCGATCGCCTAATGGCAGACTTACATCTGTCGCTGAAAGCTTAAGAAGGGATTTGGAATTGAGGAAATGCGCGATCGCATAGAATTTATTTGAAGTAGCGTTGGCGTAGCCTGCCGTTGGTATTCGCACTTCAATTAATTCCAGGTAGGCATATCGCCTACAACTGAATTTGGCAGAAAATGGCAAAACCTGCCATACTATAAAAGTGAAGTCGATCGAGTAACGAATGTGAAAAGCATCAACATTTCTCTGCCAGACGCAATGCGAACTTATGTAGAACAACAGGTAGCCAACGGTGGTTACAGTACAGTGAAGAGCTAGGGGTAATGAGCGAAGTTAACTAATTAATGCGTAATTGCGACAAGTTTTGCAGCAAAAGTAAAGGAGAATTGAATGAACGTCGAACAAATCATTACTATTGAAAGCGTAAGAAACATTTCAGGAGAAGATTTTTTGAGCTTGTTACGACAAAAATCTGCGATCGCAGTGCAATTTCCCAACGGTGAATCGCTAATCGTACAAGCGAAAGTTGAACTAGCGCCATTACCCATATTGGATGGGTATGTACCGCAAGGATGGAAAGAGGAAGTTTACAAGCATTGACATGACTTTAGTATTTTTAGATGCAGGAATTTTCATCGGCGCTTTGCTAAGTGGCGATCCTCGCCATGCGGAAGCGCGTCCAATTGTAGAAGCGGCTCGACGGGGTGAATTTGGTGCTTGTACATCTGCTGGTGTGTTGAGTGAAGTATATGCTGCACTGACTTGGATAGGCGCTCAACCTCCCCAAACACCGGAGGTTGCTAGTCAAGCGGCTCGTCTTTTGGTAGAGCCGCCATCGGCAATTGTTGTTTTACCAACTAATTTGCAGGCGACGTTAAAAATGTTAGAAATTGCGTCAAATCGAAGGTTAACTGCTCGTCGCATTCACGATGCAAGACACGCTGCTACTGCTTTAGTTGCAGGCGTTAACGAGGTTTACACTTACGATATTGAAGATTGGCGAGTATTCCAACCTGATGGAATTAGAATTGTTGGGCCGCCGTCTGTGTTAGCTGATTAGTTAAAAACGATCGCTTCTTAGTTGAGTCGGCGATCGCATGACAACAAGGAAGAAAAAGATGGGATATTTGGTGATGGCGATCGCATGAGAGATCTTGTCGAACGATAAACAAACAATTGTTTATGTCTGTTTAAAGTGCTGCTGGACTATTTTCCCTTTTTTAGTGTATCTTTTATATAATTATTTTTTCTTTCAAATATTACACGATAGTTCTTCCTTATCGACTTCAGCATAACAAAAAAAAATTAAGCTGTCAAGGGTTTGTTTCCATCTTTTTCCCGACTATTTTTCCCTTCCCTTCCTTCTAGTTTTTCGACAGTTCTCACTAATGCTATACCCCTTTGCCTTCTGCAAAATCTTATAATATCGCCACCACATTAAATTGATTAGCGGTGATAAATTGGTTAGCTACTTCTTCTATATAATTATCTCTCGATGACCATATCCCAGACAAAGGTAATTGACCGGATGAAGATTTCCTAGATATGATTTTCGGCAATTGGGGTAACATTTTACTTCCCCAAGCAGCGGGTTTTTTGGCTTTTGGTTGGGGTTTATATCTTTGACAGAAACCGCGATATTTTTTCGCGCATTCGTCTAAGGATTTACCCAAAGCGAGAAAAGCGGGATGCCATTGGGTGAGTCCGTCGGTGGTAAGTTGGTCGTAT
>NZ_JBHFNU010000123.1:0-13727 GCF_041929145.1 Aerosakkonema sp. BLCC-F183 | reverse complement strand
TTGGGTGTAAAATGAAGGTATTAAATTCATTTTTTTCATTAGTTAGGTCTACTTGAGAATAGCAGACCTATTTTTTTTTGACAACAATCGGTCAACCCCGCACGCAGTAAGGGGTTGACCGATTGTTGTCTCCCCCCCAGACTCTGGCGGAAAGACCTGTTAATATTATTAATGAAGCTAAATCAACATCGGAGAGTAAAATCATGTCAGAATCACCTAAATATGAACAACGCGGTGCCCAATTCGCAGGTGGCTTTGCTGAGACAGTTCAAGGGGATCAAATAGGTGGAAATATTCACAACTACGCCGCGCAACAAAATCTAGCTGAAGCCGCAAAAGATATCCAGCAACTACTCCAACAACTGTCTGAAAGTAACCCGACTAATACCCCATCAGAGAAAATGGTAGTAGTGGAAAAAACAATTAAACAGATTGAAGCTGACCCCACTTTGAGAGAACGGGTAATAGGTGCAATAAAATCTGGTGGAATTGAAGCTTTTAAAGAGTTAATCAATCATCCATTAGTCAATATTTTAGTAGCTGTTTTGGAAGGTTGGCAAGTAGGAGATTGAAGAAAATAGTAATGATTAATAAAGAATCATCAAATCAACCCGGTTTATGAATTAGGATTTGGTGGGGCGCATTTGTACCGCAGATCGATCGCAGGTTTGTGCTTGGTTGTTGTCGGAATTTCAGGAATAAATTGGAATTTGAACATTTCGAGTCACAAGAGAGAATACGCAGATTTATTAATTAGCAAAACCTGTATGCTATTTTTAAATTTCTTTACTTTTCTTACTTACCGCTAAACTATAAATATATTATCATAGCAAAATAAAATAAAAATAAAATAGACTTGTAACGTAACGAATTTTATGCTAAGCATATTGGTAAGGTAATCCACAGGAGTCAAAAATAATGACTGATGCGGCACAAATCACAAATTCCCCTCAGATTAGCAACGCAGCAGAAAATACATCAAGTTCGCCCAATCAAACTATCTTGTTAACGCTGAAGGTATTCGAGTACTTGGTGCTAGCAGGAGCAGTTGGTGCAGGAATCGTCACATTTTTTTTACCAGAGGTGCAAAACGCCAAAATCTACCTGGCTGTTTTGGCATCGGTTTCGGTTTTTATGTTTTTAACTAATTTCAGCCTCTCGAAAACATTTAATGGGGCATCACTCCGGCAGAAAATCAGCAAAAAAGCCGAACTATACAATGCACTGGTGGGAAATTCGCAACTGATCGAAAATGCTTCGATAAATACAGCAAGAGAAAGTGCTTTAGAGTATTGTCAGGAGTTAATTGATGATTATAAAAGGACGAGAACTAACTGTCGAAATATTTATTATATTTCGCAACTTGCGACGGTAGTTTTATCGGGAATTACACCAATTTTGGTGTTGGTAGATAAATTGGAAACAGGTGTAAATTGGCTGAAATGGCTACCCGTGATTTGTCCGGCGATCGCAGCTATCGTGGCTAGTATCGTTACCTCGTTTCCTTTTCAAAAGAATTGGCTGGCTGCTAACGCTACGGTGGAATTGTTGGAAGCCGAACAAGAGAAATTTATCTTGGGTGTAAGTCCGTTGTATAGTTACTACGATACGGCGGAAGAAACCCAATTGCCTCTCAAAGCGCAAAAGGCGATCGAAAACTTTATCGTTCAAGTCAATAACATTCACTTGAACCAATTGCAAGCAATGAACGATAAAAATGCTGAGGCGCAGAAACAAGAGTCAGCCGCCGCCGCATCTAATCAGTCTAGCCAGCCAGCCTAGTTGAGTGCTAAAAGTACAGGGGCGATCGATCGCCCCTGTACTCAATTGTTAAAACAGCTTTAACGCTATATCTCTAGCTGTAATACCAAATCCGGGTTAGCTACCCCCGTTATGATGGGAAGAAGATTCACGGGTAGCGAGTGTGAAAAGAAAAAGAACCTGGAAAGGCAAAAATTAGAAGAAAAAAAGGGGATGAATGCAATAAGCTGGAGTAATTGAGAATTAAGAGAAAAGCGAATCTATTCACTTCATGGGTGAAATAATAACTGGCAATTACGAAGTTAGCCAAACCGCAAATTATTGATTATCCTGATGCAAAAAAGTCTGCCTCTGGCCACCAATGATACAGCGCTTTGCGCTGTTATGAGGTACAATAAAATATCATTTTGTAGCCAAAGCTAATGAAAGCATATTCGGTTGAGTTCCGCAAAAGAATAGTGGTAGCACATTTGGTAGAAAAGATGCCAATCAGGAAAGTGGCCATTAAATTTGCTGTTAGTAAAAGTTTAGTCCAAAAACTGGTAAACCAACAAAGAACAGAAGGAAACCTACAGCCCAAACAGACGGGAAAGCCACAATGAGAGTTACCTGACTTCTGCGGAACCAGAAATCAAAGCATTAGTAGCAGATCATCCAGATGCTACTTTAGCGGAGTTATGTGAATTATTTGCGCTAAAAACGGGCAATTGGGTAAGTCAGTCGGCGATGTGTCGCTATTTGCAAAAATTAGGGTTAAATCGCAAAAAAAAACTTGGTACAGTAGCCAAGCGGCGACAGAAAGAGTCCAAAAATTAAGGGTCGAATATTGGGAAAAAATCAAACATATCGAGCCAGAAAACCTCGTATTTTTGGATGAAACTGGCATTCTGCTAGGGTTAGCCAGAACTCATGCCCGTTCATACCCAGGCACCAGAGTAACTGAACTAAAACCATTTTATCGAGCCGCCAAGGTGACAACTATTGGCGCAATTAGTATTAATAAAGTGCTGGCATTAATGACAATGAATGACTCAATGGATGGAAAAGCATTTGCCGTATTTATTGAGAAGTTTTTATGCCCTCAGTTATGGCCGGGAGCGGTAGTAGTTATGGATAATTTACCTGCCCATAAACTTGCATCTATTGAACCTATGATTAATGCTGTCGGTGCTAGAGTTATTTGTTTATCACCATATTCTCCTGATTTTAATCCCATTGAACTTTGGTGGTCGCAACTCAAATCATTTTTGCGTTTTTTTGCTCCAAATACCACGTCTATGATTGATAAAATAATTGCTGTTGCTCTCCATTTAATCAATCCTTAACATTTAAGAAATTGGTTCGCTCGTTGCTGCTACTGTACCTCATAACAGCGCAAAGCGCTGTATGTTTGCAGTTCGCTACACATAAAGACGCTCATTTAATTTGTTAATTTTACCGCTAAAATTTGTCCATTTAATTTGTTAATCTCTCTTCCAGGGCATCTTATTGACTCAATCCCTTTCCCTGCAAGCTTTTTAGCCTCTCTTTCCCCGCTCAGTTAATTTGTTAACGGCTCAGTTAATGGTTCTTGCCCACTTTTGGTGATCTCGGTTGGGGTAAGGCAGAAGGCAGAAGGCAGAAGGCAGAAGGGAAGAAGAGAAGAAGGGAAGAAGGGAAGAAGGGCAGGAAGGAAGAAGGATACAATAGTAGTACTTCAAACTTCTGACATCAAACTTTGAAACCCAAATGTGTTTTAGTATAGAACTACTAAGCCAGCTGTTACCTGGTTCAGGACACCTCCAATTTAAAAATTGGTTAATTGACAAAGGGAATCGGCAGATTACTCTAGTTGTTTCCTCTATTGCATTGACAGCTTCTTGCCCTGTCTGTAAGTTGCCAACACAGCGAATCCACAGCCATTATCAGCGAACGCTAGGCGATCTGCCGTGGGCAGATTATAGTATTACCCTCAAACTAATAGTGCGGAAATTCTTCTGTCGGAATCCTGAATGTAGGAGGCAAATTTTCACCGAAAGAATAGCGACTATTGCTAGTCCTTGGGCGCGACGAACACAAAGGTTAGCACAACAACTGACGGCGATAGCTTTAGCATTAGGAGGAGCAGCAGGAGAGCGGCTCAGCCAAAAGATAGGCGATAGAGTTAGTCGCAATACGCTATTGCGGTTAATCACTAGGTTGCCGCTACCCACAATAATCACCCCAAAGACTCTTGGAGTTGACGATTTCGCCTTTCGGAAGCGCCTTCGTTATGGCACGGTACTCATCGATCTAGATCGAAGCTGCCCAATTGCATTATTGAATGACCGTGAAGCTCAAACACGCTTCCGAGTGGTTAAAGAACCATCCTGGGGTCAAAGTAGTTTCCCGCGATCGCTCAAAAGTGTACAAGAATGGCATTATGCAAGGCGCACCGGAAGCAATGCAGGTAGCAGATCGGTTTCATCTGCTGCAAAACCTGGCTGAGGTACTTGAACAAGTTTTTAGGAAGCAGGAGAAAGCCATCAAAGCAGTGGAAGCCTCCCATCGCGTTGCCGAGAGTGAATACTTCCACCGGGGAAAAAGTAGTACCCATTTCGCCGCCGTCCTCAACCCGACAAATACAGCAGCAAACGGAACAAAGGCGCACTAGACGATTAGCAATTTACCAAAAAGTTTGGAATTTACAGGCCCAAGGGTGGTCTGCACCTGCAATTGCTCATCAAGTTGGGATAAGCACCCGGACTGTGCAACGCTACCTTCGCACGCCCAACTTTCCCGAACGTCAATCGCGTAGTGACCAAAGAAAGGCAGAAGGCAGAGGGCAGAAGGCAGAAGGAAAAGGAAATAAGTTTCTCCTTGTTCATTCTTTCCAACTTCTACCTTTATGATTGAGACCTTTTTGCACCAGAACCTTCTAACTTCTGCCTTCTGCCTTCTGCCCTCTGCCTTTCTTGGTCAAGCGCAAGGCTGGGAACTACGACGACGACCGAGGGGGCGAACATTACCCCAAGTAGTCAGCCTCAAGCACAAGCAGCTAACAATCACCCCCCATCAGGCAGCATGGCTAGTAATGCGACGACCATTTGACCGAGATGCTGAAGATGAGCAGTTGATTGCTCAGCTAGCAGCGCAACACCCAGATTTGTCAACAGCGATCGATCTGGCGCAAGATTTCGCACAATTGGTACGCCAACGGCAGCCTGAATGCCTCGATCCCTGGCTTCATCAGGCAGGTAGGTGCCAGCTGGTTCCCTTTCAACGTTTTGCTCAAAGTTTACGGGAAGATTACTATGCAGTTAAAGCAGGTGTAACGCTGCCAACCAGCAACGGACCCGTTGAAGGGCACATTAATCGGCTGAAAATGCTCAAGCGCCAGATGTATGGACGTGCATCTATAGATTTGTTGAGCCGAAGATTTTTATGGGCAGCTTAAAGGATAGCAGAGGTATATTTTTTTTAACCAATTAAATGCCCTAAATTTATTTATGGGGATTCCCTTCTGCCGACTGCATAAAAGCCGACTGCATAAAAGCCTTCTTAATTCCAACTTCTAGTCTTCAAACTTTTCTTATGAGTTATAGAAATCAGTTTATCTGGCAAAGGGCTGTTCAATTGGCCATCAACTGTTACAAGTTTACCAATCAATTTCCTAAATCCGAATTATATGGTTTGACTAGCCAAATCCGACGAGCATCGGTATCTGTAGCTTCCAATATAGCTGAGGGCTATGGCCGGAGAGCCAAGTCAGAGTACATTCAATTCTTACATATTGCTTTAGGTTCTTTAAGAGAACTAGATACTCAATTGATTATTGGTAAAGAAGTTGATTTGATAGAGAAAGATCTTTTTATTCCCATTTTGGCAGAAGTCGAAGAAATGCAAAGCATCTTAGTAGCTACTTTAAACAAACTCAAAGATTGAAAATTAATCTTCTGCCTTATCTTTTTATCTTTTCCGTTTCCTTTTTTACCTTCTGCCTTCTGCCTTACCCCAACCGAGATCACCAAAAGTGGGCAAGAACCCAGTTAATTTGTTATTCGACACCATAAGAAAAATTAATCTTTATTCGGCAATTAACCACCTTTGAGTGAAAAGGAGGATTTTGTATCAACAGCTACATTTTATTTACCTTTACACAGCGATCGCAAAACTTTTCGGTCTACTGATTTTTACTAAAACTTTATTATTTAGCAGTTAAAATTTACTAATTTTTCACAAAAACTACTCTATCTTAAGGCATAGTAAAAAAAGCTAATCTATCGGCTGTAAAAACGAGGAAAAGCCAGTGGTGTCCAAGGTTTGTGCATCTTCTGTCATCGTTGCAGGCAAAAAACAAATTTCTTCGGATCTTGCTGACGAAGCTGTGATCCTAGCCATATCTTTGAATTGCTCGAAAAACTGGCAGCAGAAGAACTAATAGAGGTTAAATAATGAAATTGCTGCTGAAGTTCTTGGGCCTCGCACCGAGCGATCGCTTTCTTCTCCTCAATGCCTTTTTCCTATTACTAGCCATCCAACTGGGATTGTGGCTAATACCTTTTAAAGTCTTGCTGCGAAGGCTGGGCCAAATTTCCCCCACTTCTCTTCAAATGCACCCAGCTTCCTCAGACGACCTAGATAAAGTTTCTTGGGCAGTAAATCAGGCTAGCCGCTTGATGCCCAAAGTCAAGTGTCTTGCTCGCGCTTTGACTGCACAAGTGCTACTGAGTTGGCGCGGTTGTTCCGCCGACCTTCGCATCGGTGTCGCCAAAAGCGAGTCTGGCAAATTAGAAGCGCACGCTTGGGTAGAAAGTCAGGGACGGATTATTGTTGGTGTTTTAGCAGACCTTTCTCGCTATATCCCACTACCATCGCTGAAAGTATAACTGCCCCAATCATCTAAGTCAATCAACAGTAATCAACTTAATGGAGTTTAAACTAATACAAAATACAGCCAAAACCAACGTCACCAAAAAAACCTTTTAATATATCAAAAAATGTTTGATTACACGGCCTATAATTTGGGCATCCACTCCGAGTTTACGCTATCAGAATTGATGTCAGGAGCGACAAAAACAGATGTAGTAATTCGGAGAGGGAAAGTAGAGCGAACTGCATCAGAAATTGCTAATCCAAAAAACCTTTTGCTTCGCGCCAATAGCCAAGAAACTTGCTTTTACGTGCCAAAAGTAGCAGCTTGTTTAGTGCGAGGCACAGATGAGATAATTGTTGATGAAGACGAGGGTGTAGAACCTGGTTTGTTATCCAATTTCATTGTCGGACTACCTCTGGCGATGCTGCTACACCTGCGAGGAATAATTGTCCTTCATGCCAGCGCGGTGGCGGTAAATGGCGCAGTGGTAGCCTTTTTGGGCAAATCAGGGGAGGGCAAATCGACGATCGCAGCCACCCTACACAAGCGCAATCATCCTCTTGTCACAGATGATATCTTAGCCATTGACATTAACGACACTACTGGTGCTACTGTACTTCCAAGTTATCCTCAACTCAGACTTTGGCCACAATCAGTTACCTCCATAGGAGAAGTCGCGGAAAATTTGCCCCGAATTTTCCCCAACTTGGAGAAACGATCGAAATTAGTAACAGATGAATTTCAACCAACACCCCTCCCCCTGAAGCGGATTTACGTATTGGGTGAAGGTACGGATCTGGAAATTGCATCCATCAATACCCAGTCAGCTTTTTTAGAAATTACGCGCCAATCTTATCCAGATTTGGAATTATTAAAAGCGATCGGCACACCTGATGCAAAATTTCACCGTTGCATCAAACTAGCGAATCTCATTCCTGCTTATCAGATTAAAAGACCTCGCGATATATACTTACTATCAGAATTAGCCCAATTAATAGAAGCAGATGTTGCTAAAATCCCCTGTTAAATTTTTATCGGTTAACTCTTCTCCAGAAATTGAATTGCTGCTAATCTGCGCCTGCACTTCGATGGACTCGGAAAAAGCCGAACGCCTGAAAGCTTTGCTGCAAGAAGAGATAGAATGGGAAAATTTGATCCAGATGGCGACTCAACATAAAGTGATACCGCTTTTGTATTGTAATTTAAACACCATCTGCCCAGAAGCTGTTCCCCAAAATATCTTAGATCGGTTACAAAAAAACTACTATACTGATGCTCGTCGTAATTTATTTTTAAGTGGGGAACTGGTCAGACTTTTGCAAATTTTTGAGTCGCAAGAAATCCTGGCTTTACCTTTCAAAGGACCGATTTTAGCTGCTTCTGCTTATGGAAATTTGTCTTTGCGCCAGTTCTGCGATTTAGATATTTTGATTCGCGAAAAAGATATTGAAAAGGCAAAGGCGCTGTTCCTTTCTCAGGGATATAAAATGAAAATTGAACGTATAGAAGTAACTCCACAACAAGAAGCTGCTTTTGTGCGATCGCAAAATATTCATCACTTTGTCCGGGAAGCTGCTTATCCCTTTATACACGAACAGAAAAAAAATTTGGTGGAACTCCACTGGGGAATAGTACCAAAATATTTTTCTTTTCCTCTCGATTCTGAGGAATTGTGGGAGAATCTCGAACAAGTCTCCATTGCTAGTAAGAGTGTCCCCAATCTTTCGCCAGAAAATGCCTTGTTGATGATTTGCGGACATGGGACTAAAGACTGCTGGAGACAATTAGCGAGAATCTGCGATGTAGCGGAACTAATCCGCAGCTATCCGCCATTAGATTGGACAAAATTAATGCAGCGGGCTAAAATTCTGGGAGGTCAGCGAATGCTATATCTTGGTCTTTTCCTTGCTAAAAATCTCCTGGGGACTACTTTACCAGATTCGGTTTACCAAAAAATAAAAGCTGACCCGGAAGTAGAAATATTGGCAACTCAGGTATGCGATTGCCTTTTCTGTAATACTAATGAATCATCTAAACATGGCAATGTTACCCTCTTCCATCTCCGCGCCAAAGAAAACTTAGCTGACAAATTAAAATACTTTCTGCTTATAACGGTAACGCCGACTACTACTGACTGGCTACTGCTACCTTTGGCTAAATTTCCCGCTTTCATTTACTATCTGATGCGTCCAATTCGGTTAGCAGGAAAACAAGCATTGAAAGTATTTAAGAGGATATTCAGCTAGAAGAAATATTTTTTTTTGTGGAAGTTGCTGATAAGCGGCTAGGGGTGGTGATAAGCTATATCTAGATATATAACCCACGAACAACTCAAATGACAGCCTCTTCTTTGCTCCAAGTCGTCATTCCCTCTAACGTCCTTGCACAAGAGTTAGGGGGTGAAGTAGTTTTACTGAATATGGAAAACGAAACTTACTACAGCTTGAATAAAGTGGGTAGCCGGATGTGGCAATTCCTCGCCGAAAAAGGGGATATAGAAACAGCTACTCAGCAATTGTTACAAATCTTTGCAGTAGAAGAGTCAACCCTGCGTCAGGATGTGGCAAAGTTAATAGATGAATTGGTGCAAGAGGGTTTGCTGAGTATAGCTTCTAGCCAGGAGAACCAATGAGCGGTATTATTTGCCACTTTTATGAACTCGCAACTCTTTCAAACAACTAACAGATCTCTGCGCGGATTAAGGATTTGGTAACAGCATCAAGTCAATCAGACTATGTTGACATTTCGCAGTTGCTATCGTTAATAGAGTCGCCGACACCAAAAACTCCATCGGCTCTCACGTACTTAGGGTGATAAATTTTGCTAATCAGTTTGTCTTTTAGCTTCAGCAGTGGGAAGTTCAAGGCTTTGAAGCTAATAAGTTAGTTTTTGTATCTATGACCAAGCTAAAGCCATTATCCTACAGGCTTTGTCAACCATCTATTAGATTTTATTATCACCTCAAGTACGGGAGAGCCTGATAAATTTATCATTAGCATACTGGTTGACTAGAATTGATAATGATGATAAAGTAAAAATGTAAATACCTTAATCAAGTCAATAGAAAATTATGTCCGAAGAGATTAGGCATTTAAAACAAGAATACGAACCACCTAAGTTACACAAGCATGGCATGGTAAAAGATTTGACGCTTGGCTCTAGTATTGGTGGTGGTGGTGGTGGTAGTACTTATGTACCGTAAAAGATTTGACGCTTGCCCTATCTAGCGTAAGTGGTGGTGGGGGTTGTACACCTACGGTCACAACTTCGGGCACAAACCCACCACTTTCAACCTGCTTGTATACTGCAGTTGTCCCGCTTTACCTTGATAGCCAATCCAAAAAATCCTTTAAATTACAAGTATTCCAAATGAGTTCTCTTGAGCATATTAAATATTACTTTTATAAAGTCTATGGTTTAACCCTGCGTAGTAATCAGTCTCTGATGAATGTGCTAGAAATAAGCCCATCAGTGGATGTTTGGGATGTTTCGATTCATCTATCTAGAACATTGGAAGAAAGCTCAATGCCTATTTCCCGTTCTGCTTGGCAAATTAGTCCCAAGCATCCGGGTGTTCCGATCGCAACTCATGAAAAAGGAATATATTTGCTTTTACAATATATCTTGAACGAATTCGCCTATGCTGAATTTGTAATCAACCCCAGTGGCGATCAAATTTGGATCGCTGTAGGGAAAGAAGCAAATTTAAGAGGTGTACTTTCACTTTTATTTGGGGTTGTTCTCGGATGTGTTTTGCGAATACGTAGCATTACATGCTTACACGCTTCCGTGGTTATTATTAAAAACATGGCAATTGCCTTACTTGGTGCTGAAGGCGCAGGTAAGTCAACTACAACGGCGGCATTATTACAATGTGGTGGGCAACTTTTTGCCGAGGATGTAGCCGCGCTAGTGGAGCAAAAACAACAATTTTTGGTTCAGCCTGGTTATCAAGCTATACGTTTAAACGAAGACGCAGCTACTCAATTATATGGTTCCTCCGAATGCTTACAGTTAATTACATCAAACCCGGATATTTGGCCAACCAAGAAGGAACTATGCCTACTCAAGAATGAAAAATTAGTTCCTGAAAGTCCAGTTCCTTTGGCAGCTATTTATATATTAGAAGAACGCTGTGCAAATCGAACAACGGTAGAGATTCAGGCAACTCCACCCATAACTGGTCTTTTCAACTTAGTGAGAAATACTTATGCAAGCTGGATGTTAGAGGAAGAAGATAAGAGAATTGAATTTGAGTTATTGGGTAGATTGGCAGCTAAAGTGCCTTTGAAAAAAGTTTATAGACCAGATAATTTATCTATGTTGCCTCAGATTAGCCAAGCTATTATTGAAGATGCTAAGGCTACTATTTTTTTGCTAGAAAATGAACCAACCAAGTTTAGCTGATTATCTACAAATTATTGTTACCGATCTTCCCTCTGAGATCGCTACACCATCAGTATTAGATCGCATCCAAAAACTAGCAAGCTTGTTAGCTCCTATCCCCAGATCTGGATTTGAAATCCGTTTAGAAAACAAAAATAAGCAAGTCGATCTACAGCAAGGTATTTCTTCCAAAAATAATGAACCAGAAATTTTAGCCAAGCATATTGCTGCAATGGCTGAATTTGATTCAAGATTTAAACAACCCCCATGGAACTATATTTGCCAGTTGTGCGAATTATGGAGTAACCCTAGTTCTTGTATTCATAATGGCATCACTGAAATTTGGTTAGAATTCGATCTTAAAGAATCAGATACTCAAGATTTTATCCCTTCTATTTTTATTAGTTTAAATCCTAATTTAACTGATATAGAAGAAGCTTTTACCGTCACTAAAACTGCCTTAGAATTACTCTGGAATCTGTCAATATCAGACGATCTAAACCATAACTTGTACCGTTGTTTTAAAGCTTGTGTTAAACCTGCTAACATTAGCCATATTGGTGTAATGTTATCCCGTCAGGCAGAAGTATTGCGTCTAAATGTCAGTAACTTACCTCCCAATCAGGTGGCTACCTATCTACAAGAAATTGATTATCCAGAGTCAACCAACGAAATTGAGACTTTGGTGATGCAGTTTTTAGAGATTGTTGACGATGTGAGAGTATGTTTAGATGTTGGCGCTGCGATCCATTCTCAAGTTGGTTTAGAATGTTCATTTAGACTGCAAAATGAACTAGAACCTCTATGGTTTACTCTATTGGATAATTTAGTAAGTCTGGGATTATGTACAGCTGAAAAACGGAAATGGCTACTTAGTTGGCCGGGATATGTAACTCCTATTTCTACTCCCCAACCCTGGCCTGATGTTCTAATTGCTGAGTCTATGTTGCAATCTCAAGAAAGTCTAAGTGCGCTACAACGAGGACTCAGCCACGTCAAACTCACTTGTAAACCACAATGCCCCTTGGAGGCTAAAGCATATTTAGGATTTATACATCAATGGTTAGGAAAAAATACAACTGTTGGTAGTCACCAAGCTCAAAATTCCCTCGCTTGCCAAAAAGTTGATGATTCCACCCCATTAGACAGAAATCGATTGGATAGCGCCATAGTAGCCGCGACCCAGTTTCTCTTATGTTCCCGCAATCAGAAAGGCTGGTGGCGGGACTTTCACTTATATATTGGCATTGAAGGTGAGGTCAGGAGAAGTGATGAATGGGTTACAGCTTATGTAGGAGATGCTCTAGCAGCACTTCCCGATCGACAAGCGAAACTAGCAGCACAACAAGCGTGGTTGTTACTGATTAACCGTCGCCAGTCCTCTCCGGGATGGGGATATAACGGCTTCGTCACACCGGACGCAGATAGCACAGCTTGGGCGCTACGGCTGGCTAGCAGTTTGGGCGAGAGCAAATCCCATAAGGCAAGAGAAGCTTCTGAATTTATAGCAAAGCATTTTTCAGCAACAGGAGGCATAGCTACCTATTTGGAACAACTTGCTCCTCGCGCCTATACGGGTTCAGCCCCCGTCAAAGGTTGGTGTGGCGTTCACGCCTGCGTAACTGCTGCTGTAGCTAGTTTAGAAGAGATAGGAGAAGCTTCCCGGCGCTTTCTGAGGGATACTCAGGATGATAATGGCAGTTGGAAAGCTTATTGGTGGTATGACTATGAATACGCAACAGCTTTAGCTGCTGAATCTTTAGCAAAAGATAGCTATTACCACAATGATCGGCAGGTACAACTAGCCATTGAGTGGGCGCGTCGTAGAATTAATTCGAGTGGGGCCGTGTATTCTCTTCAGTATGGTGATAATTCCGCTTTTGCTACTGCCTGGTGCGTGCGAATTCTGGCTTTAGCTGAAGAACGACAGCAGACGATCGCTGAGTTACACGGAGCAGTTAACTGGTTGCTAGAAAACCAAAAACCTGATGGCTCTTGGCCTGCCTCGGCTTTGTTGCGCTTACCAGCTTCTGCCGATATCATAGATCCAGACAATCATCCCAGTAGTGCGATCCCAGACGATCGTAGACTTTTTACTACAGCTACCGTCCTAGTCGCTTTATCCACAGTTAGGAAACGTTGCCTGTTGTAATACCGTAGCGAAGCGATCGCATCGTCCAATCATGCCTGTAGGCAATATTTAGTTCTTCTGGAGTATATTCAAACCCAGCCTCCATGCCAACCTGTACGAGGTTTTCTATATTCACCTCAGGCATCAGCATCCTAATCTTATATTTTAGATTTTCGTCTTGCCTAACAGCTTGAATAAACTCTAGAGCGGCTTGTACTGACATACTCATTAAACGTACTTAAATTTACGATAAAAAATTCTCGAGTTGGCCAGAAAACTTGACCTGCGGTGCATTGAAACTTCAACTCGCGGTTATTATGACAATGCTATAGAATATTGTACCCGACTCTTGGCGTAAGGTTGCCCTATGGGTATCGTGTCTTCAAAGTCGAGAGACAGCGATCGAGATAATTAAATTTGGCCCAGAAATAGCGAAGCTGACACCAGCCGCAAAGTAGCAATTCAAACCCTTGTTGTCATTGGAAGCATAAGATTGCCGCAACGGCAACCTTATGCTTCTAACTGAGTGCGGCAGATATATGCTTCCAATTGGACAAGGAATGCCAAAACATATCTCACCAATAAGAACTCACTCATAACCAAGAGAGCGTTGTA
>NZ_JBHFNU010000122.1:0-39117 GCF_041929145.1 Aerosakkonema sp. BLCC-F183 | reverse complement strand
TTGGGTGTAAAATGAAGGTATTAAATTCATTTTTTTCATTAGTTAGGTCTACTTGAGAATAGCAGACCTATTTTTTTTTGACAACAATCGGTCAACCCCGCACGCAGTAAGGGGTTGACCGATTGTTGTCTCCCCCCCAGCCAAATGTCAAAGCTTTCCCGCGCACATCGGTGTACAGCTTACCTTTTTCATAAACAACTTGACCGCCGACAATAGTAAAAACTGGCCATCCGGTCAAATTCCATCCCTCGAAGGGACTCCAACCACATTTAGTTAATAATTCTTCACGCAAAACAGGACGATAATTATCCAAATCTACTAATACCAAATCGGCATCGTAACCGGGAGCGATCGCACCTTTTTTAGGAATCTTATACCACTTCGCCACAGCGGTAGACATCCAGTGAGAAACTTGTGCAACAGTACACCTTCCCTGCATCGCTTGAGTTAGCATAATCGGCAAAGAAGTTTCCACACCAGGCATTCCAGAAGGAGTATTCGGATAACCTTGAGCTTTTTCTTCTAAAGTGTGCGGCGCGTGGTCTGTAGCGATAAAATCGATAACACCATCGAGTAGCGCTTGCCAAAGAACTTCGTTATCGCGGTGCGATCGCAAAGGTGGATTCATCTGCGCTAATGTGCCTATTTTTGCATAGGCATCCGTATTCAGAACTAAATGTTGCGGCGTTACCTCAGCAGTTACCCAACTAGGTTTATCCTGACGTAACAATTCTGCTTCCTCCCCAGTTGACATATGTAAAATATGTAAGCGTCGCTGATATTTTTTAGACAAACGCAGCGCCAACTGAGTAGCATTGAGAGCAGCTTGATTATCTTGAATTTGGGAATGAATAGCCGGATCGGTAATACCGGCAAATTCCTGGCGTCGTTGATTAATTCGGTCTTGGTCTTCCGCGTGAACCGCAATCAGTCGTTCCCCTTTAGCAAATATAGCTTCCAGCCACTCTTCGCGATCGACCAACAACGCGCCGTGCATCGATCCCATAAAAATTTTAATACCCGGAGTCGGGTTAGCCTCCAGCAAATCCGGCAAGTTGTCTGCCGTTGCGCCGATAAAAAAGCCATAATTGACTAGGCACTTCTGAGCTGCCCGTCGTAACTTATCATCCAGATTCGCTTGCGTTGTCGTTAGAGGACGAGTATTGGGCATTTCCAAGAACCCTGTCACCCCGCCTTTAGCGCAGGCGCAACTGGCAGTAAACAAATCTTCCTTATGTTCCAGTCCCGGTTCCCGAAAGTGTACTTGGGGGTCAATTACCCCAGGTAACAAGGTCAAACCCTCGGCGTCGATTTCCTTATCCCCCGTTTCTTTGGCAGTATCTAGAATTGTGGATGCAACCTCGACTATTTCGTCGCCACAAATTTTTACATCTCCTACCATAAATTCACCACTCGGTAAGAGAATTCTGGCACGACGGATAAATAAGGATGGATGGGAAGACATGGTAAACAAAGTAAGGGGGAGTTTCAGTACAATTATCGATCCCGATTGCCGCTCTGAAAATAGGGATAAACATATAATGTATGGGGAAAGCCTTATTGCTCTCCAACCAAACAATTCTGGGCTTGTTAAATTTGATCGAAGAAGTCGGGAGAGGCATCTTTGCTAATTATGCCAAAGCAGATTGTTGGAATACAGTTTAACCTTTTCTCCTCCACCACTTGACTAATTTGGTAATCTATATTATATCCAGTGATTAAATGCCTATGACTCGCGTGCAGGATCAAGCTTCTGATAAAAATCCGCAATCAACATCCGAAAATCCTTTGTTGGAAGGAGTCAAAACCATTGGCTTAAGCGTCATATTGGCTTTGGGGATTCGGACTTTCGTCGCGGAAGCTCGCTACATTCCCTCTGGGTCAATGCTGCCAACCCTACAAATCAACGATCGCTTAATAGTCGATAAGTTAAGTTACCACTTCCAAACTCCGCAGCGGGGAGATATTGTGGTATTTTCACCCACAGACACGCTCAAACAACAAAATTTCAAAGATGCTTTCATCAAGCGGGTGATCGGTCTACCGGGTGAAAAGGTGGCTGTTAAGGGGGGAAGAGTTTACATCAATAATAAACCCCTACAGGAAAAATATATTGAAGATGCGCCAGACTACCAGTACGGCCCAGTGACGGTGCCAACCGACTCCTACCTGGTTTTGGGAGATAACCGCAATAATAGCTACGATAGCCACTACTGGGGTTTTGTGCCTCGCGATCGCATCATCGGTAGGGCTGTAGTTCGCTTCTGGCCCCTCAATCGCTTAGGAGAATTAGACCCAGAACCACTTTATCCTGCTGCTGGGAAATAGGAGTGGGGGAGTGGGGGAGTGGGGGAGTGGGGGAGCGGAAGAATTAATATTTTTCCTCTTCCCTCTTCCCTCTTCCCTAGCCCCTAGCCCCTAGCCCCTCTTCCCTCTTCCCTAGCCCCTAGCTCCTAGCCCCTAGCCCCTAGCCCCTAGCCCTACAATGACTCGACCAGTCAACTCTTGACCCAGCCAAGGCGTGTTGTGGGAGAGAGACTTAAGATTTTGCTTTTCCACTTTCCAGGTTAACTGGGGATCGAATAGAATTACCTCAGCTGGCTGACCGGGAGCGATCGCAGCTGGCATTTGATTGAGACAAACAGCTGGCTGAGTACTCAAAACTCGCCACAACTCCAAAGCAGACCATTCGCCAGTTTCTACCAAATTTTGCCAAAGCAGAGGCAAAGCCAATTCTAAACCGATCGCACCTGGGGGCGCTTCTCCAAAAGCCACCGTTTTCTCTTCGTAACTGTAGGGTGTGTGGTCGATCGCGATCGCATCGATAATTCCCTGCTGCACTCCCCGCGTCAACGCAGCGCGATCGGCTGGACTACCCAAAGGCGGTGACAATCGCAGTGATGTATTATAACTGCTAACAGCTTCTGTGTCAAGCAAAAGGTGCAGCCAAGTAGTGCTGGCCGTAATCGGTAAACCGCGCACCTTTGCTTCCCAAATCAACTGCACGCTGCGCCCAGTGGAAACGCGCATGATATGAACGGGAGTACCAACAGCTTCCACGACTTCCAGCAAAGCGGCGAGGGCGGCGGTTTCAGAGATAGAGGGATTTCCCGGTAAGCCTAAGCGAATCGAATTTATGCCTTCCCGCATCACCCCGTTCCCCGCCAAATCGCGGTATTCCGGCCAAAGAGCGATCGGCTTGCCCAGAGTTTTGAGGTATTCTAACAAACGGCGCACCAAAGCCAAATTTTGCAGGGGTTGACCGTCGGTAAAACCGACAATTCCAGAATCAGCCAACTCTGCCAATTCCGTCATTTGGTGTCCCTGCACCCCCAAAGTAATCGCACCCCAGAAGTAGAGTGGGGGAGGAAGTGATAACTTGTCGGTGATATCGCCTGCTGACCTCTGCAAACGTGCTAAACCTGCGGGATTATCCAGCGGCGGTGTCGTATTTGGTAGAATAGCGACGCGGGTAAAGCCGCCCGATCGAGCTGCTTGGATCAGAGATGCGAGAGTTTCTCGTTCTTCAAAACCGGGTTCTCCTGAATGACTGTATAAATCCACCAATCCAGGGCCTAAAACCAGTCCCCGACAATCGCGCACCGATGTTTTGGATGGTAACTTAGAGATGTTTTCTTCCACAGCCTCGATCGTACCGTTGGCAATCAAAACATCGGCAATTTGGTCAGTTCCGGAGACTGGATCTATTACTCGTACTTGTTGCAGCAATTCGCTATTGGTCATTGGCGATCGGTCAAACAATTTTGGATTTTGGATTTTAGATTTTAGATTTTCTCTATTTAGATTTTCTCCATGTCTGAAGCCAAAAATTTGTTTTTTAATCCAAAATCCAAAATCTAAAATCTAAAATTGGCTTTGAATTGGTCAAAAGAACAAACGAAAACTAACTAATGACCAATGGCAGATTTACAATGCTCCTGCTGCGGTTTTGTCGAGGACACCTCCACCCAAGTGAGTAGTGATATTCATGCTTTGCAGCACAGCATAACCGTCTGCACCTTGCGGATAGTCAATCACACTCACAGCGCAGTTACCTTGTTTAAAATTCCAGAAATTTTCCGGCCCCAAATCGAATAAATGGCAGAGAATAGCTTTGTTAATAGCATCGTGAGCTACTACTAAAATTGTTTTAGACTCTTTGCTATATTTAAGTACGATCGACTGCCAAGCTGCGATCGCTCTTTCCCAAACCTGCTGCAAGTTTTCCCCTCCTGGCATTTGCACTGTTTCAGGCGTTTCCTGCCACTGTTTTAGCAGACCTGGAAACTCCTGTTCGATTTCTGTCTCAAATTTTCCTTCCCAAAGTCCGTGACCGATTTCGCTCAAATCGACAAGCAATTCCAATTCTGCATGGGGATGATATTGTAAAATAATCTCTGCCGTTTCCTGGGGACGCAACATCGGACTGCTCACAGCATTGTCTATTTGCACATTCTTGAGAAATTCCGCCGCCGCAGAAGATTGTTTTCTCCCATTATCGTTGAGCGGCACATCAATTTGCCCCTGAAACTTCTTCTGACGATTCCACTCAGTTTCGCCATGACGCACTAACAGCAGACGCGGGCCCTGATGACCGGGACGAGGTTTCGGCAGCGGATCTCCCAGATGGTCGATTAAATTCATCGATTCCATCTGAACAGATTCACCACCCCTTGCATCCCCACCGTCTACAGGGGGGAAAGAGTGAGAGTCAGGAAAATTTAAAACATTTATACCGCAGTTAGACTGCTGGATGGAGTGATAGCGAGACGGTGGAATACCGAGTGCGGTGCTAATTAAAGCACGATTAATACCGTTATGAGCTACGATGAGAATAGTTTTTCCAGCATGGCGAGGCAAAACTTCCTGCCAAAACTGCTTAGCTTGTTCGTATAAAGCTAAAACAGGAAAATGTTCTCTAGTTCCTGCTGCTGTTGATACCAGCATTCGCAGTTCGTGGGGTCGTTCCTTCCAGCAGCGATAATCTTCGGAAAACTTTTCCTTTACCTCATCTTTGTGCAGGCGTTCCCACAAAGGCAGATCGATTTCCATCAATTTATCTGCTACCTGCAACTTGGGAGGATTTGGCAAATAGGATTGTACGATTTCTGCCGTTTCTTTTGCTCTTTGCAGGGGACTGCTGTAAATAGCATCAAAGGTAAGGCCCGTAAGAGCGGGGGCAATCTGACGAGCGGTAGCACGCCCAGTTTCCGTCAATACCGATTCATCGATACGGCCTTGGATGCGCTGCTGTTGATTATAGGTGCTTTGCCCGTGGCGGACAAGGATTACGCGGGTAGTCAGGGTTTTATCCTCCGCAAAGGTAGGGGTGGGATGGTGAAGAAGGATCAGGAAGATTTTAACCTTTCTGAGGTACTCGGCGGCGATGTCACCCAAAAACCCCGTCCCGTCTGCGCGGAGGGGGAGTTTGAATAACAGACATCTTCACTTTCAAGCAATAATTAAGTTACCGTGCCGTCACCCACCATCCATCCCACATATCTGTAACATAAACAAACATTTTCCACCATAAACATAAAAGACCCCGCTATTTTAAACCAAACAAATCAAACTTAACAGTGACATTTAACTCGTATAATTCATAATGAACATTTTGTCGATCGCTCGGTGGGTTACGGCACGGTAATTTAATCATTGGTTGAAAGTGCTGAAGTTATCGCCCGCGCCTAACCCACCCTACGATTAGATAAGTTTGTAGGATCTACATCTCCTCTAATTCCTTGCCTTTCGTTTCCCTAATAAAGAAGACGACGAAAAAGATAGAAATCGCTGCCGATATCGTATACAAACCGTAAGCAGCACCTAACCCGAAGAATTGGAGTAGGGGAGGAAATGTAGTGGAGACGATAAAATTAGCAATCCACTGTATGGAAGCAGCGAGAGAAAGCGCAGTGGCTCGAATCTGGTTATTAAAGATTTCTCCCAACAACACCCAGACGATCGGTCCCCAAGAACAACCGAAGAAAACTACGTAGAGATTGGCTGCTAAAAGCGCAATGATTCCAGAAGAACCTGTTAGCGTGGGGTTGCCGGTAGCCGGATCGATCGCAGCATTGCCAAACATCAGCGCTAGCATTCCTAGAGTGACGGTCATGCCGATCGAACCCAACAGAAGCAGAGGTTTGCGACCGAATTTGTCTACAGTAGAGATGGCAATAAAAGTTGTCACAATATTGACAACACCTGTGATGACTGTAATCAAGAGCGAATCTCTTTCGGAAAATCCCACCGCTCGCCACAAAATACTGCTGTAGTAGAAGATAACGTTAATGCCAACGAATTGCTGGAGAATAGATAGACCCATTCCTATCCAGACGATCGGCAGCAGTCCACCCCGTCTGCTGAGAATATCAGAAAATTTAGGTTTGTGTTCCCGATTAACCGTTTGGCGGATTTCTTCAACTTTTGCATCAACATTACCCCCCAAAACCTTAGCGAGAACCTTAGCTGCTTCTCGTTCTCGACCTTGAGCCACTAAATACCGAGGTGATTCGGGTATCATCAAAGCTGCTACTCCGTACAGAATTGCTGGCGGAACTTCCGACCAAAACATCCAGCGCCAAGCTGTGAATCCAAACAAAAATTCTCCCTCTGCCGATCCTCCTGCTCCCAAAGCAATAAAGTAGTCACATAGTAGAGCAGCAAAAATACCAACAACGATCGCTAATTGTTGCAGAGAGCCGAGTCTTCCGCGTAAGTTAGCGGGAGCAACCTCTGCAATGTAAGCAGGCGCAATCACGCTGGCGATCCCGACTCCCACTCCACCCAAAGCACGCCAAAAGATGAAGTCCCAAATCCCAAACGGTATACCAGAACCAATCGCGCTCAGGGTGAACATCACCGCAGCAATGATCATAGCTTTAATGCGCCCTTGTCGATCGGCGATCGGGCCGGCGATAAAAGCTCCCAGCGCAGACCCCAGCAACGCAGAGGAAACTGCCAGACCGATCATCGTACTGCTAGCGCTGAACGTTTTTTGCAGTGCGGCGACAGCACCGTTAATCACGGCAGTATCAAAACCGAATAAAAAACCACCCAGCGCAGCAGCAGAAGCAATTAAAATGATGCGAGATATATTCGGTCGATCGGCAATATATGAGGTGTTTGGAGGAAATGATTTCATAGCACAGCTCTTACACTCCTAAGTTTTTGCAGGAAGTCGCAGTAATAAGTTTGTTGCATTTAATTCCCAGAGGTAGAGCAGGCAACAGAAGCAGCTAATACCATTGTGGATGCAAGAATTTTACCTGCTGAAAGTTATACCAGTACATACTTTCAGCAATTCAAATGTGGCATCAATAAAATAAATGGTACAAAGGCAGACTGGAAAGTCTGCCTCAAAGTGCTACCATTGAATACTCTTAACTTATAACCATAATACGATTGGCTTATCAACCGCATCGGGCATAGGGAATACAACATTAGATAGAAATCTCAAGCCTGTTATCCGCAAGTTAGTTTAAGATTTCTTAAGACAATCCCGTTGAGAAAATGAGATTGTCTTGTTTACCGACATCCTCTTCTAAGCTCTCGTGCCTAATCCACCCTACGATAAGATAAATTTTTACGATCACCATAAAAGCGGAATAGCCAAAATTTAACCACCCTTCTCCACAGATAATGTTTGACATTACTCATATATTACCGATGCAACCGGAGAAAATATTATCCAAATTATGCACACATAAACTGTTTGCACTCTACCACAAACGCTGTGTATATCGGCTTTCAGTTTCTGCAATGAAGGCTTTGAGCATTTCCCCTGGAGTTACTTCTTCAGTCAATGATTCGTAAAACTCTTTAGCAGTATCTCCGATTCGATAAATTAAGTAAGCGTCAGTACCTACATTAACAACCCCTCCAGCAACCGGGATCATTTGCGATACGCTTAATGTTATCATTGCTTGTCTACTAGCCCGCAGCACGCGATCGATAATTGCAAAAGCTTCTGGTTTACGTTGCGGAAGCCATATATCAAAATCATAAGCGGCGGCAATCTTAAAAATTATTTCGGCTTGCATTAGCGCAACGGAAACATAATTAACTCCGATCGAATCTGCCATTTTTGGCGGCACAACACTGAAGACAGCCGAAGTTTTACTGACGCGCAGAATTTGTTTGCGAAGTAAACGTTGCGAAATTTCTTCTGGCTTACTACTGGGAAATTTATCCCACATAGCGTTCACAGCATCTTCAATCTCAGACAAGTTTATCTGCTTAATGTACGCTCGTACAGAAGCTTCCTTCGCAGCTTGATTTTCTTCGAGTTTCTTGCCAACATTATCTTGACTTTTTTCGATATTTTTGCTTATAAATTGGCGAGCCTCCTGCTGTACGGCTTTTCCTTTTTCTTTAGCTGATTTCGTAACTTCTTCACCTAGTTCTGTAGCCGATTTAGCAACTCCTTGGCTGAGTTCTACAGCCGACTGCGCTACTTCTTTGGTGCGCTTTGCCATTCCCTGACCGAGTTCTGTCGCCGACTTGCTAGCTTCTTGACGAATTTCTTGAGCCGATCGCACCACTTTTTGGCCGATTTTTCCCATTTCCCCAGCTACATCACCGCCAATCTGGGAACTTACTTTACTGATATTGTCGCTAATTCCTTGAATAGTTTTCAATAGAGATGCCTTACGCTCTCTAGCCGCTTTTGTTTGGGAATTATTTTGCATATCTTCTTCTATTTCTATAAAATCGTCAAAATCATCAAAATCGTCAGTAAAATTCTCCGCTTCATTAGCATTATCGATATCTGCTAAATCTTGCCGACCGTCTCTTTTGAGCTTGCGGTGAAGGGATTGCTTACGATATGCTTTGCTCATATTTACAACTTAGTCTTGAAAAAGACGACTTTATCATAGAGTTTAGCAAAACCTTGAAAAATGTTTGCGACTGCTAGGGAAGAGAGAATAGGGGAGCGGGGGAGCGGGGAAGCGGGGGAGTGGGTCGTGGGGGAGCGGGGGAGTGGGAGATTTCAAATTTCAGATTTCAGATTTATCAAAATCTTCCCTTTTAAATCTAAAATCTGAAATTTTCTGCCCTCTTCCCTCTTCCCTCTTCCCTCTTCCCTAGTCCCTAGCCCCTAATCCCTAGCCCTTTCTTTTGACTTTTGACTTTTGATGCAAGCTTATCTCACCCCGAATGCGCTTCAATAAATAGGGGTAGTGCGGAGAATGACATGAAAATTAGGCAGTTCATATTAGCTTTGCTGACGCTTTTAGTAATACTCTTTTTTGTTCCTTCTTTGCTGGAAAGTCGAAGTGAGCCCCAAATTCAAAGCCGTTTGGAACTGTACCAAACTAATTTGCTGCTGGACGCTGGTGAGTGGCAGGGCGAAATCGGTTCCGATTCTAGCAGCAAATCCGCTCGCGAAGCGCTGATCGGGGCTCAACCTGTCAAAACTGCCCAAAAGCAGTATATGGAGGCGCGGAAGGAAGCGCAAACCAATCTAGAAAAAGCTATAGCCCAACTCAAACAGTATCAAAACCTGGAAGCTACACCGTTGTCTGCTTCCGAACCACCGCTGACGGTTACTGCCAATCCTGACAGATCTGATTACCCCAGTCAACAACCCTTGCGGGAGTCTATCGATGGGCTAGAAAGTTTAATTAACGAGTTAGACCTGGATATAGGGATTTTACAGGCTCGTCAAGGAGAAGTTGAAGCGGCGCTGAAAACTTGGCAGTCGGTGAGCGATCGCTCTAGCCCTAAAATCGGTGAAACAGCAGAAGCAAAAATCGCTACAGTCTTAATGGGTTTGTGGAGCAATCCACCTCAGATTTTACCAGACGCCGAGCAAACTATCCAAAAATCTTTAGACGGATGGTTCCGCTATCAGGGATTAAGTCAACTTTACAATTTGCAGCAACGATCGGCAATCCTGGCTAAACTGCAAGCAGCAGAACAGGAAATAGCACAGCAAGCAGTAGTAAAATTAGCGATCGTAGCTGCTCTGCCCACGTTAGGATTTTTGATAGGAGTGGGATTGCTGATCTTCTTGCTAGCACAGCGTTCGATCCGCAAAGAGAATTCCCTTTTAGCTCAAAATGAAAATGTTTCTTGGTCAACACCTTGGGATGCGGAAACAATTTGGCAAGTTTTCATTGTGGGCTTTTTTGGAATGCAATTGCTGATATCTGTTGTATTCATTCCTTTAGCTTTTAAACTGCTCAACCTCACACCCGCCGCTTTTGATGTCCGGTCAAAAGCAATTTACGTTTTCACAACTTATATGTTGGTTGCATTGGGTGGAGTATTGGTGTTGTATTTTTCTGTGAAATCATTTTTACCTTTGCCGGAAGGATGGTTTCGATTTGATCTGTTCGGTAAGTGGTTTTTATGGGGACTGGGCGGTTATTTTGTGGCGCTGCCTTTGGTAATTGTAGTGTCGCTGATTAACCAAGAAATTTGGAAAGGAGAGGGGGGAAGTAACCCACTTTTGTCGCTAGCCCTAGAGAGTAAAGATGGTGTGGCACTCGCGATATTCTTTTTTACCGCAGCTATTGCCGCACCGCTGTTTGAGGAATTCCTATTCCGGGGATTTCTCCTGCCATCTTTAACTCGTTATATCCCAGTTTGGGGAGCGACGATCGCGAGTAGTTTACTGTTTGCCGTCGCACATCTCAGTCTTTCAGAAGTGCTGCCCCTGACTACTTTGGGGATAGTGTTGGCTGTTGTGTACACGCGATCGCGCAATCTTCTCGCTCCCATGTTACTCCACAGCCTCTGGAATAGCGGCACTCTGTTAAGTTTGTTTATATTGGGTAGCGGTTCCACCTGATATTCGCCCATTCTTGAGTAGGCACGATCGCTACTCCCAGCGTAGGGTGCATTTTCACCCACCCTACACTCTCCGATCCTCAGCGGCGACGCATCTAAGTTGTGTAAATAAGGCGGCGGCGATGCCCACTCCACAAGAGTTTCACATTCTGGCAATTATTAAAACTATCTGGCGTCACCGCTTATTAAAAAAAGTAAATTTTTCCTACTTTTGATAGATGCAAGCTATCCTAATGGATATAGTGATACCGGAACGGAAGATTTATTTAGAGATCTATATGCAAGACAATCCTGCCAAGTCTAGAGTTACCGCCCTACTTCTGTGTTTCTTTCTAGGCGGTTTGGGAATTCACCGATTTTATGTGGGATATGTGACGATCGGGATCGTTCAACTGCTGACTTTTGGCGGCTGTGGTATCTGGGCACTAATTGACCAAAAAAAATGGGATACAAGCCCCGTCCTTGCAGGACGGCTTTAATTGTGTTAAGCTAGTTGCCGTAGATGTTTCCCACGTCAAATGATAGTTTTAGAGTTTAAAGCGCAAGGGAAAACAACTCAATATCAAGCCATTGATGAGGCAATCAGAACTGCTCAATTCGTGCGGAATAAATGTCTTCGGTTTTGGATGGACAATCGCGGAATAGGGCAGAAAGAATTGTATCGTCACAACACGGCATTGAGGGCAGAATACCCTTTTGTTAAAGCTTTAAACTCCCATGCTTGCCAAGTTGCGGTGGAACGGGCTTATTCTTCAATTGCTCGGTTTTACGACAATTGCCGCAAGTCTATTCTGGGAAAGAAAGGTTATCCAAAGTTTAAGAAGAATTGCCGTTCAGTTGAATACAAAACTTCAGGATGGTCACTTTCTGAGGCCAGGAAACAAATCACCTTCACCGACAAAAAGGGGATTGGCAAGCTAAAACTTAAAGGAACGTGGGACTTAAACTTCTATCCAATAGAACAGATAAAACGAGTTAGGTTGGTACGTCGCGCTGATGGCTACTATGCTCAATTCCTGATCGGCGTAGATAACAAAGTAGAAACGCAGCCAACAGGTAAAGCCATTGGCTTAGATGTTGGGTTGAAAGAGTTCTACACTGATAGCAACGGGCATAGCGAACCTAACCCTAAATTTTATCGAACGGGCGAGAAGCGCTTAAAGTTTAGACAGAGGCGCGTTTCTCGCTCTCGTGAAGGCTCTGCCAATCGTCGATTAGCCATTAATAGATTAGGTCGAGTACACCTCAAAATAAGTAGGCGACGTGAAGAACACGCTAAGAGAGTGGCGCGTTGCGTAATTCAATCTAACGATTTGATTGCCTACGAAGATTTGAGGATAAAGAACTTGGTCAAGAATCATTGTCTCGCCAAATCTATTAATGATGCAGGTTGGTATCAATTTAGAAAATGGTTGGAGTATTTAGGAGTTAAGTTTGGCAAGATAACTATTGCAGTTACCCCTGCCTATACTTCTCAGGAATGCTCTTGCTGCGGCGCAATAGTTAAAAAGTCTCTATCAACAAGAACCCACGTTTGTAAATGTGGATTTGTATTAGATAGGGATTGGAATGCCGCGATTAATATTCTAAAAGTAGCCTTGAGTACGGTAGGGCATACCGGAACTTGGATCAAAGATCCGAACGCTTCAGGAGATTTAGCCTCTACTTTGGCTGGAGCAATCCTGTCAAGGCAAGCCGAGTCTATGAATGAAGAATCCCATCGCCTTTAGGCATGGGAGTGTCAATTTATTCTTTTGGTTGTAGATTCGCTACCCGACAAGCAGGGTAACCGTCTAGTTTAATTAGAAATTGAGGCACTCGGCCATTTGATTATTTGCCATCGATTCAGAACTGCTTGGCGCTAAAATTACAATGGCAATGATGATTCATGTTTGAATTATCCCATCAACTTCTCTCGGCTCGCGATCGGCGCGTGAGTTTTGTAAGGTTGGCGATATTTTCATCACCGCTGCTAGCAGCCTGGTTTTACAATCACGGGCAGCAAGTGCCTTTCTTAGTTTGCCCGTTGAAATATTTAACAGGAATTCCCTGTCCGGGTTGTGGTTTGACTCGCTCTTTTATTGCTATTGTTCGAGGAGATTGGCAGCGGGCAATAGAACAAAATATTTTCGGGCCAATTGTGTTTGCCAGTTTTGGTATAGCAACTATTCATTTAGCAATCGAATTGGTAACAAAACGACATTTGAACGCTTTTTATACCAAGTTAATTGGCGAGCAAAAAATTCAATTGCTAGGTTTATTTATGGTATTATTATATCATAGTCACCGTTTGCACAATTTATCAAAATCGGGCGAATTATCTGCGGCCTTTTTTAAATCACCGCTAGGCAATTTACTGTTTTGAAGCAACAACATATTTTATAGCAATGTCAACTGTTAAGTATAAAAAAGTTTTGTTTGTAATATTGCTAGGTGCCTTAAGTAGCGGAGCATTTAGCGTTTTTTCCAGTATGGATGTCAACCTTTTCGTCAAGGGTTATGGGTTGCTGTTGGTGCTGCAAATCGGTTTTGCGCTCATCTATTTGAGTTTTTTGAACTGGAACGATCGCTAAACGAATTAATTTTAGATTTTGGATTAAAAATAAACGATTTCAGGTAGTAGGAAAACCACTATCCACGACCCATAGCTAGCTACCGGAGCGCAACTTTTAAGAAAAGTTAAACTTTCTCAGGCAATTTAGCCAGACTTGACCTACTCTCTAAGGAGAGAGGTGCTTATTGCTTTAGGAATGGAAGTGTTGCAGTCAGTTGACAAATCTTCTCAGCGGCTGTCTCCCCAGACAGCGATATCTGGGCCAAGCGGCGCTGACGCTACCCCAGCCTCCGACATGGAGACGATTACACTGGATGTAGGAGGAATGAAGTGTGCCGGGTGCGTGAAGGCTGTAGAAAATCAGCTAATCCAATATCCTGGGGTTGTTTCAGCCTGCGTCAACTTAGTGACGGAGGTGGCAGTTTGCGACGTAAAATCCGGTGCGGTTGACCCAAGTGCTTTAGCCGCAAAATTAACAGAAGCTGGTTTTCCGACTCAACCCCGCTATTCTCAAACAGGAGAAACAATTTCGCCCGCACAAAAGCATCGCCAGGAGATCGAATCTTCGATATGGCGGCTGGCGATCGCAGGTATCCTCATCGTTCTATCCGGAATAGGCCATTTAGGTCAACACTCTTGGTTTGCCCAGCATCCCTCCATCCTTACCTCATTTTGGTTCCATTGGGGTCTGGCAACAGCTACTTTAATTGGGCCTGGGCGAGCGATCTTAGTAGATGGCTTTAAAGGTTTGCGGCGCTTAGCGCCCAATATGAACTCGCTGGTGGGATTGGGTGCAGTAACGGCTTATACCGCTAGCACAATAGCGTTACTATTCCCTCAGCTCGATTGGGAGTGCTTTTTTGACGAACCGGTGATGCTGTTGGGCTTTATCCTGTTAGGGAGAACGTTGGAACAACACGCCAGAGGAAGGGCAGTAGCAGCATTTGCAGCATTGCTTTCCCTCCAGCCACCCCAGGCACGCTTAATTGCCGATCCGAACGTGGATCTAACGGCAAACACGGGAGTGGAAATTCCAGCCGATCGGGTGCGCGTGGGAGAATACTTACTGGTTTTACCTGGAGAAAAGATACCCGTAGATGGGGAAACGATCGTTGGCAAGACAACGGTGGATGAGTCAATGCTGACCGGGGAAGCCGTGCCGGTGCCGAAGCAAGTGGGAGATGTGGTGCAGGCGGGGACGCTTAACCAATCAGGCGCGATCGCGATTCGAGCGACCCGCATTGGCAAAGATACCACCTTAGCTCAAATTGTCGCCTTAGTAGAAGCAGCTCAAACTCGCAAAGCACCGGTGCAGCACCTTGCGGATACTGTCGCTGGGTATTTCACCTACGGTGTGATGGCGGCTGCGGCTTTAACATTTCTATTTTGGTATTTTATCGGTACTCACCTTTGGCCGGATCTGCTTTTGGGGCATGGGGCAACATTGATGGCCCACGGTGCGGCGGTCATGGGGCACGGGTCGATGGTCGCTCATCATCAGTCACCTCTGATGTTAAGTTTAAAGCTGGCGATCGCCGTCTTGGTAGTTGCCTGTCCCTGTTCTTTGGGACTGGCCACACCCACCGCTATCTTAGTCGGTACGGGAGTTGGGGCGGAATCGGGACTTTTAATCAAAGGTGGAGATGTTTTAGAACGGGTATCGAGTCTTGACGCGGTAGTGTTTGACAAAACTGGCACTCTTACTACCGGTCATCCCTCTGTGACTGACTGTATCTCGGTTGCAGTCAACGGGGAACTGGAGAAGCAAAATTTATCCTCTGCCTCCCCACCTCTTTCCACCTCAGCCGCAAAGCTTCTCCAACTGGCGGCGGCAGCTGAAAGCGGCACCTGTCATCCCCTCGCCACAGCTATTGTGGAGGAAGCCGGCAAACAAAGGTTACCCATACCGCCTGCCCAAGATTTTTACACGGAACCGGGTTTCGGAGTTCGGGCTGTGGTAGAAGGTCAGACGGTGCTTGTGGGCACATTGGAATGGCTGCAAGCAACGGGAATTACTGTTAGCGATGCTCTCAAAGCACAAGTTAGGGCATTAGCACAAGCGGGAAAAACAGTGGTTTATGTGGCATCTGACAACATCAGCTTAGGATCGATCGCGGTTGCGGATGCCCTCAGACCAGATGCTAAAACAGCAGTGGCAGATCTGCGGCGTCTGGGATTGAGAGTTATGATGCTGACTGGTGACAGGCTCGAAAGTACACTACCGATCGCTTCCGAGCTCTTACTCGACACTTCTGATGTTTTGGCAGGAGTTCTTCCCGATGGTAAAGCATCGGCGATCGCAACTCTGCAAACTCAGGGTCATCGAGTCGCTATGATCGGGGATGGCATAAATGATGCACCGGCACTAGCACAAGCCGATGTCGGCATCGCCCTGCACGCGGCAACTGACATTGCGATCGAAAGCGCTCAGATTATCCTGATGCGCGATGCCGTAACGGATATCGTTAAATCGATTCAGCTCTCGCGTGCCACTTTTAATAAAATCCGCCAGAATTTATTTTGGGCACTTGCCTACAACACTTTGGGTATTCCCATTGCCGCCGGTGTCTTGCTGCCTAGTTTAGGCTTCGCTCTCAGTCCATCTGCTGCCGGCGCAATGATGGCTTTCAGCTCCGTCAGTGTTGTTACTAATTCTCTTCTCCTGCGTCGTCTGCCTTGGCGTCGGTAAAATTTTAGTTGAAATTCAAGTTTTAAATTTGAAATTGAATTTAATTTTAAATTTAAAATTTGAAATCGAAAATCACCGTTGTTTTCAGGTTGGCAGCGCTGAGCCTAATTTATCAAGGTCATGTGACGCCGGGGTTGCAGCTGCCTTTATTAATTTATTGCAGGACAGATCAATCAATGCCTTTACCACAGGATCAAAATCATCTACTCATTGTTGAGGACGATAAAGGGCGCAAGGAGTTTATACTCACTAAGGCTGTATATTCGATCGGTCGCGATCCGACTTGTAATATCCGCCTATACTCCCAGTTTGTCTCTCGTCGTCATGCAACTTTGCTACAGATGCCCAAACAAGATGGAACATACTACTATCGCATTGTTGATGGCGATGGCAAAGGCAGAGCTAGTGCTAACGGACTGATCGTAAACTCTCGCAAGCTTCCAGCTCACGACCTCAAAAATGAAGACGAAGTTGTGTTTGGCCCGCAGGTGCGAGCTATATACTACCAGCTCAAACGAGAGACTATCCCATCTGGGCCACTAGATGAGTTTGATATCACCCTGATTAACCCCGGTAGTATGTTTGACGATGAGCCAGAGGAGTAAAATTCACAACAGTAAAATTTCCCCTACTTAGCCACAGTAATCGCAGCTTTGCCTGACTGATTTGCCTGACTAAATGGTGGGTAGCTCTCCTGCTACATTTTCAATTATCTGCCATTGGCGATTGCTGACGATCGCCTCACTGACGCGATCGAATATCTGGTGGCAGTGGTTGTCAACTTGCAGGGGCAATTCCTCATTTTTCATTACCAAACTCATCTTAGTTTGGGTTGCGGTTGCGGTTGAACGATCGATGAGGACTTCAACGGTCACTAACTTGGCAAAGCCAACCTGCCCTGGCTTCTCTCGCGCCATTATATAGTCAATAGTTTCATAAAGGATGTCTAACGAACAACTCTTCAGAACTTCTATCAGCAATTGCTTAAGACGATCGAGAGGAAGGGAAACTGTGTACGAACTTGTATAGCGAGCCATATCATACCTCCGGCCTGCGACTGCAAGACCCTCTTATAATACCCGAACCTCATTGATTTGATTTCAAGCTTATACCTAGAAGCATTGTTTTCTATTGCTGCTCTGTAAAGCTGCCACTGCCCCATCAGAGAGAGGGAGAAGGGGGAAGGAGAAAAGAGGGACAATATTAATTCTTCCTGACTTCCTTTTCTTCTAATTCTTCTCCTCATCCTTCTTCTGTCTCGCTTTCGGCTTTCTTCTTTCGTCCCTAATATTCGGCATTAGGCGCGGCAATACTTAAGGCTACACCAAATGGCTCAGTTAATTGCACGTCGGTAACATTGGGCAAGCCGAATATTCTTTTCGGCAGCTAGTTAACCTCAAACATCATTTTTGGTTTGGCATTGCCAAATGTCAAGACCAGATACATTTATACAGGTAGTGTACCCTTAATCGGTAAATTGATGGATTTTTTTAATGAATGCTTTTGAAAGGCTCGTAGGCCAAAGTCAGGCAGTAGAGTTGCTTGGGCAGGCGATCGCTCAAAATCGTATCGCCCCAGGTTATCTATTTGTTGGCCCTGATGGGGTGGGTCGCAGTTTGGCAGCAAAGTGCTTTACAGAAGAGTTGTTTTATGGTAATTTATCCAATCAAAAATCAACTACACAAAAACGCCTACAGCTGAGCAATCACCCAGATTTATTATGGGTCGAGCCGACATACCTGCACAACGGAGTCAGATTGTCGGCGGCGGAAGCTGCCGAAAAAGGAGTCAAGCGCAAAGCACCGCCCCAAATTCGGCTGGAACAGGTGCGGGAAATTGCCCAGTTTTTGAGCCGTCCGCCTCTGGAAGCATCGCGATCGCTCATCATCATCGAACAAGCAGAAACGATGGCAGAAGGGGCTGCAAACGCCTTGCTGAAGACCCTGGAAGAACCCGGCCAAGCCACTATAGTTTTAATTGCTCCGGCGATCGAATCTTTATTGCCGACCCTGGTATCCCGCTGTCAGCGCATACCCTTTTATCGCCTCGACTCAAGTGGCGTAGAGATAGTGCTGCGGCGAAATAATTATGGGGAAATTTTGCAGCATTCAGAGGTATTGGAGTTAGCGGGAGGAAGTCCGGGAGAAGCGATCGCATCTTGGCAGCAATTGCAAGCAATTCCCCCAGAATTATTGACAGCAGTCAAGCAAATTCCCAAAACACTTCGTCAAGCATTAGAACTCGCTCGCGACATCGATAAAAGCCTCGATACAGAAGCGCAATTGTGGTTAGTTGATTACTTGCAACATTGTTATTGGAAACAATTTTTAAAAGGACAAATTCGCGAATCGCCCTTAGAAAAATTGGAAAAAGCGAAACGGTGTTTGCTCAGTTACGCTCAACCGCGATTAGTTTGGGAAGTAACCCTGATGGGAATGTGTAAAAACTAGAACGCCCCAGGTTTTAACCTGGGGCTACACAAACAAAGCCTACCTAGAGCGCCAGTGCAGTAAACCTGGTTGACAAAAGAAATAAGATGTGTATTTGTATAGAAACCTCGGCAGGGCGAAGCAAGAGGACATAAAAATTGTTGCTTTTGGCGATCGATTGTCGCCCTCTTGCTTCGCCCCTACACAATACAGATTTCGTTGTTTTTGTCAATTCATTCTAGTGGATTGGCGCTCTAGACTTTGTAATTAAATGAATTTCGGATTAAGCTACTGCTTGGTAGAAAAATTTCAGCCGTTTTTGCCATTCGCGCCAGTACTCAATCAAAGCTTCTCGGTCAAAATGAATAATTTGAGCATCCTGATTGGGAAGAGCGACCACAATCAAAGCCCGTTTAATTTTGCAGCCAAACAAATTTTCACCATAACAGCGGTTAATTGCGCCACCATAGGCTACCAGCTGTAAAGGCTTAACATAGAGCCCATCGATTGATTGTTTTGGTTCCTCCGCGCTTGTCCATTCAATCGCGTGTGGAATACCCTTATAACGGGCAACACAATCAACTTTTCCAGCGTAGCTTTCTTTATAGTTTGGCACGACTTGCTCAACAAGTTCAATATCGCTAAGTTGTGCCAATATTGATTGAATGCTATACCAGTACGGCAGAATCTGGCTATCTGCAAGAGCGAACTTACCTTGTACTAAGTATTCTTTAATCAATCGATGTAAAGCTTTTCCTCGGCGACGGCTGTTTGTGGTAATTCGATTGGCTTCATTGTTCCCAACTTTCTTGCGCCAATTAGATAAAGCAGTGATAGACCCCGGCGGCTGTGTCGCTTTTAGTATCGTACTGACGGCTGGGAGAAGGATGCCGTTGTCGCCTTTGTAGTAGCACTTTCCATTGATGTAGATTGATTGCATAAGTTTTGGGTGTTGAATAGCTACATCCACAGCTTCGCAGCTACCTCTTTAAAGTTCAGCCTGCGTAATGAGTGAATTGCGTATGATTTCTGTATGATTTGGAATTTTGCGATTAGACAGATAAAATAGTATAGATTTGGATATGTGTACTATGACAGGGCGATCGCTTAAAGCATCTAAAATAGGGATAGAGCAAGCAAAATTAGCTCTGACTGACAAAGCTTGGACTCATGATGAGTTGGCAGAAAAGTTACAAATCACTCGCCAGCCAGTGAGTAATTTTTTTGCAGGTAAGTCAGTCGATCGCAAAATCTTTGTCCAGATTTGCCAAAAGCTAGATTTAGATTGGAAACAAATAACCGATCAACCTATAAGTAACCTTGAACCCAAATCAGGAGACTTTCCGCACACGACATCCAAAAATGCTGATTTTGTGGGGCGTCGGGAAATGGTAGAAAATGTAGATTTGGTACAAAAGGTGCGATCGCATCCTTATCGCCGCGATAAAATTCAAGAACAGTGCGGACGTTTACGCATCTTAGATGTTGAATGGTTGGTAGGGATAGACAACATTTATATTGATGTCAACGTACTAGAAAAGCTACCTCGAAACAGACAATTAGAGCTTTCTGACTTTCAATGCTTTTATTCAGATACAGATTATTTCGAGCGGTTGGGTTTAGGTAATATAATTGAAGCACAAGTACCAGGATTAGAGGCAGTAGCAAGATCTTCTAAACTAATGGTATTGGGAAAACCAGGATCGGGAAAAAGCACGTTTTTGAAGTTTTTAGCAATTCGCTGCAATCAAGGGGAACTTCAACCAGAACGCATCCCTATTTTTCTTGAACTAAAAGCTTTTGCCAGGAATGCCAGTAAAAAAAATAATTTCAGCTTATTAAACTACATAAGCGAAGAATTGCGTATATGCGAGATTTCGGATCGGCAAATGGAAACTTTGCTGTATGAAGGAAGATTTTTGATTTTACTGGATGGATTAGATGAAGTTAAAAAAGAAGCTTTTGATACAGTATTATCAGAAGTTTCTGATTTTTCTACTATCTATTTTCGGAATCAGTTCGTAATAAGTTGTCGCACAGCCACCTATCATTCCCAATTTGAACATTTTATCAATGTTGAAATAGCAGACTTTAATCGAGAACAAATCGAGAACTTTGCTAAAAAGTGGTTTGTAGCGATTGCTAGAAATTCCACAAAAGAGGGATTAATAAAAGCAACTCAGTTTCTTGAAAAGTTGTACTTACCAGAAAATCAGCAAATTCGCGAACTGGCTGTAACACCAATATTACTGAACTTGATTTGCTTGGTGTTTCAAGACAAAGGCGATTTTCCTTCTAAGCGCTCTAAGTTGTATGAGCAAGGATTGGATATTTTACTCCAGAGATGGGATGAATCGAGAAATATTAAGCGAGATGAGGCTTACCGTCATCTGTCTTTAGAAGACAAAAAAGAACTACTTAGCTATGTAGCATTCATTACTTTTGAAAGGGGTGATTACTTTTTTGAAGAAGACCAAATTCAACAACGAATTGCTGATTATCTCCGGATTTTACCCGATACTCAAACTGAATCAAGAATACTGAAAAGGGATAGTAAGGCAGTGTTAAAATCAATTGAGGCGCAACATGGCTTATTGGTTGAACGTGCAAGAGGGATTTATTCTTTTTCTCATCTAACTTTCCAAGAATATTTTACAGCTAGACAAATATTTTTTCATTTTGATACCCAGGCTTTAAAACATCTGTTTATTAATCTTACGGAATCACGCTGGCAAGAAGTATTTTTGTTGCTGGTTGAAATGACAGATAATCCAGATGAAATCCTACTCTTAATGAAGGAAAAAATTGATGAAATATTGGCAGACGATGAAGAATTACAGAGATACCTACGCTGGGTTAGCGAAAAGACTAATTCAGTGATTTATTCATTTCAACTTAGAAGGTATAAACCAGCGGCTATCAGAGCATTTTATTTTAGCCTTCATGATTCTCATGCCTGTGACGATAGACCTAGCATAGGCTATTTTGAGTTTGCCTATGAACTTGGCCTAGACAATCCAAATAGCTATTGCCTCCCTATCGATGATGCTCGCGCCCTTATAAATTCTATTGAAATTGATGATGCTCTTCAAGAACTTATTGCTCATCCCGAATGGGCGTTTAATTCTCGCCTTAAAGATCTGCTCAAGCGTGACTTAAATTCTACGGATGAGTTTAAATTTGACCCGGAAATAAGGCAACATTTGCAAGATCTCCAAGACCAAATACCTGATGTCAACATTGATAAAGAAACCAAGCAAAAATGGTGGCAAGCTAACCGTCAAGATTGGGTTAATAAATTAAGAGATGCGATCCTCGTATATCGGGATATTGGTCACGATTGGCAGTTCAGCGAAGAACAGGCAGAATTATTACAGCAATATTATGAAGCCAATGAATTGCTGGTATATTGCCTAAACAGCAGTTGTGAAGTAAGTGATGCAGTTCGATCGCACATCGAAAACACTCTATTATTACCCATTGCCGAGATCGATCGGCAACGATAGCGAACACTCTTATCCTCTGCGTACCTCTGCGTTTACCTTTGCGTCCTTTGCGTTAAAAAAATCTACTCCTCCAAACCAATTGCCTCAGAAATATTAGACAAACCCCGTTCATCCAACTTTTTCAACAACCCTTCTAAAATCCGCCGTACCATCCACGGCCCCTCATAAATCCAACCTGTGTAAGTTTGAATCAAACAAGCACCAGCAGTAATCTTTGCCCAAGCATCCTCAGCAGTAAAAATACCTCCCACACCAATAATTGGCAATTGCCCTTTTGTTTCCCGCCAAATAAACTTAATTACCTCAGTTGAACGCTCCCTCAGCGGCGCACCGCTAATGCCACCCTCTTCTTCCCGCACAGACTTACCCGTTTCGGAAATTACCTCAGTTTGGAGTCCGTCGCGACTGATTGTGGTATTGGTGGCAATAATACCTGCCAGCCGATGCGTCGAGGCTACTGCCAAAACATCGGCGATCGCATCCCACTCCAAGTCGGGCGCAATCTTGACTAAAATTGGTTTATACCCTTGATTTTCTTGCTGCAAAGCCGACAAAATCCCGCTCAATAGAGGTGCATCTTGGAGAGATCGCAAGCCTGGGGTATTCGGTGAGGAGACATTTACGACAAAATAATCGCCCCACTCTTTGAGAAGGCGAAAACTTTCCACATAATCAGATGCAGCGTCAGATAAGGGTGTTACCTTAGATTTACCTAGATTAATTCCTATTGGCATCGGTCGGGGACGCCCCTGCCAAATGGCGCGTAGCCTGCCACTCATTTCTTCTGCACCGTTGTTATTAAAACCCATACGGTTTAGAGCTGCTTTGTCAGCAAGCAATCGAAACAAGCGGGGACGGGGGTTACCGGGCTGTGCCAGTAAAGTTACAGTACCCAATTCAGCAAAGCCAAAACCAAAAATAGACCAAATGCCAGAAGCTACGCCGTTCTTATCAAAGCCAGCTGCCAATCCGATCGGATTTGGAAACAGCTGGGGGGAAGACTTTTCGCTGGGTAGGAGTTTTTGTTCCAAACGTGTATCCGCCAAGCAAAAAGATCGCTGAAGTTGGTTTCGCACCCCGTTTACAGGGAAGCGATCGGCATTACGATCTAACCAGCTCAAAAATTGAATGCTTTGCTGATGCAACCATTCCGGATCGCTGTTGAGAACATTAAACAAAACAGGACGTAAACCAAGTTGATAAATATCCAAGGCTCTTAAAGTTTGGTAGTAGGGTTTAGAGATTGGGGAAGAAAGGGCGTAGGAGTTAGGGGAAGGGACTATGGGTTTCCGGGGCTATGGGTGCTAGGGGCAGTGGAGATCGTAATTATTCTCCCACTTTTCTCTAGCCCAGTACCCACCACCCAGGCGATTTCTTCCCCTGTACCTATTACCTAATAGGGGTGAAAGCAGATGGGCCAGCAACAAAAACCGAATTCTGAAGACAAAAAAGTCGTGACTTTAGGACGTGTCCTCCAGACCCTGCGGGAAGAGGATAACGTCGATGTTTTGATTGACACAACTATCAATTATCTCCAGGCTGAGTTTGACTACAGCCTGATTTGGATCGGATTTTACGATCGCCTAGACCATCGCATCTTAGGCAAAGGGGGAATTGTACCCACTGGGGACATCAACTTCTTGAAACAGCGAATTTTTCTCAATCCAGGGGATCTCCTAGAACAAGTCGTCATTCAGCTCAGACCGATAGGCGTACCGGACTTGCGCCAAGAAACGCGAGCTGGAGAGTGGCGGAAAGCGGCGGCGAACTTCAATATTCGGGGAACGCTGATTTTCCCCATTCGCTATCGCGATCGCTGTTTTGGAGTCGTAATGCTGGGCTCCCTGCAATGGGGAATTTCGCCACAACCGGAAGAGAAAGCGCGACTATCTATGCTATTAGGGGGATTGGCAGCTTCTCTGAGCCAAATCGAAACAGATTGGAACCGCCAACGCACTAAGCGTCCTGACGAGCCATTGTTCCGAATTCTAGAGCAATTACGCTCGACGCGCACAATATTGCAGCGTCTGGAGGCGGTGGTAGCAGAAACGCATCAATTCGTCGCACCGACACGCACCAGCATTTATTGGTTTGAGCGAGAGCGGCGTTATTTTTGGCGGCGGATGAGTAACCGCGCCAGCGGCAGTTTCGGTGACGCCGTTACCAAAGCTTCCGGAATCACCGTACAGGAGTCGGGTGGCTTTTACAATGCTTTGGTAGCCGATCAGATGGTGTCGATCGGCGAAGCTCACAGTTCCCTCAAAGCCGATATTACCAGCAGGTTGTTGCAGAGATTGGGAGTGAGAAGTTTACTGGCAGCTCCGATTCGCTTGGGAGATGAATTGCTCGGCTTTCTAGCAGTAGAAGGTAACGAACCTCGCATTTGGAAGGAAGAGGAAAAAAACTATCTCCGGGGTGCGGCGCAGTTAATTGCCATGTTTTCCCCCATCGAAGAAATGGAAGTCACTGTGGAGCAAACCAAACAAGATCGAATGCTCACAGCGGAAATAGCTTCTGCGATTACGAGTGAGGAAGATTGGCAAAAAACTTTAAAAATCTGTGCGGAACAGCTAACTACGCGCCTGCAAGTCGATCGCTTTTTGGTGCTGCTTTTCGATCCAGACCAAAAACATTTTGAAATTTGTTTTCAAACCCAACCAGTCAATCGACGACCGATAGTTTCTCAAACAGGCGGAAAAGATTCTTCTCACACTCTACCGAGCTTAAGCGATGTAGACTGGCAACTCCTGGAACGCAGTTCTGAAGCAGTAGCAATTGAAGACTTATCAACAGATTTGAAGTTGCTGGGCTTTCGCAATGCGTTTTTGGAAGCCGGAGTTCGCAGTCTTCTCACCTGCAATACAAGTTTAAAACGACCCCTGACAGGACTTCTCATCGTTACCAGCGAAAATCCGCGTACCTGGACTAGCGCCGAGCGAGAAATTTTCCGCGTCGTCAGTCAGCAGATCGGCTTAATTATCAACCAGCGGCGGTTGATCGGACAACTCGATCGCCAACAAAAAATTTACCAGTCTCTGCAATGGGGTCTGACCACAATGCAGCAAGCTTTTTCGCTCGAGCATATGGAAAAAGCCGCTCTGCAATCGATTGCGACTATGCTACAAGCTCCCGTTGCCGCTTTGGTTAGCTGGTCTCCCAGAAGCAAAGAAGGCCGCATCCTGACTACAGATGTCAGCAACTACCAATTCGCGATCGACTCAAACTTTATTGTTCCCATACGCAGCGACGAGTTAATTCAAGAAGGTTTAGCATCTGATGGTCTTTTAATCAAAGATGTCACAAATATTTCTCCAGCGACGCGCAGTTGGATTTCCGGCCCTGGCATTAGCGAGATTATGGTTATGCCTTTGCAAACCGCTCCGGAACACGAGCCTACTGGGGTGGCGATCGTAGCAAAAGGTACTGGAAATAATTGGCCAAACAGCGCTCTACCGATGTTCGGCTTGCTAACCTCTCACTTAGCATGGTTGCGTCGCTATAGGATGCTGATCGATTCTCTGTCTGAAGAACGAGAAGAACTCCAATGTTTAAATTGGTATAAACATCGTTTAATTGGCGATTTAGCACGACTATATTTACAGCCGTCCCAAGTTGATCTCGTAGAAGATTTAAACCGTCAGGGAGCAGTCAAAGAGTTACGCCAGCCTGCGGGTCGATTCCATAGTTCCCCAGCAATTAAAAATTCTCAGGATTTATTGACTAAGCAAGATTCGCGTCATGGTGGACTGGCTATCTATATTTCTTCTATGCTTGCCAAGGAGCAGTGGAAAATTGGCCATCCGGAATTAGAAAATGGCAAAGTTTTGTCGGATGAGGGAATTGAAGATGAAGATTCCGAAAAAAATTCGCTCGTAGCTTCTTTTGCATCAGGGAAAGATTCTATTAGGTTGACCAGCTTGTTGTTGCGATCGCTCGATCGCATCGATCCGGCGATCAAACAAAAACGAATCTGGGCTCAAATCCACGATACCGAAGGTGAGAAAGCCCTCACTACCAACCTCAGCAAAAAATTAGATATTGTCAAAATCGAATTAGTACTTCACGAAATATTGATGGCGGCGTGCGATCGAGTTCGCACCGGAGGACGGATCGACATTTGGTGTCGTCAGTTGGGACATGAAAGCAGAGGTGATAGCGAAGAAGAGCTTTCGCCCTCCCATAGCCATCATTATCCCCCCGATCGTTTTATCGAGCTGTCCGTGACAGATGACGGAGCGATCGACCCGGTACTTATTGCCGATCTACAACAAGCACCTTCTGACAAGCTCGTTCCTTCCACTCTGGACAAACCGCCCGGACTCCATCTGCGGATTTGTCAATCGATCGTCAGACAAATGGCAGGCGAGCTTAACTTCTACCAAATAGATGATGGCAGAGTCCTCAGTCGCTTGCTTATTCCTCTGCGAGACTAGGGGAATCAAAAGTCAAAAGTCAAAAGTCAAAAGCAAGAGCCATTAAGCAAGTGGGGAAGAGGGAGAGTGAGGAAGTATAGAAAAAAGGAGGAATTTTGACTTTTGACTTTCCCGTTCTCTCGTTCTCCCTTTTCCTCTTATTTTTGACTTTTGACTTTTGACTTTTGACTTTTTTTAGTGCCTCTCTTCACTGCATCTGCGGTTGAAATTGGAACAAGGAATAGACAACATTGCGACGAATTGCTGTCATCATTTCCAAGAAAGTTTCGTATCCCTCGCTCTTATATTCGATCAGCGGGTCTTTTTGACCGTAGCCGCGCAGACCGACACTTTCTCGCAGAGCATCCATTGCTTGTAAATGCTCCCGCCAAAGGGTATCGATTTGCTGCAAGATAAAGAATCGCTCCGCTTGACGCATCAATCCCGGCTGAATTTGTTCTATCTGGGCTTCTTTGAGGTCGTAGGCAATTCGCACTTGCTCGTGCAGGAAAGTTTTGATTTCGCCTACAGAAAAATCTTCTAATTGATTTGCTTCCATATCAGACAACAGATAGACAAATTCCTTCACCTTACTCACCAGCTTACCTAATTCCCATTCTTCCGATGGCAGCTCTGGGTTGACGTAAGCATCTACGATGTCGTCCATCGTTTTTTCAGCGTATTTAATTACCTGCTCTTTCAAGTCTTGACCTTCCAGCACCCGCCGCCGTTCGGCATAGATAGCGCGACGCTGATTGTTCATTACTTCGTCGTATTCAAATACCTGTTTGCGGATGTCGTAGTAGTAAGTTTCTACCTTTCTCTGGGCACCTTCCAGGGAGCGAGTGAGCATACCGGATTCGATCGGCATATCTTCTTCGACTCGGAACATCTCCATCATGGACTTAACGCGATCGCCGCCAAAAATCCGCAACAAATTATCTTCCAAACTTAAGAAGAACTTAGTAGAACCTGGGTCTCCTTGCCGTCCCGCACGTCCCCGCAATTGGTTGTCGATCCGCCGAGATTCGTGTCTTTCTGTCCCGATAACGTGCAAACCGCCCAATTTTACTACTTCTTGGTGTTCGCTGCTGGTGTATTGTTCGTATGTCCTGCGAATCGCATTGTAAGCTTCCCGCAGTTTTTGAATTGCGGGGTCGTCGGTGGGCGCTTTTTCAGATGCTACCGCTACCTTATCCTCGGCTTCTAATTCCGATAAACTGTTTTCTCCATACTGGGAAACGGCAACTTCTACCGCGTCTTTGAGCATCTTTTCTGCTTCCCGCGATAGTTGTACGGGGAAAATTTGCGGTGATGCTTTCCAACTTTTCACTTTCTTGGTAGCGCCGGGAGCAAAACCTATCCCACCGCTGCGTTCTGCTTCTGCGCCGGGAACTCGCCGGATCGAAAATTCATCTTCCTCTTGCTGTACGATCCTGGGCATAAAGTATTCCCGCAATTTCAGCCGCGCCATATAATCGGCGTTACCGCCGAGAATGATGTCTGTACCGCGACCGGCCATGTTTGTCGCGATCGTCACCGCTCCTTTGCGACCTGCTTGAGCAATAATTTCCGACTCGCGTTCTACGTTCTCTGGCTTGGCATTGAGGAGATTGTGAGGAACGTTTCTTTCCCGAAGTAGCGAACTCAGGAGTTCTGATTTCTCAACGCTGGTAGTACCAACCAATACCGGGCGACCGAGTTGGTGCATTTCCGCACATTCTTCAGCAATTGCCCGCCATTTGGCTGCTTCTGTTTTGTAGACCACATCCGACATATCTCCACGGATATTGGGTCTGTTTGTGGGGATAATGCTTACTTCCAGCTTGTAAATCTTTTCAAATTCTGCTTCTTCCGTTTTGGCAGTGCCGGTCATACCACCTAATTTCGGATAAAGCAAGAAAAGGTTTTGATAGGTAATCGTCGCCAGAGTTTGAGTTTCCGGTTGAATTTCTGTTTGCTCTTTTGCTTCTATCGCCTGATGCAAACCATCGCTCCAACGCCTACCGGGTAGCACGCGACCTGTAAATTCGTCTACGATTACTACTTCGTCATTACGGACGATATAGTTTACGTCTTTGATAAAAAGTTCTTTGGCCTTAATCGCATTGAAAACGTAGTGAGCCCAAGGATCGTTAGGGTCGTACAGGTCGTTAACTTCCAGCAGTTTCTCAGCTTGTGCAAACCCTTCATCTGACAAGATGACATTACGTGCTTTTTCGTCTACTTCGTAATGGTCTTCTTTATTCAATCCCATCGCCACTTGTGCTGCCCGAATATATTTTTCGCTTGGCTTCTCCACTTGGCCTGAGATAATCAGAGGGGTGCGAGCTTCGTCAATTAAGATTGAGTCAACTTCGTCAATTACGCAATAGTTAAAAGGACGTTGTACCACTTCTGACATAGAGGTGGCCATATTGTCCCGTAAGTAGTCGAAACCAATTTCGCTGTTTGTGGCGTAGGTGATATCGCACTGATAATTTTTCTGGCGTTCTGTCGAATTCATGCCTGCTTGGATCAGCCCTACGCTCAATCCCAAATAACGATGTATTTGCCCCATCCATTCGGCATCCCGCTTCGCCAGGTAATCGTTAACCGTGATAACGTGTACCCCTTTGCCGCTGAGAGCGTTTAAGTAAGCGGGTAGAGTGGATACCAGAGTTTTTCCTTCCCCTGTTTTCATTTCCGCGATTTGTCCGGAGTGTAGTATAATTCCACCCAATAGCTGCACGTCAAAGTGCCGCAATCCCAAAACGCGACGGCTTGCTTCTCGCACTGCGGCAAAAGCTTCTGGCAGTATTTCATCGAGGATTTCTTTTTCCTCGCTGGGAGTTTTGGCTTTGGCGAGGCGCTCTTTAAATGCGGCTGTCTTGCCGATCAGTTCTCGATCGGAAAGAGCCTGCATATCTTCTTCTTGGATGTTGATTTCGGCAATGTAAGGTTGAAATTTCTTGAGTTTACGAGCGTTTGGATCGCCCAGCAAAGTTTTTAACATGGCAGTATTTGTTAGCTGTTAGTTGTGTTGTGTGAAAAGGCTTTGGCCATTTTTCATTTTTATTCTGTTATTTGGCGATCGCACTTGGCGGGTGGCATTAGCTCGACGATCTATCTGTTAGCTATTTGCATTTTTTGCACTTACCTGGAATATTAATAACTTCTTAGTTAGCTCCCAGATTTTCATTTCTTTTCTTTTGCCACCCGATCTACTAGCGATTGGCCGATCTATTCGCCGCTGCCAAATTACTCTCATCGCTTCCCCATTTACTCAGTTACTAATGAAACTGCGGCAAAAGAAGGATAAATTTGTATTTGGAAACAGACCGGAACTAACTTTCGAGCAAATAATTACCTGGTAACGCATCTGGAAGAGAGCGGAATACACAAAAATAAGCTCAGCAGACTTTATGCTAGAAAAGCCTTCTCGTCAGGAAGGTTAGCTAAAATCCCACGGCTACAAACCGTGTCTGGTGGCTGGAAAAAGGATTTTTAAGAATATTTTAATCTTATCATCCTCAATTCCGCTCTTGGCTATACAGTTGACTGGTGGGAATTCCCCACTTGTTACCGTAATTTCTGCCCAGAGAAAAGTTCCCGATTGCGGCTTTTGACTGTTATGTCTTGGCATTTGGCGCGGCAATAAAGGCTACCCGAAATGGGGCAGCTTACGGGGCGTTTTGCCATTCTGAGGAGAGAGTGCGAAAATCGTATTGCTCCACTTTGGGGTGACAGGTGACGCAACTCCCCATGTTAGCGGGTTGGGGTAGTTTGACTCTGGGATGGAGCGCTTTAAAATAGCGAGATTGAGCTATTCGATAAGGGGTTTGTTCTTCTTCTGGTGCTTGAGTGCGGGAGAAAACTCGCAAGTAGTCCCACACTAGGAAGCGTTCGGGGTCTACCAGGGGCTTAAGTTTTTTGCCATAATGTTCCTCATCTTGGATGAGGTTTCGCCAAGTTTCCGTGGGTAAAACTGCTGGCGGTAGGCCAATGTGACAGCTGGCACAGTTTTCAAGATATAGTTGTTGTCCGAGTTGATATCGCTGCGGAACTATGTCAACTGTAGCGAGGGGATTTGGCGAGGGAATGTTGATTGCTTCGCCGGATGCTGGATATACGGCGGGAGATACTTGCGGTATGGTTTGGCTTTGTCCGGGATATTGCGTTAACAGGATAAAACCCCAGGCAATGACGCTACTCCACAGTAAAAGTAACAAAAACAAAACGATCGACGAGCGCTTAGTCTGTTTGTGGCGCGATCGTCCCCGATAAAGCTTTGTTCGTACTCTACTGTCAGACAAATAGGGCTCCCAACAACACACCTAATATTTTAAGGAACTGATACAGATCTTAACAGGCGCTCTACAATAGTTTTTGCCCGCCGCCCACCAGATGGAATGAGACGGTGGGAAAGCACGTAGGGTGCCAGAAACTTTACATCATCGGGAATAGCGTAATCTCTACCGAGAATAAAAGCAAGGGCTTGGGTAGCTTTTTGCAAGGCGACTGTACCGCGAGGACTGACGCCCAAAGTAATTTCTTCATCTTCTCGCGTGGCTCGCACTAAGTTAAGGATGTAATGTTGTAGAGTGGCTTCCACCTTGACTTGACCGCACAAACGCCTCAACTCGAAAACATCCTCAGTTGAAATACACGGTTGCAGTTCATCGACGCTGACTCCTTCGTGAAGCCTTTGCAGCATTTGCAATTCTTCTACTTCGCTGGGATAGCCGAGTGTCAGGCAAAGGGTGAAACGATCCATCTGGGCTTCTGGCAAGGGAAAGGTGCCTTGATATTCGATCGGATTTTGGGTAGCAATGACAAAAAACGGGTTGGGAACTAAGCGAGGTACCCCATCCACAGTTACTTGCCTTTCTTCCATTACTTCCAATAAGGCGGACTGGGTGCGGGGTGTAGCGCGGTTAATTTCGTCTGCCAGCAGGATGTTTGCGAATACAGGCCCAGCCAGAAATTCAAATTCACCGCTACTTTGATTCCAGATATTGGTTCCCGTGATATCGCTGGGGAGTAAATCGGGAGTGCATTGAATGCGTTGAAATTTGCCATCGATCGAGCGAGATAGCGATTTGGCCAGTAAGGTTTTACCTACTCCCGGTACATCTTCGAGGAGGGCGTGCCCACCGCTAAGGAGGGCTACCAATACTAAGCGGATGGCATCAGCTTTGCCAACAATAGTACGGCCCAGGTTTTCGGTGAGTATTTCAATATGTTTTCTCATATTGGTAATGGGTAATCGGTCATGAGTAATGGGTAATTTTTTAATTTTAAATTGCAGATTTTAGATTTAATTTCAAGCTAATATTTGCAATTATCCATTACCTATAAGCAGCGCTCTAGCGGTTGCCGAGTCTACTTCGATTTGCGCTTTGAGCGCTGCGAGGGAAGCAAATTTTTGTTCTGGGCGCAGGAATTTTTCTAAACTTACCGTTATAGTTTTTCCATACAAATCTCCAGCCCAGTCTAACAAGTGGACTTCCACTGTTGCACTTGTGCCATTCACGGTTGGGCGGCAGCCAATATTCATCACCCCAGGTAGAAGGTGAGATAATGAATTTTCAGTTAAATTATTTTTTTCTTTGCCAGAAAACTCTGTGCTATCTTGGCTAAAATTTTGTGCTGGTTCGATCGCAACTCGCACGGCGTAGACGCCAAAATGGGGTATTAATTTTTCGCGAGGCAATTGCAGGTTCGCGGTAGGAAATCCTAGAGTTCTGCCCAGTTGCTGACCTTTGACGACTGAACCTGTGAGAGTGTAAGGTCTCCCCAGCAAACGATTTGCACGCTCAATATCTCCGGAGAGGAGCGCTTGGCGGATAATCGAACTGCTGATTCTTTCGCCTTCGCTATTTTGAATGGGCACTATAATTACTTCCACATCGTATTTGGCTGCGATCGCTTGCAAATCGGCTGATGTACCCGATCGCTTATATCCGAAACAAAAATCCTGCCCTACGCTCACTCGCTCAGCCCTCAGTTGCTGTACGAGAATGTTTTCTACAAATTCGTGCGGGCTGAGAGCGGCCATTTCCCGGCCAAAAGGCAACATCACCAGCTGTTCCACACCAAGGGAGGCGAGATGAATAACTTTTTCATCGGGAGGGGTTAACAAAGCACGCGATTTCCCAGTGAAAAACTCTTGGGGATGGGGATTAAAGGTGACAACGGTTGCATAGAAATTTGTGCTGATACTCAATTTATCAATAGAGTCCCGGCTTTCGGAAATAGTATTTTCCAGAAGGCTTTTATCCTCTGGGCAAAGACTTTCTGCGGGAGAAAACGCCGCTAAGCTTCGAGTAGCCAAGGATTCAGCTAAGGATTCTGGCAATACGGGTTTAACCACCTGTTGATGCCCTCGATGTACGCCATCAAAGTTTCCCAGGGCAACAGCAGTTGGAGTTAGAGCAGTTGTTAGCGATGAGGTAACCCACACGCTTTACATTTTACACAAATCAGACTCTCGGCGAATTTCAAATTTCAGATTTGGGATAACAAAATTGGAAAATGGCATCGACAATCTGCGATCGGCAATCTGGAATTAACCGATTAGGCAGTTACTTTAGCCTCCTGTAGGTCTTCAGTGACGGATACCGATGGTGGCACTATCTCTAGGGTTATTCCTTCTCGTGCCAGCAGGGTATTGGGAAACGACTTCACAGCCTGTTCTCCTACCATATCCAAGAAATCATCGTCATGCAGGGGATCGTGGTGGAAAATTACCAATTGCTTGACATTGGCTGCCTTGGCCACTTTAATCGCTTCCTGCCAGGTAGAGTGTCCCCATCCTACCTTACTTGATTTTGGGGAATGGTATTCCTCGTCTGTATACGTAGCATCGTAGATCAGCACGTCGGCGTTGTGAGCTAGCCTGACAACAGTTTCATCCAAACGATCTGGATAATGTTCTGTATCGGTGATGTAAGCTGCGGAATAACCGCGCCAGTTGACGCGGTAGCCCATTGCTTCCCCTGGATGATTTAACAAACCAGTTTCCAGCCGAACATCCCCCAGTTCAACACTGTCTCCCATTTCCAGATTGTAGAATTTCAGCTGGGCTCCCATAATCTGTAGTGGGACGGGAAAATTTGGGTGCAGCATTTGATCGTTGAGGCGCTGCTGGATAGTGGCACCATTGGGAGCCATAGCTCCATATATATGGAAGCAATTTCCCTTGATAAAGGCTGGTAAAAAGAAGGGAAATCCTTGAATGTGATCCCAATGAGAGTGGGTAAAAAACATATAAGCTTCTAGAGGCATATGCGAGAGGAGAGATTGTCCCAAAACTCGTAAGCCGGTGCCACCATCAAAAATCAGGCGTTTTCCACCCACGCGCATTTCTACACAAGGAGTATTGCCGCCATAGCGGACTGTGTGTGGCCCTGGACTTGGGATACTACCTCTGACGCCCCAGAAGTGAATCGTAAATTGGTTTTGCATACTAGACATGGGTGTTGCTCGCTTTCCTTCCTCAACCAGTCCCTTATTCGGATTTTGCATCTTCGACCGTTTTTTAATCAGACCCCAGAGCTGCATTTAAGGCATTTTGTGCTAGCTAGCTTTTTCATAACTTTGACTGTAGCTCAGTTTTTGTTCCTCAAATGGTTGCTACTGGCCTGCCCAGTCAGTGTTTATGTATGAGAGGGGCTAATCCTGATGTAGCTAGTTTGCCTCCGAACTATTGATGCTGTCGGTTAATCGTAGATGAAGCTAATCTCTCGCAGCAGTACCAGACTGAGATGTACCGCTTGAAGCAAACTTGGTGAATGTTACCCTAGCTAATAAATTTGCCTACAGTATTATTGTTCACCATGCTAACGCTAATCCGCTGCCTTTCGGGAAGCCTGCTGCACGAAATCATCACCAATACCATCCACTCCAACAAACACTCATTTTAGTTATTCAGATGCAACTGAAGGTACCATTTTTTTACTTAATTTAAACCGCATAGCAGTCTAGAATCTGTAGCTTTATCAAGGTCGGGTGATTCTAAGCTCTTGGCAATAAGGGAGTCATCATCGGCAAAGCGGTGAAAATCAAGCTTTTCGACGCTGGCCTATACCTTACTCCGGACGCGACGCTCGCCAGCCGCTACGCTTGCACAGGTATAAACCATTGGTTGCCTGTGGTGAGCGATTGCTACGTGGCGGTTTGCCGAACGCTCTTTTTCCTGGTTTCTCTGGTAGAAGACGCTCAAGGTATTGACTTCATATCGTATCAGTCATGGCGAAACCAAGGCAGTGATCTGAGACACTGGTGTTTGGTAAGTTTCAACAATGCTAATTTTTAATTTTTTCCCCATTTAGCAAGAGACAGCTTTTTGCCATAGGTTCGGGCTAAAGCTCACAGGGCGGTTTTCACCGACCGCTTAACGAGACCAAATGTACTGAGACAGGGACTGCCAGCTTGGTGGGTTGGGATATACCCTGTGAGCGGGCGCTAAATTCGCCGGAGAAAGACTGCCGGAGAATGCCTCTTTTCTCTACGTTGCCAGCTTTATCCGGATATCGATCGCTCTATATCTGTAAGTATATCAATGACTTTTAGTTTTAGATAACTCCCGATCTTATCAGAGCTTGAACTGGGTACTTGCCATTTACTCGATGAAATGTTGGCTACTTTAACCTGAGTAATACATTGCCAATTCAGACTCCATATAAGAATGGATAATAAACCAGGCTCTTTGGTTTGATAAAATTTATGTTACTTTTTATTCAAACTCAATCTGAGTTTACTGATTTTTTATCTCTAATTGGCAATTATTTCATCGATTCGTGTTTCATTTACACGATTTATTTTTTTTTACAGCATTGTTGTATTTTGCAACTTTCCTCATTTCTGGGCACATAATAATCATTATTTAGTTTACAAACGCCCTAATGCTGAAATTAATTCACTAGGCTTTTCTATTAAAAAATCAGGGTTTTGTTTGGCTAGTATTTGTTTGCCATTAAATCCCCAAGTGACTGCAATAACTTTTATATGACTCTTCTTTGCGGCCTCTATATCTCTGGTTTCATCGCCGATATAGATTATTTGTTCTGGTTTTAGTTTGTTTTGCTTAATAAATTTATTTATTATTTTGCTCTTCCCAAATATATTTTTTGCTGAATAAATAAAATCAAATAAATCGGGCATACCATTTTTATCCAAAAAACTCAGGACATTTTCTTTATCGTTAGAAGTAATAATACCGATTGTGTTACCTTGTTTCTTTAACTCAAACAAAGTTTCCTTTATACCTGGAATGGGCGTTAAATAATGAATTTTACTATTTAATTCAATTTTTAACCTTTTTAAAATAAAAGGCAACTTAAAAAGAGAGACACCTGACTCCTTAATAACATCTCTAGATGTTAAATTTCTGTATTTAACAATATCCTCTGGTGTAGCTTTTTGATAACCAAATTCAGGTGCTAATAAATTACTAATATTAACTATTGTCTCAAAAGTATCGGCAACAGTGCCGTCAAAATCAAAAATAATAACTTTTACGCTCATGATTTTAGGAAAGAAATAGAAGTACGATAAGTTAAGAGTTATAAGTTATAAATTCAAAATTTGTAACTTATAAGCCTTGAATGTTAGAGCGGGCATTCCGTCGCAACATTTCTGGTTTAATTCGCCGCAGCGCAGATGCGGGGAAACGACTCTGCCAATCTTCATCGGAAATTTCAGCTAACTGCATGAGTTTGGGAGCCACATTACCAGGATAAGGCTGAAACTCATCAATGTCAGTTTCTTTAGCAAAACGCTGGTTCCAGGGACAAACATCTTGACAGATATCGCAACCGGCAATCCACCCCTGTAAATGGGAGGCGATCGCATCCGGCAATTCTTGAGCGCGATTTTCAATTGTGTGATAAGCGATGCAACGATTAGCATCGATCGCAAAGGGTTGGGAGATCGCACCTGTCGGACAAGCTTCCATACAACGAGTACAAGTGCCGCAGTGTTCGGTATGAGGGCGATCGGGCGCTAAATACAAATTAGTTAGTACTTCGCCCAAAAATACCCAAGATCCGTACTCTCGCGTAATCACGTTACTATTTTTAGCAATCCAGCCAATACCAGCACGTTGAGCCCAGACTTTATCCTGAATGGGACCAGTATCGGCATAATAACGGGCTTGAATTCCTTCTTCTTGTGCTTGCAACCAGTTTACCAGCGCTTTCAGCTTTTTATGTAAAACCTTGTGGTAATCCCGTCCCCATCCGTAACGTGATATTTTGCCGTATTCCTTGCCTTCTGGACGCTGATGAGGCGTATAGTAGTTGAGAGCAAGGGAAATAATAGATTGCACCTCTGGCATTACCAGACGGACATCTTGACGTTTGGGGTTCTCCATCCATACCATATCCGCGTGGTAACCCAAGGCCAACCATGCTTGTAATTGCTGCGCTTCTGAGTCAGCTTGCGGTTCGACAGCCGCAATTCCAACCTTGTGAAACCCCAGATCTAAAGCTTTTTGCTTTACCTGAGCGGTGAAAGCGGAAACTTCCCACGTTGATTGTTTTTTGGAATTCATAGATCGAAAAAGGCGAGGTTTCCAGTGATATAAATCACATTTTAGCCAAACTTAAAACTATAATTGCAAACTTATCGGATTTACAAATTTGACTTGCAAATTATGAAAATATCTTGCACTCTGTAAAAAGAGAGAGAGATTCATTAACTCCTCAACAATCTCTCTTCCAAGAAAGAAAAGTGAGAGAGTTTAGCTCAGTTCCTAGCTTACAGTAACGCAAAAACTGGGTATCAGTTTTCACTACCTTCCAGGGCAAGGAGTTTCTATGACCTTTATGGCAGACTTCGCTTCAATCTGCTTCTCTAAAACTTTCATTTCTAATCGCCTAGTCGATCCGGTTTCTGCGACCACAGCTTTATTTAACCGTCTCAGTGTGGATGACCAACTGGCAGTCCTTTGGTACGCTTATGCCGATTGGGGTCGTTCGATCGCACCTGCCACTCCCGGATCGGCTCGTTTACATCTGGCAGAAGGTTTGCTCGATCGAATCAAGCAGATGTCTCATGCTGACCAACTACAAGCGATGCGTGACTTGGTTACCAAGGAAGACACCCAGATCGGTCGTTCTTATGGTGTTCTGAGCCCCAACACCAAGTTAGCTTTTTGGTATCAATTAACGAAATGGATGACTCAAGGTTTTATGGTGCCTGTGCCAGTTGGCTACCAGCTTTCTTGTGATGGAGAAAGGGTGTTCAAAGCTGTCAAGGAGTTAGATTTTGGTCAACAGATTACATTTCTGCGGGATGCGACGATGGATATGGGTGTCGATCCGTTGGCTGACTGAGCATCTTCATAAAGTAAGAATTAAAATTTTTTGAGAGAATGCTGATATCGTTCGGCAGAATCTTTCTGAGGGAGCAGGTTTCGGCCTGCTTTTTCGTTTAATTTGTTGGATGTTTGTAATTACGATCGAACTTAGTTTTGTCTGACTGAAATTATGGGAGAATTAGTCACCATGCAGACTGCCGATGTGATCAACTCTAATTTAGAATCTCCTGCCACTATAAGTTTAAAGATTGAGGGTGTTACGGAATCTGTTATATTGCGTTATTTCGAGAGGATGAATGCAGGCGATTTTCAGGCAACAGCTGCTTTATTTGCTGCTGATGGAGCGATGCTGCCGCCGTTTGAATCGCCAGTTGTTGGAGTAGATGCGATCGCAGCATATTTGCAACAAGAAGCTCAAGGAATGCGACTTTATCCTCGCGAAGGGATTGACTTACCCCTAGAGGATAGCTACATTCAGTTTCAAGTAAGTGGAAAGGTACAGACTCCTGTTTTTGGTGTTAATGTTTCTTGGCTTTTTGTACTCAATCCGCAGAGGGAAATTTTCTCCGCAACTATCAAACTATTAGCTTCTCCGCAAGAGCTATTAAGTCTGCGTCACTAAAATGTTTTATGAATGAATGATTCATGTAGCTCTGTTGCTTGCTGGAAGGAACGCCAAATCATCTGACGCCCTAAATCGATGTCTTTGGGCGAAAATTGCCAGTCTGGATGACCAGTTCTCAGAAGATTTTCTAAAGCTTCTGCATCGAAGAGGTGCCAGACTGGAAAACCTTGGATTTCTGATGCGATCGCGTAACAGTTTTCGCTGATGCAGTGAATGCTGCAAGCGTTAGCAGCTCGTAATAAATCCATTTGCTGTCCCGGTTGCAGCGCCCGAAACTTCCGAATACTTTGCTTCCATTCAGTTACGCAAGACACCCTTAATCCTGGAATTGGTACTTTGAGGCTATTTTCACCGTTAACTGCAATCCAATAATGACGTCCTGGATCGATTCCTTCGAGCCAAATTGACTCATCATCTAAACGATAGCGTGGGGCTAGAACAAACGGCTGCTTCATGCGAATTCACTATATATTAAAACTTTACAAAAGTCAAGAATTTGGCAAGCTCCTCTTTTTGTCCGCACTGCCTTTCAATTTTCCAGAGGGGTGAGGTATTTGCTTAACTTGTAAAAATATTAAAAGTTTTTTATAAGTTATTGAATTACAATGCAATAAAAATTCATAAAAACTTTAATAATAGTTACAATTGCTTCATATTTATCTGACGGGGCGACAACTATAGCTCAAAGGTAGACTGGATAAGCATTTCGGCGCGATGACCTCGTTGATAATAAGGTAATTTATGAGGACTTAAAGACATTAATTTAGCAGTTTGTTCACTAAATAAATCTAGAGATTCCA
>NZ_JBHFNU010000121.1:0-9118 GCF_041929145.1 Aerosakkonema sp. BLCC-F183 | reverse complement strand
TGGAATCTCTAGATTTATTTAGTGAACAAACTGCTAAATTAATGTCTTTAAGTCCTCATAAATTACCTTATTATCAACGAGGTCATCGCGCCAAAATGCTTATCCAGTCTACCTTTGAGCTATAGTTGTCGCCCCGTCAGGTAACCCTCTCGCTCATAGGGAAAATTCTCTTAGCAAAATTTCTTTAGTCCGCTCGATCCGACTTTCGCTATAAAACGAGGGCTTAAGTGTTCCGGCAGACCAATATTGTTCGGTTAAGAATTTTTTGACTAGGTGCTACATATTCGCAATTAAGCGAAGAAAACAATTCATTAAATCTGTGGCTAATTTTTCTCATATTTGTTAAGTAAGATTATTACATAATGAAACAGATTTTTGCAAGAAAATTCCAATGTCTTTACCAAAAATTAAGAATCAATCCCATTAGAGCTTTGTATGTCTGGGGGCGTGGGTCTGACTGGGAGATCGAATCAGCTACACCCCAGAACAAGCTAAATAAGAGCTTTTACCGCGTTTTTCTGTACCTCAGTGGCCTGAAAACGGCTGTAAAGCAGTCGCTCATCAACCTTGAAAGCGATCGCTTGCTTCGGTCACAATAAAATTAGGTATATATCCTTAATAGTTTCACAACTTCTCTTAAAAATGGCCCTGGAACAGCTAGCTGAAACCCTATCCACACCGCAACTGGGCTATGATTGCGACTTAGCCATCGTCGGCGGCGGCATTGCCGGACTAACCCTCGCCTGTGCCTTAAAAGACTCCGGGCTGAAAATAATCCTGATGGAAGCAAAACCTCAGTCTGTGGCGGCGGCAAAAGGACAAGCTTATAACATTTCCCTGCTTTCGGAACGAATTTTTCAGGGAATCGGCATTTGGGAGAAAATATTGCCCCAAATCATCACTTATCGACACATTCGCCTATCAGATGCCGACCATCCCGGTGTGGTGCAATTTTACCCCACCGATTTGGGCACAGATGCTCTGGGCTATGTCGCAGAACACCAAGTCGTGCTGACTTGCTTGCAGGAGTTAGTGCAAAATTGCCCCAATGTGTCGTGGCTGTGTCCGGCTGAAGTCACAAAAGTTGAATATCAAGCCGATGCGGTGGAATTAGAAGTTGCTACGGTCGGAGAAATCGTAAAATCCAAAATCCGCACTCGTTTGCTGATAGGCGCAGATGGTGCTAAGTCCCAAATCCGCGAATCAGCCGGTATCCGCACTCGCGGTTGGCAATATTGGCAATCTTGCGTTGTGGCTACTATTAAAACGGAAAAACCGCACAATAACACTGCTTTTGAGCGCTTTTGGCCTAGCGGCCCAACAGGAATTTTACCCCTACCGGGAAATCGCTGTCGGGTAGTTTGGACTGCACCTCACGCGGAAGCGGAAGCGTTGAGAGTATTAGACGAAAAGGAATTTATCGAGAAACTGGAACGCAGGATGGGCGGACTGTTGGGGCGATTGGAGTTGGAGGGATCGCGATTTTTGTTTAAAGTGCAGTTGATGCAGAGCGATCGCTACACCCTTCCCAGATTAGCCTTAATTGGCGACGCCGCCCATTGCTGCCACCCCGTCGGCGGACAGGGAATTAATATGGGAATTCGCGATGCAGGTGCTTTAGCCGAAATTATCCAAACTGCCCACCAAAAAGGCGAAGATATCGGGGATATCCAAGTTCTCAAACGCTACGAAACTTGGCGAAAACGAGAAAACCTAGCAATTTTGGGATTTACCGATTTTCTCGATCGCATATTTTCTAATAATTGGTTACCAGTAGTCGCCATGCGTCGATTCGGTTTGTGGATACTCCGAACAGTTCCCCCAATTAAAGTTTATGCACTGCAACTTATGACTGGTCTGAGAGGTCGTCCTCCGCAACTTGCTTCCCGCTGTTAAGAAATACTTCCGGTTGAAAAGGAAGCGCTTCAGTTTCATCCCCTTTCGGCAATGCTGTCTGATTATTATTAGCCAGCATTGCAGGTAAACTTTTGGCAGCTTGCACAATATCCGAAGGCATCATAATAATCGTTGTTGTGTTATTTTCTGTCCCAATTTCCGTTAACATTTGTAGTCTTCGCAACTCCAACGCCGCCGGATTAGCAGAAATATTTCGGGAGGCTTCCGCTAACTTAATCGAAGCTTCCTGTTCAGCCGAAGCTTTAATTATTCGAGCGCGTTTTTCCCGTAATGCTTCTGCTTCTTTTGCCATCGCCCGCTGCATATTAGGGGGAATTTCTACATCTTTCATTTCCACCCGTTCGATTACGATTCCCCAAGGTTCGGTGATCTCATCCACGATTTCTTGTACTTTCGTGTTAATTTTATCACGATTTTGCAACACATCATCCAGCATATTTTGCCCGACGACATTGCGTAAAGTCGTCAATGCTGTTTGATAAACCGCCATTTCATAACTCTCGACTTTAGTAATCGCTTTCATCGGGTCGAGAATTCGGTAATAGAGTACAGCATTAACTCGAATTGTAACGCTATCCGCAGTGACCGTTTCTTGCGGTTCGATATTCACTGTTTTGGTGCGAATATCCACCTGAGTTTTTTGGTCTACTAAGGGAATAATCCAGTACATACCTGGCCCCATGATTCCCTTACTTCTGCCCAGGCGAAAGATAACGCCCCGTTGATATTCCCGGTCTAGTTTCAGACCGGAAACTATGAGATAAGTTAGGAATGCTAAAAGACCTATTGTTTGTCCCATATTTGTTATAGCCAAATTCGGCTAACTCTATTTTAGCTCTGGGAGTAGCTCTCGACGATCGAATGATATAGAAGTATAAACCGTATAATAAGCATATCCTTTCGATTAATTAGACATCTCCAAAAATTCTTGTGGGGTAGGCATCTTGCCTGCTGTTTGAGATTCTTTTGGAGGAGATCTCTAATGATCGATACCGCACAAGTAATACAGGCGGTGATGAAAACCAGTTGAGTTTTACTTGAGGTCGATCGGCATCTTAATAATAAACTCAGTTCCCACACCAAGATTGCTAACACAACTTAGCGTGCCGCGATGCCGATCTACTACAATTTGATAACTAACATACAATCCCAAACCAGTACCGGAACCCATAGGTTTAGTAGTAAAAAATGGCTCGAATATTCTCTTCACTATTTCAGGTGGAATACCCACACCGTTATCAGCAATTTTGATTTCTATAAATCCATCTTCAGGTATTGCTGTGGTAATCGTAATAGTAGGAGTAAAATTAGAATTAACCTCGTGAATCCTGACCTGATGCAAAGCATCAATGGCATTATTGAGAATGTTCAAAAAAACTTGATTTAACTGATTTGGATAACAGACAATCAATGGCAATTTACCGTAATTTTTAATCACCGCAATTTCCGGTAACTTGACCGTCGGATTCTTCTCTTGAAATCCATGCAATCGATATTGTAAAATTAGCAAAGTTGCCTCGATACCTTCGTGAATATCTACCGCTTTGATTTCCGATTCATCCAAGCGAGAGAAATTCCGCAACGAGGCGACAATATCGCGAATCCGTTTCGCTCCATTTTTCATCGAACCTAACAACTTTAGCAAATCCTCTACCAAAAAATCCAGATCGAGTTCTGCAATTTTTTCTTCAATTTCCGGTGTAGATGTTGGATAGCTATTTTGATAGCCGTGAATCAAATCTAACAAGTCATTAACATATTGACTGGCGGGTTCGATATTGCCGTAAATAAAGCTAACTGGATTGTTAATTTCGTGAGCGACACCCGCCACAATCTCACCTAAACTCGACATTTTTTCCGTATGAATTAGTTGGGATTGAGTTTGCCGAAGTTCTTGCAAAGTTTGTTCTAATTGAGTGGCTTTTTCTCGCAATTCTCTTTCGCTCGATCGCAAAGCTTCTTCGATCAGTTTGCGATCGCTAATATCTTGAGCCGTACCAAACAATTTAACAACTTTGCCATCGGCATTTTTCTCCGCTTGCCCTTTAGCGTAAATATATCTTACTTTTCCATTGATGTCGATAATCCGAAAGTCAAAATCGTAAGGTTTGCCTTCCCGTTGCAGCAGTTCCAATCCCGTTAGCCATGTTTGAAAATCTTCCGGATGAATTTGTTCTCTGTGTTTTTCAAACAGGGTATCTTGTGGTTGTTTTTCCAAACCAAAAATTTTATATATTTCGTCCGACCAATATAGTTGATTTGTCATCAAATCCCATTCCCAATTACCGAGGCGAGCGAGTTTGTGTGCTTCTTGCAATTTAGCTTCGGATGCTTTTAATTGTGCAGTACGTTTTTCGACTTGTTTTTCTAAGTTGCGGTAGAGAGAGGCGTTTTCAATGGAGATAGAAATTTGAGTGCTGAGGAGTTTGATAATTTCCTGTTGGTGTAGGGTGAAAGCAGCAGCAGTGTGATTATTTTCGAGGTAAAGAATGGCGATGAGGGTACTTTGTTTGAGAATTGGCAAACATAAAACGCTTTTAGGTGGGTTGTTTTTAATATAACGATCGCTACTCCATCTTTTCTGCTTTGTTATCTCATCAAATACTAGAGTTTCTGACGTATTGGCAACGTAATGAACTAGGGAAATCGGTAATTCATTAGTGGTCTCTAAAGGTTGCGAGTTTAAATAAATAATTTCTTCTGCTTCTGCAAAGGTAGCTAATGCTTCTATTTGCCACTGGTCGTCAGATGGTAAAATAAGAGCGCATTTGGTCGCTCCGGCATTTTCCATTAACACTTGGGTTAATTTGGCGAGCAGTCGATCGTGTTGGATTTCGCTAGAAATTGCTTGACAGGCTTTGAGAATGGTGGTTAAATCGAGGATTTCAGAAGTGCTGGTTGTTCTGTCCAACCTAGTGTCATGATTATTATCGATCGCTCGATCGATGGTGGTAATTGTTTGTGGGATACTGAGTAATTGTTGGCTTTTTTGCTGGATCGATCGCAATAGTTGGGGATAGCATCGTTCGAGTTGGTTGGTTTTGGCTTTCGCTCCCCATCGAGCGTAACAGTAGTATGCTTCCTGCATATACCAAGTAGCAACTTTTTCTTTTCCCCAAGCGAGGTAAAATTTCGCTGCCAGTTCGTTAGCTAAAGCTTCTTCTTGGATGTAACCGTTTTCTTTAGCACCAGAAATTGCTTTTTCGTACATTTCGATCGCTTCGGCTTTCTGTCCTAAAACTCGGCTTTTTTCCGCTTCTACTAAGTCATATTTATGTTGAAAGTTCATCGGTGCGTGATGCGCCCACAGTTTCATCTTTTCTTGATGGCTGGCTACCTGCTGGAGAATCGCTTCTCCTTCTGAGTCTGTTACTTTTTTGTAGAGGGCTAACCGCGCCAAACCGGAGTAAAAATGGAATATAGGCAAGAAAACTATTGGCGGGAAATTGTCTAAGTATTCTTGACCGAGATTTGCATTTTCTACAGCTTGTGAAAACTTCTCGAATATATAGCAAAGCATAAGTTGATAAGTATATGCCAAACCGATCGCCGCAATATCCCCAGCTTGCTGGTGAACGGGAATCATAATTTCAGTATCATAAACCTCTCCCCTCAAACAGTGCGGATGTTCAACATTTACTATTAGGTTGATAACAGCCTGACGCAACATTTCATTTTTAAGCACGGCTGGTACGCTCTTAATTTGACGGCAAAAATCGCTATAAATTGACATCTCTTGTTCTAGTTCCGGTAAATGACTGCCAATCCAAAATGAATTCAAACAATACCAAGTAGCTGAATAGCCAGAAAATTCTACATCTCCTGTTTCCAAACCACTGCGATATGTTTTTAAGAATTCAGACACGGTTTCGCGAACATGACGCTTCCAAATTGCGATAAAAGCATAAAAAGTTCCCAGTACCTTTGCTTCCAATTCTTTAGCCTGGAAACGCTCTAGTAAAGCTAAGGCTAATTGACCGCATTGATAGCCAAACTCAATATTAGGTAGACCGCAAAGCATCATACCATAATGTACATAAGCAAAAGAAGAGAAGCGACTGTTACCGTATTCTAATGAGAGCGTAACTTGTTGGCAAATTATGAGGGGAAAAAGAGCGGGTTTAGCTATTACTGCGGGTGGTGTTACCAAACATAATATCTCCTGTGCTGCTTGTTTTTCTGCATCTATCATTAACGTTAAATTTATCAATTCTTCAAACGATTTTTCCTCATAAAGTGATTGAGTTTCACTCATCACTTTATGAATATCCGCCGGGGTAGGAGATGGGGGAATATTTACGCCTAAACTGGCTAAAGTTTCTAAGGCTGTCTCAATCGATCGCAATGGTTGATTTTGAGCCATGAAAGCTAAAATTTTAACTTTGTAGATGGCAATCCGATCTAATAAAGATGCCGCATTTTTCAGCACATTTTCTGCCCATCTTTCCATTTCCTCAAAATCCGCCTGAAGATAAGCACTTTCTGCCGCTGCTACTGTCAGAGCTAAAGTGAGATTATACTGTTGTTGCCATCGATTATCTACTAACAGTTTGTTACCAATTTTAAAGTATTCTAACGCCGCTGAGTAAGCAGTGGCGTTTTTTGCTTTTATTCCTGCCCGCAGATTTAATTCAGCTAATTCTTGACGTTGATTTTTTTCTTTTAACAGTTGTCGTCCTTTATTCAATTGATTGACAATCGCAAACAGCTTTTCTTCGTGTTGTTTGGGTGGAAATTCACTTAATAATAATTGGCCAATTTTCAGATGATTATAGGGTTTTTCAGTTTCGGTAATTAATGAATAAGCTGCCTGTTGAACGCGATCGTGCAAAAATCGATAAGTCGGATTAGCTGGAGCCTTGAAAATTTCATTACTATCAGATTGGGTAAATAACTTATAAATTTTTGTAGTAGGAATCGCCAAACCTTCCTGCAATGCTTTCCATAAAGCCGTAGCCGTACTTTCCCGTGAGTTCTCGCTGACAATTGCTAAAGTATTCAAATCAAACTGTGCTCCAATACAGGCTGCTAGTTTGAGAATATCCTGAGTTTCTTTTGGCAATTTTTGTAATTGCAATGCCATAAACTCCACGACATCATCTGTGAGTGCTAAAGCGTTCACTTGGGCAATATCGCATTGCCAATGCTGGATATCCCAATCAAAGCTAATTAACTTGTCATCATGTAATGCTTTAAGAAATTGAGTCGCAAAAAAAGGATTGCCTTTCGTTTTTTGATAAACTAATTTTGTCAAAGGCTGGGCGAGAGATGATTCACAATTCAATGTATCTGCCACTAATCGATTCAAATCGGGTTCGCTTAATGGTGGCAAAGTAATTGTATTAACAGTTGCTCCCGTTTTGAGAATTTCATCCACTGTTAAAATGAATGGATGGCTCGGTGACACTTCGTTATCGCGATAAGCACCTAATATCAATAGATGTTCTGTATCTTGCATCAATAATTTTAGCAAGTTCAGTGAAGCGGAATCAGCCCATTGCAAGTCATCTAAAAATATTACAAAGGGATGTTCTTTTGCGGTAAAGACTTGCACAAAATTTTGAAACAATAAATTAAAGCGATTTTGGGCGGCAGTTCCCGATAATTCTATGGCTGGTGGCTGTTTACCGATGATGTTCTCTAACTCAGGAATAACCTCAATTAAGACTTGTCCGTTGTCTCTTACTGCGCTTAATATCTGGCTTTTCCAATTTTGTATTTGGGCGTTTGATTCTGATAGTAATTGACTCATTAAGTCGCGAAATGCTTGCACAAATGCACTGAATGGAATGTTGCGTTGAAATTGGTCATATTTGCCTTTAATAAAATAACCCCGCTGCCTCACAATGGGTTTGTGAACTTCATTGACAACTGCGGTTTTTCCAATTCCAGAAAATCCAGCAACTAACGCCAATTCGGATTTGGGATTATCATTGGTGTTCCCTGAAATGCGTTCAAATGCTTCTAGTAGCTGCTGTACTTCCGCTTCCCGTCCGTAAAGTTTTTCGGGGATAATGAAGCGATCGCATATATCTCGCTGTCCAATTTCAAAATACTCAATCTCACCCTTTTTTTGTAATTGAGTTAAACATTTCTCTAAATCGTGCTTAATTCCCAATGCACTCTGATAGCGATTTTCAGCATTCTTCTCCATCAGTTTACTAACAACTCTTGACAAAATTAGGGGAATTTCTGAATTAATTTGATGGATAGGCATCGGCTGTTTTGCTAGATGGCAATGTACTAATTCCATCGGATCTTCTGATGTAAAAGGTAATTTCCTTGTTAACAATTCATAGAAGGTTACTCCCAGAGAATAAAAGTCACTCCGATAGTCTATTCCTCGGTTCATTCGCCCGGTTTGTTCGGGAGAGAGATAAGCTAATGTGCCTTCTAAAGCATTAGCGTTTTGAATTTCTTGTGTTTCTCTGGGTAACAGAGAAGAAATACTGAAATCAATTAATTTGACTTCTTTGCTGTCGCAATTTATCAGAATATTAGCAGGTTTGATATCTTTGTGAATAACTCTATTTTGGTATAGATAGTGCAGAGTTTCTGTGAGTTGGATTGCTATTCCGAAAAAATCTGTCAAACATAAGTATTTATATTTATAACTTTCATCGGTGATATTTTGTAGATAATTAGATAATGAAATACCGCCAAATTCTTCCATAACCAAGGCATAGGCATTCCCATATACTTCTAGCGCCAATGTTTTGATAATTCTGGTAAAATTGAGATTTTTAGCAATGGTATATTGGTTGCGAAATTGGACAACTTCGTTAAAATTTGGATATTCGTTTCGGAGTAGTTTGATGGCGACTCGTTGTTGGTCTGCGATCCGTATACCTCGATACACAAGCGTGCGCGTACCTGTGTATAAATGCTTAGTGATTTCATAGCCTGGTAGGTTGGCGATCGCGTTCATAACTTGTTCCTACTCTACTAGATCGTTTATAGCATCTATACGATTCCCGACAGGGTGGCAATTATGGCTAAAAGCTAGACTGGATAAGCTTTTTAGCTCTCGAACTCGCTGATATTAAGGTCGTTTGTGAGAGCTGGGGGGGAGACAACAATCGGTCAACCCCTTACTGCGTGCGGGGTTGACCGATTGTTGTCAAAAAAAAATAGGTCTGCTATTCTCAAGTAGACCTAACTAATGAAAAAAATGAATTTAATACCTTCATTTTACACCCAA
>NZ_JBHFNU010000120.1:0-30052 GCF_041929145.1 Aerosakkonema sp. BLCC-F183 | reverse complement strand
TTGGGTGTAAAATGAAGGTATTAAATTCATTTTTTTCATTAGTTAGGTCTACTTGAGAATAGCAGACCTATTTTTTTTTGACAACAATCGGTCAACCCCGCACGCAGTAAGGGGTTGACCGATTGTTGTCTCCCCCCCAGGATATTCTGCTGTCCGTACTTTTTTTCGGAATTTTTGGCTAACTAGAGATTCTAAGTCTGGCTCATCATCAACAAATAGGAGTTTATACGTCATATTATTACCTTATTTAAATCAGTATTTATCGGAAATTTATTTGCCAAAAATAGCGGATTATTTAATTAATTTATTCTCAAAATATAAGACAATCCTGACAATTTTAATAAAAAAATAGAGATTTTTAGCATTTCACTTTTAGCCGATCGGAATTTCTATCCATAACTTTGTCCCTTGCCCCGATGCTGATAAACAATTCAACACTCCACCGTGCTTTTCCACTACAATTTGGTAGCTGATATACAAACCCAAACCCGTCCCATTACCTACCGATTTGGTAGTAAAAAATGGTTCAAAAATCCGCTCTTTCACCCCTGGAGTCATTCCTGTGCCATTATCTCCTATTTCGATGGCAATCCGGTAATTTTCTGCAAGTATAAAAGTACGAATAGTTATGGTGGGAGAGTAGTTAGAGATATTAGCGAAAGGCGGTTGTTCGTAGAAATTATCCAAGGTATCGATCGCATTAACTAGAATATTCATAAATACTTGATTAAGTTCTGCTGCATAACATCTAACTAAAGGTAGATTTCCGTAGGATTTAATGACTTGAATAACAGGACGTTCTCCGTTTGCTTGGAGTCGATGCTGTAGAATCAGCAGCGTGTTTTCTAGTCCATCGTGAATATCCACAGACTTCATGTCAGCTTCATTTAAGCGGGAGAAGTTACACATAGATAAGACAATATGGCGAATGCGATCGACACCAACTTTCATTGAACTCAGAATTTTAGGTAAATCTTCAATCAGAAATTCTAAATCGATACTTTCGATTTCAGTTTCGATTTCCGAAATTCTCTCATTGCAATGATGCTGATAAAGATGCAAAAGATTTAGTATTGCTTGAGTATATTCACTGACATGGTTGAGATTACCGTAGATGAAGTTTACCGGGTTATTGATTTCGTGCGCCACGCCAGCAACTAGCTGACCCAAAGAAGACATTTTTGCAGTTTGAATTAATTGAACTTGAGTTTTTTGTAGTTCGAGCAAACCTTTTTTTAATTGCTGAGCTTGTTCTCTAGCTTCAGCTTCCGATTCCCGCAAGTGCTTATTTTGTTTTAGCTGCTGCACATATTTCAGCGTTTTGTCAACTGTAATTTCTAAATCCTCTAAATTTATCGGCTTTGTTAGAAAGTCAAAAGCACCGCAATTCATTGCAGTTCTGATATTCTTCATGTCGCCGTAAGCAGACACAATTACCGTTTTAATATTGGGATCTAGTTCGCTAACTTTGGTTAGTAAAGTTAAACCATCCATTTCCGGCATATTAATGTCGGTCAACACTATATCTATATCTGGCTCTTCTTGCAACCTTTCCAGCGCTTCCATACCATTACTGGCAAAAACAAACTGGTACTCTTGCGCTCTAATCTTTTTTCTAAATTTCTGCATCAGCAATACTCCTAAATCTGGCTCGTCATCCACGATGAGAATTTTTGCTGCCATTTTTATCCCCTCACAAAATAAATTAAACATCCCCAAATATTAGACGTTTCAAAGTTTCAAAATTAATCGGTTTGTTAAGATAATTATTGGCTCCATAAGCCATTGCCTTTTGATAAGTATTTTCATCTCCATAAGCCGTGATCATAATTACTTTTAAACTCTTGTAATTGGTTTTGATTATTTTTAGCAGTTCTAGCCCATTCATTCCAGGCATATTGATATCGGAAAGTAGCAAGACAACCGCAGCTTCTCCCTGTTTTTGTAAGTAATCTAGTGCCGCTTCTGCCGACAAAGCAAAATCAAATTGTACTTTTCCCTCCTTGATTTCTCTTCTAAATTTTTGTTTGAACAGTAATTGGATATCTTCTTCATCATCTACAACCATGATTTTCATGGCAGAACCTCCATATGTTTGATTGACTTTTTGGGTAACTTTATAATGAACTCGGCATAACTTTCCGGTTCTGTTTCTACCTTCATCTCTCCCCGATGCTGCTGAACGACAATATCGTGACTGATAGATAAACCCAAGCCTGTTCCTTCCCCTGCTGGTTTAGTAGTGAAGAAAGGATTGAAAATTTTATCTAACACTTCTGGTTTTATGCCTTTGCCGTTATCCCGAATGCGAATTTCCACGCGCTCGCCCATATTTTTGGTTTTCACGAGCAGATGCGGTGAAAAATTATCACCCATTTCTTTTTTCTTTTTATGGGTTGCATAGCAAGCATTGTTAATAATATTAAGAAAAACGCGGCTAATGTCTTGCGGCACAACTTCAACTTCGCCAATTTCACGATCGTATTCACTTTCTATAGTGATGTTAAAAGAAGCATCTTTAGCACGCATCCCGTGATAAGCAAGATTCACATATTCTGCCAATAAACTATTTATATTCATTGCTTGCCAGTGACCGCGTTCGCCGCGAGAATGCAGAAGCATATTGCTGACAATGCTTTCTGCTCTTTGACCGTGATGATTGATTTTATGGAGATTTTGTTTGAGGTCGTTGAGAATTTCGGTTATATAATCGCTTGTTTCCGCTCCTAACTGTTCTGTATTATTTTCAATTTCTGCAACCAATTCTTCAACTAATTCTGAGGAAACTTCAGCGAAATTATTGACAAAATTCAAAGGATTTCTGATTTCGTGGGCAATTCCTGCCGTTAAACTTCCCAGAGAAGCCAACTTTTCTTGCACGATAATCTGACTTTGCATAGCTCTAAGATTTGCTTCCACCCGCTGACGCTCGACAATTTCCCTTTGCAACTGATCGACAGTCTGAGAAAGCTCTGTTGTCCGTTCCAAAACTTTGATTTCTAACTGTTCGTTAGCTTTTTCCAGTACTTCCTGTGCTTGTTTGCGATCGGTGATGTCGCGCACGATCGCAACATATTGTTGCAAATCTCGATTCGTTTGGGAAGCGTCGTGGGAGAATCGGTCTGAAATGGCAATTTCCAGGATGCGTGAGGCGCGATCGAACTGGCTCAGGGTTTGTTCGCTGCGCGTAGGCCACTCATTTGGGTCAGCCGCCAATTGCGGCAGTAACTTGTGCAAGTGAGTTCCAAGCAATTGAGTATAGCTCAATCCAAATAACTGTTCGGCAGCTGGGTTAACTTGACAAATTATACCGTTTTCATCCAACACAACAATAGCATCTAAGGCAATATTAAAAAGTTGTTCTGCGGCTTCTCGCGACTCATTCATCGAGATAACTTGCGGTAAACTTGTCCAACAAGCGATCGCTACACCCGCAAAAGCTACGCATAGCAGCAAAACTAACAAAAGATTAGAGCCGCTAGGAGAATTTAAACTTAATTTAATACCGGAGAACCAACCAATTGTAACGGCGCTACAGATTAATAAAATTAGAATCAGTACCTGAAACCCTACAAAGTCTGCAATCTGACTTTTCGCCTGCTTGCGATAAAGGCGTATCCACCAAGCAGGACGAAAAGGCGCAAGAGAAATACGACGGATAACTGAGTCAATTGCCAAAATTCCAGCCGGAACTAGCAACCCCAGAAAAAAGTCTTGCCGACCGGAAGCCAATCCTCCTACAATTAGCATCATTGCATCCACAAGGAAAATACCCAGTGACAGCCAAGGCCACTTCGCTTCCGGCTTGCCTCGGTTAAGCCAGATTCCCAAATGGAAGAGCATAGTAGATGACACGACTCCCACATTAGCGAACAACACCAGTCGGTCTAGATTTACCCAAAATAGGCAGAACAAACCTAGAACTAAAACCGGAATCAGACCGGGGCCAAATACTCCACGCCGAGAGACAACTCCAAACACGGGGGAGATATGTCCATCTATAGCCAGTTGGTAGGTAATGCGAGGGCAGTTAGAAACAACTGTGGCGTAACTGAGCAGACAGCTAGCGGCTACGATGAAGATGGCTAGAGAAGTAGCGATGCTACCCCAAAGGGGTCGAGCAGCAGCTGATAGATTCAAAAAGGCATCGCTACCTAAATTGGGAGCATCGGCTAGGCGCGTCATTACCCAGCAACCTCCCACAAGCATGACAGGCATCAGGTAAGCCGAAATCTTGAGAAACTTAGTAGTTTCCCTAGCATTACGACTATCGGCCACAAAGGAAGAAGTCGTTTCGCAAGAATAAAAGGTAAAAGCCGCAAAATAAAACCACTTTACCCAATCTATAAAGCTTAACTGAGGCCAACTATCGGGGAAAAAGCCCGGACTATTGGGCGCAAAGGCTAACCAGAGAAGACCTTGAATATTAAAAATTAATAACAGTAAGAATGCGGGAATAGCAAAGAATAGGTGAGCGATGCTCAAGGCGCGAGTGCCACTGAAAGTCAAGATTAAGGGGAGGATGGTGAAGGCAATTTCCAATAATTTCTGCGGAAAAGTCAAGCTAGCTTGCTTTAAGTTTTCCTCGATCAGTTGGGCCATTACGATCGCATAAATTGGTGTTGAGGCAACCCAAGCTAACCAATATCCACTCGCAGCATAGCGACCCAAAAAAGGATATTTTTTCAGCAGTCGGGTCGTGTAATTAGGTGTTCCCCCCGCCATGTCTGGAAAATGCTCGCCCAGCCGCCTCACCTGGAGGTTGAGTATCATACCCATGAATACTCCGGGCAGCCAGACGAATATGGCATTTGGCCCAATGGCTGCATCAATTAAGGGGATGATGCCAACCCAACTGATGATAGCCGTGAGGCCAAAACCCCAAGTTTCTGGGGGACTGAGGGTGCGCTGGAGACGCATGGGCGATCGGGGATTGTCTTTCCCGCCTATCAAAAGCGGATTTTGTTCTGACTGGTAGCCTTTCCAAGATTCCGGTTGGGTTTTTCTTGACATTAATTTCACCTAACATCTTTTTGAAAACTTATTGGAAACGTAGTTTTCATCCTATTTGCCAGTACAGACCAGGCTAAGCCATCACAAGTAATTAAGAGCTTTGGATTGCAGCTTCAAAATCTATATTCTTATTTATATTTCCCCCATGATGTTTTCTGGCTAACAGTTTAATTGTTAATTTTTAATTTTTAACTAATGGGGAGACCCGGTGCGGTCAAAAGCCGTTGGTAGATTTTTTCTTGTTTCCCCTTCTACCAACTACTTATTACCGCACCCCCGCAGTGGGGGAGAGTAAACTATTACCTGATTGCGTCCCCGTTTCTTCGCGCGATACAATGCTTCATCCGCCAGTGCAACGAGCATCGGGATCGAAGAAGTCGATGCAGGCATAGTACTGGTAACCCCCAAGCTGAGGGTAACGTATTGCCCGATACCGGAAGTGGCATGAACAATTTTCAGGGCCTCAACTTCAGCACGAATCTTTTCAGCGACCGATACTGCCCCTTCCACTCCAGTATTGGTCAAAATCACAGCAAATTCCTCGCCACCATAGCGAGCGACCAAATCTGTTGGGCGTTCGACGGCGCGGCTAATAGCTTTTGCTACCTGTTGGATGCAATGGTCACCTGCTTGATGCCCGTAAGTGTCATTGTAAAGTTTGAAACAGTCAATGTCGCACAAAACTAGCGATAAGAGCTTGTGCTCCTGTGCCATTTGCAACCAGGCTTGGTCGAGATACTCATCAAACCGACGACGGTTCGCCACCCCAGTTAAACTATCCAACTTGGCTAAATGTTGCAACTCTTGATTCGCTCCTTGGAGTCGATCGTAGAGTTCGGCTTGCTGAATAGCGATCGCTAGTTGAGTTGCCAATGAAGCAAGTAAGTCAACCTCAAACGGTTGCCAAGCTCTTGACTCCGTACAGTGATGGGCAATCAGCAATCCCCACAGGGCGTCTCCTTGCATAAGCGACACCACAAGCTTTGCCTTCACCTGTAACTCATGCAAAAAATCAACAAGGCATGGAGTGATGCTTTCAGTTTCGACATTGGAAATGGCACGAGTGCGTCCTTGTTTGTACAGATCGCGGTACTCGGCTGGAAAAACTTCGGCGGGGAAAGTACGCCCCAAAATCGGTGACCAACAGGGCGCAACGGCCTCAGTAACAGCACTGCCTGTCCCATCCGTCCAGAGGCGGTAAATTAACACCCGATCGCACCCCAGAAATTGGCGCACTTCTGTCACAGTCGTGCTGAGAATATCCGACAGTTGTAACGATCGGCGAATGCGTTGAGCGATTTGAGCGACAAGTTGCTCGCGTTTGGTTTGCTGTCCAAAAGTTTCCTCGGCTCGCTTACGCTCTGTAATGTCTCGTTGAATCGCGATCCAATGCGTATACCACCCAGTTTTATCGGCAACCGGTGCAATATTGAGTTCTACCCAAAACTCAGACCCATCCTTGCTGTAGTTAATAAATTCCGCTCTTACTGGCTGCCAAGCCTTCAGTGCTGCGCGAATCTTGGCAAGAGTTACCCGGTCAGTTTTAGGACCTTGAAGAATGCGGGGGGTTTTGCCCAATACCTCTTCTGCACTGTAGCCAGTCATCCGAGAAAAAGCTTGGTTGACATTTGACACTCCCCACCCTAAAGGGATGGGGATTCTTGCATCCTAGAGCAACCTTGCTTAAGCACCGTTTCCAGACTTAAGTAGAGGGTCATCTCTCCACAAGCGTTGATTTCCGTATGCCCTACGGTATTGGAAATATTTCCCATCATTTTTAATGCCTTCACCAGAATATTAATTGCGGCATTTTCATCCCTGTCCAGTGTAGCCCCACATTTACAAATGTGAGTTCGTACCGATAGGGATTTTTTTACTTTATTACCGCAATTAGAACATTCCTGGGATGTGTAATGAGGTGCAACGGGAACTGCAACCTTGCCGAACTTAATGGCAAAATACTTTAACCACTCCCGAAACAAATACCATCCAGCATCATTAATTGATTTGGCTAGGCGATGATTCTTTACCATGTTCCGCACCTTCAAGTCCTCAAACGCCACAAAATCGTTAGATTTTACTACGCACCTTGCCAATTTCACTGCAAAGTCTTTACGCTGACGAGATACTTTCAGGTGTTTTCTCCCCAATCGGTTAATAGCTTTTCTTCTGTTTTTAGAGCCTTTAACCTTTTTGGAAACTCGACGCTGTAAACGCTTCAGTGCTTTCTCCGATTTTCTTAGATGTCTGGGATTACCTACTTTTTCACCATTACTATCGGTGTAAAAATGGTTTAATCCCACATCAATACCGATACATTTACCAGTTGGCTTAATATCTTCCTTAGCTAAATCACTGGAGATACAAAACTGGCAATAAAAGCCATCGGCACGCTTAATTAACCTAACCCTCTGAATTTGCTCTAATTGATAAAAGTGCAAATTGCGAGTTCCGCTCAATTTAAGCGTGCCGATTTTATTTTGGTCGGTGAAGGTGATTTTCTTCCTATCTTCGGAAAGCGCCCACCCAGATTTTTTATACTCTACTGAACGCTGATTCTTCTTGAACTTAGGGAATCCTTTCTTGCCGGGTACTTTTTTCTTGCAGTTCTCGAAGAATTTAGCTATAGCACTCCAGCAACGTTCGGCTGAAGCCTGCCTAGCTGTCGAGTTGAGTTTATTTGCAAATGGGAATTCCTTGGCTAGCCTAGCGGTATATTTGTTGAGGTCGTAGCCACCAACACCTTTGTTATCTATCCAATATCTCAGGCATTTATTCCTGATGAATTGAGACGTGCGAACGGCCTCATCAATCGCTGTGTATTGTGCTGGTTTTCCCAAGCATTTAAACTCAAAAACGAACATGGTTTATCGACCTCCTTAACCTTATGTTTAAGGTTAACTTTGTCATACAAATACGATACTTGGATGTAAGAATTCTTAATATTCTACGCAATGGCAAGAAAGCCGTCCTGGAAGGACGGGGTTTTAAACCCAACTTTTTGATAAAATTCGAGGCCCGGGTTCGTTAATCGGCTCAGCTTCAGTAATCACAACAGCATCATTACCGTTCACGACGACCGATTCGAGCAAATGTAACTGGTGTTCTGCTTGCTTGCGGCCAGTTATGTCACTTAAAGAACCGACAATGCGCTTGACGTTAAACTGTTGGAGAAATTCGATTAGGCATTTCGATATCGAAGCTTTTTTGATGTCTCCAATAGCTTTAATGTGTCCCTGGCAGTACTGCTGATGAATTTCCACTGGAAAAACTTCAGATGGAAATGTTTTTCCTAAAATCGGCAGATATTTAGGATCGACAGACTCTGCCACGGCACTGCCAGTCCCATCTAGCCACAATCGATAGACTAACAAACGATCGCACCTTAAAAATTGACGTACCTCCGTCACCGCAGTCTGGAGAATATCTTCCAAGTTCAACGATTGACAAATTTTAAGTGTGATAGCTTCCAGCAATTGTAGAGATTGATTTTGGCGTTTTAAATTCTGCTCAACTTGTAGATATTTAAATTTATTAAACAGCCATTTAAACATAAGCGATCGCTTATCCTTCGTTATAAATAAAGATTTTTAGGAGCAAGAATTCTTTCCTCCTACTCCTAACCTTTAACTTTGGTATAGCTTGGGTCTGACTTACCCAAATGCCAGGGAGCTTGTTGTAATTTGAGGTGGAGCGATCGGCGGAAAAGTCGTCGGTTGGCTAATCAGATAACCCTGAACAAAAGTTGCACCTCGCTGTCTGACCCAATCCAGTTCTTCAAGCGATTCGATGCCTTCAGCGATCGTTTGAATATTTAAGTGACTGGCGAGCTCTAGTATTTTCTCAGTAACAAATGCCTTATAAGAGTCTGCTTGCACATTGCGAATCAGGTTCATATCAAGTTTAATAAAATCGGGACGCAGTTGGTGCAGCAAGTTGAGATTGGAACCCCCTGCACCAAAATCATCCAACGCCATACAAAAACCAGCTTCTCGGTAGATGTTGAGAATCGCTTTGAGATGTTCGGTATCTTGAGGCTGATGAGACTCAACAACCTCGAAAACGATCTGTTCGTGAGAAATGCCGGCTTCATCGATAGCTTGCATTGTGGAGCGTAAGCAGGAAGTAGGATCGTAAATCGATGTGGGAGAAAAGTTAATAAAAATGTGTTCTTTGATTTGGTGTCGCTTAGTCTCGCGAATTGCCGTGCGCCGAGCGATGAGATCGAGCTGAACTAAGATGCCTGCTTCTGTTGCTGATGAGAACATTGGGCCGGGGGGAATAAAGCTACCATTGGGAGCGATGCCACGGAGTAAGGCTTCGTGACCGAAAATCTTCGAGGTGTCTTGAGCAAAGACTATCGGCTGAAATTGACAGGTAACTCGATCGGCTGCTAGCAAGTCGAGCAGCCAACCCGACTGGTTAAGGCGAGTGAGACGAGCCAAGGAAGTTGTGCGAGCGCAATCGCGAAGTTCCGGGGCTTTTCCGTGCGCCATGAACAATGCCCGCGTGTTTTTCAACTCATTGTGCGTCAAAATCCCAGCTAACGTATTAACACAAGTTTCTGTTTGGATTTCTTCCAACTCAATGGCAAGACACTGCCCCTCCTCCTTGAGTTCGTAGTCCAGCTCGGCTTTACGCAGGTAATAAAGGACTTTTGTCACACTATGACCCGAAGGAAACCACAGATATAATCTGCCCGTTCCCTCAATTTTGGTGGGTAAGTTTTCGCAGTGGGCACAAACGCTATGAGGCTGAGTAGGTTTCATACGCTAGTTCGATCGGGGCTGACTAACGATCTTATTATTCCCTGGTGGACTCAAGTATTCCCTGGATTGAGCAAAGCTTTGTCACTGGTCTTAGATTAGACTTTTTTGGTCTGGTTTCAACCTGTTCCGCTTACCGACATCCTCAGCCAATTTGCTGAGATCGCCAATAAAGTGGTACATATGTACTTAATTGGCGTTAGGATGGGTGAAAATCCTCAGTTGGTATCTAATTTTAGCTAAAAATAGAATTTAGAGCCTTGGAATCACAGGTCTATTCCGAAATCTCAAGTAGCAAAATCCTTGCATACTTACATCAAAAGTATCCAGGCATCGAAAAATACGATCGATTACACCTGGCTCAGGAAACCTGGCAGCAATGGCTCAAAGCGTCAAAACGACAAGCCAGCACTTCTTGTGCTGTAGCTGAAACAGGCTCCTGAGAACAGCAGATGGGATGTATTTATGTTTTTAATCTTTTGGCAGGAGTGCCATAATCTGATCCACAAATTGTTGATGATCGACAACTGGTTTGGAGATGTAGCCGTCAGCACCACTTTGCTTGAGAAAGTTTTCGCGATCGCCCTCCATCGCGTGAGCCGTAACCAGGATAATGGGAAGATTGGCAGTTTGGGGGTCAGACTTGAGCATCTGGGCGATCTTGATGCCATCAACTGCCTTACCCTGGTAAACGCTGTGTTGCAGGGAAACATCCATCAAAATGATGTCAGCCTTTCCAGACTGGGCAATCTGCATCACCTCTTCGACATCCTCAGTACCCTTAACCTCCAAGCCACCTCGCTTGGTGAGAATCTTAGAGAAAACGCGCAAATTAATCGGGTCGTCTTCCACAATCAGAACGGTTTTCATGGTTTTTTCCAGCTCGCTTGATTCAAAATAAGGCAGTCTAGGCTCCTGCCGTTTGATACTACTGTGAAAAGAGGAAAGGGAAAAGGATAGGGCGTCGGGCGTCGGGCGTCGGGCGTCGGGAAAAGGGAAGAAGGAAAGATTAATTTTTCCACTCCCCCGCTCTCCCACTCTCCCGCTCCCCCACTCCCCCACTCCCCCACTCCCTCTCCCTCTTTCCCTCTCCCTCTTCCCTCTCCCTCTTTATACTCATAAGGAACCCGGACTCATGGCAAAACAACTGAACCTTCTCTCCACAGGACAGGTGATTACCACTGCCCTGCACGCCGAGATGCAACGGTCTTATCTTGAATATGCCATGAGTGTCATAGTCGGGCGGGCGTTACCCGATGTCCGCGATGGCTTAAAGCCCGTTCATCGTCGCATATTATATGCAATGCACGAATTGGGGTTGGTGCCAGACCGCCCGTACCGCAAATGCGCCCGCGTGGTAGGGGACGTGCTGGGTAAATATCACCCCCACGGTGACCAGGCGGTTTATGACGCTCTGGTGCGGATGGTACAGGATTTCTCCTGTCGCTATCCTTTACTCGCCGGACACGGCAATTTCGGTTCGGTGGATAACGACCCACCGGCAGCAATGCGTTACACCGAAACGCGCCTCGCTCCCATAAGCCATGAAGCGCTATTGAGCGAAATTGGCGAGGCAACAGTTGATTTTATCCCCAATTTTGATAACTCCCAAGAAGAGCCGGTGGTTTTGCCGGCTCAGCTGCCGATTTTATTGCTAAACGGTTGTGCTGGAATTGCAGTGGGAATGGCCACCAACGTACCGCCGCACAATTTAGGGGAAGTGGTGGATGGTTTAATTGCTTTAATCGATCATCCCGACTTGTCAGAAGATAAGTTGCTGGAATTGATTCCGGGGCCTGATTTTCCCACAGGAGGGGAAATTGTGGGAACGGAGGGTATTCGGGAAGCTTACACTACGAGTAAGGGCAGTATCGCCGTGCGGGGAATTGCCAAAATTGAGGAGATCGCCCGTCGCACATCTTCTTCTAAATCTAAAGCTCAAAATCGGACGGCGATCGTAGTGACGGAGTTACCTTTCCAGGTGAATAAGGCATCTTGGATCGAAAAGGTAGCAGAATTGGTCAACCAAGGGAAAATTGAAGGTATTGCCGATCTTCGGGATGAGAGCGATCGCGAAGGTATGCGCGTAGTTGTGGAAATCAAACGTGACGCTAAAGCCCAAGAGGTTTTAGACCAGCTCTACAAGCAAACTGCTCTCTGTAGCAATTTCGGCGCTATCTTGTTAGCGCTGGTAGAAGGACAACCCCGCCAGCTAACTTTGCGGCAAATGTTGCAGGAGTTCTTGCGCTTCCGCGAACAAACTCTGACCAGACAATATAACCACGAGCTCCAACAATCCTTAAGACGTCTTCATCTGGTAGAAGGCTTATTAAGTGCGCTCTCAAACTTAGATGCGGTAATCCAAATTCTCAGAAATGCGCCAGATGGCACTACGGCGAAGTTGAGTTTGCAAAGCCAATTTAATTTTAGCGATCGCCAATCCGATGCGATCCTCTCAATGCCCTTGCGACGCCTGACCGGTTTGGAAAGGCAGCAGTTACAGACAGAGTTTGACGAACTCAGAGAGAGAATAGCTCAACTGGAGCGGTTGTTGAGCGATCGGCACGAATTTCTCAAAGCTCTCAAAAAAGACCTGCGAACGCTCAAACGCAAGTACGGCGACCCCCGTCGCACTCGCATTCAAGCAATGCCAGCAGCCGCAGAACAGCCCAGAAGCGCAGGAGCCGGGGAGCAGAGGGGCAGGGGAGCGGGGGAGCAGAAGAAGGAAAAGTCGAAGCATCAACCAGAAATACAACAACCCACACTTTTCACACCCCCACCGCCAGAAGAGGTGACTCTCGAATTCACCTATAAAGGTTATGTGCGACGGTTGTCAAAAAATGGCAATAAATCTTCGTCTTTGAAGTCACAAGATGATTTTGTTGTCAATACTCAGCCAGCTACCACTCAAACAGATTTAGTGGTAGTAACTGCTAGCGGCAAAGCTTATCCAGTCAATGTGGGCGACATTCCGCCTACATCAGGGGGAAATAAGGGGACTCCTCTTTGCACTTTGTTACCCGGTGCGAAGGAAACGCCGGAAATGTTAGTAGGGCAGTTTGTCTTGCCGGATAATTTGGAAACGGCTAGTTTGGTGCTGTGTACGCAGCAAGGGCGCATCAAACGAGTGGCGCTTGCAGAACTTGCTAACCTAACTCGTCGCGGTGCAACGCTGTTGAAGTTGAAAGATGACGATCGACTATTATCTGTTCATACGATCGCTTCTAAGGGAGATGTCGTCATGGCGACTAGCGGCGGACGTTTGCTGCGCTTAAGGGTAAATGACGAGCAACTACCAATAACAAGTCGCAGCACTCAGGGGCTACAAGCCTTGCGGTTGCTGCGTTCCGAGCAAGTTGTTGGCGCTTGTATTCTGTTGCCGAATGACAGCCTGTTACTCGTTACTCAGCTAGGGTATGTCAAACGTTTACCCATAAGTGCTATGCCGCTGGCTCAGTTGGGTAATATCGGTACTCAGGTGTTTCAGTTCACCACTAAGTCGGATGCTTTGGCGGGGATAGTAGTCGTTGACGCTTCATCTGAGGCGATATTAATGACAAATACGCAGCGCACCCTGAAATTAGCTGTAGATAAAGTGAAGTTCTGGGGTAAAGATGGCATGGGCGATCGTCTCATTGCTCTCAAAGCTGAGGAAAAAGTCATTAATTTGCTAATTGGCTAATTTCCATTTTCAGATTTTAGATTTTAGATTTTAATTCAATCTAAAATCTAAAATCTAAAATCTAAAATTCAAAATCGATTATGCGTATCCTTGCTATTGGCGATATTCACGGTTGTTCGATCGCTCTCGATTCCCTCCTCGCTGCCGTAGCGCCGCAGCCAGAAGATAAAATTATTACTCTAGGCGACTACGTAGATCGCGGCCCCGATACTAAGGGCGTTATCGATCGCCTCATCGCTTTGCACGCTACCGGGCAACTTATACCTTTACGCGGCAATCACGAGCAAATAATGCTCAATTCTCGTGCAGATGGGAAGCTATTGGCGTGGCTTTCCTGGGGCGGTAAGGCAACGCTTGCTTCTTATGCGGTATCTGGGAATGGCGGAAGTTTGCAGGATATCCCGCAAAGTCATTGGGATTTTCTCGAAAATCAGTGTATAAATTGGTACGAAACGGATAAGCATTTTTTCGTACACGCAGATGCCGAACCAGATTTACCGTTAGCGGAACAACCGGAATTTGTACTGTTTTGGGGGCCGAGCGATCGACCGTTACCCCACTTTTCCGGCAAAACAATGATTCACGGTCACGATACACAAGAAAGCGGAATCCCGCTCAATTTAGGTCATGCTATTTGTATCGATACTTGGCCTGAAGGAAACGGTTGGTTAACTTGTTTAGATGTCACAAGTGGGAAAGTTTGGCAAGCAAATCAAGCGGGTCAGCAACGCCAACTTCTAATCGATCGATAATTAAGTTTTCACATGAACCGGCCAAATCCCAAAAGCGATCAACCGCGCTGGGATATCGCGCAGAATTGGCAAACGGAGAAAAGCAGGCAGTGTAAATGAAAAATTAGAGTCATTCGAGTTAAGAATGCGAGCAAAAATTTGCTGCTGAATTAAAGATTGAAATGCTTGAATAACTCGCGTTGGCAATTCGCGCTGACGCTGTACTTGGGCGAGATCCCACTCGTGCAAACTATTGCTTTTGAGGGGTTCGATCAAGTTATTTGCCGCCACGACAGCATCTTGAACCGCGTAGTTAATCCCAACTCCTCCCACTGGAGACATGACGTGTGCAGCATCCCCAATTAAAAGCAATCCGGGAAGATGCCAACGCTTAATGCGACTGGATTCGACGGAGAGAAAGGCTATTTGAGAGAAATCTTTGAGAAGTTCGATCCTATCTCCCAACTCCGGAACAACATCAACAATACTTTTTCTCAGCGCTTCTATTCCATCGGCGCGAATTTGTTGATAACCGCCTTTGGGAATAACAAAAGCTATCTGCCATTCGTCGCCGCGATCCAGCATTACTAGGATATGATTTTTACCGATGCGACCCAATCCGCCTTCGGCGTCTTGTGAAGAACGCGGTAAACGAAACCACAAAACATCCATCGGCGGCGAAGTTCCTACTGCTTCAAAACCAGCTAGTTGTCGAAGGCGAGAATGACGACCGTCTGCACCGACTGTCAGTTTTGCTCTGACTTCGTGCCAACCGCCGTGTCCGCGATATCGCACACCTTTAATTATGCCGTTTTCTGCGATTAATTCTTGTACGTTCGCACCCAAAATTAACTGAAAGTTGGGATATTGTTTCGCTGCTTCGACGATGAATTCCAGAAACTTCACTTGCGGCATCATCGTGATGAAAGGATAGTTCGTTTTGAGGCGATCGAATTTAGCGAGTTGGACTGAACCGTTTGCGGTAGTAACACCTAGCGTGCGAATTTTATTGTGCGGCAATTGCAGTAAGCGTTCTGCCAAACCGAGTTCGTCCATAATTTCCATTGTTGATGGATGAACTGTATCGCCACGAAAGTCGCGATCGAAATCTTTGTGCGTTTCCAGCAACATTACCGAAATACCTTGACGCGCCAACAGAAGCGATAACACAACTCCTGCGGGGCCACCACCAACAATGCAGCAATTCGTTTCGGTTACATCGATAATTTCGCGCTCTGGGGTTTGCGCCTCGGTTTGACTCACATTTGACATTATAGCAGTCATAAAAAAGCTCCTCAATCGATTAAAAATTAAAAAAATTATTTGCTGTAGGTGGGCAGTGCCCGCCCTACTATTTAATTACGCTCGAAACGGATGCTAACAGTACGATAATCAGTTGCCGCACTACTACCTTGAATTGTAATTGGATGACCGTTGGGCGAACCGTCGAAAACTAGCTGAAAGTTATTTGCTTCGATTCTAGTCAAAGTCGATCGCTCTGTCAGCCCTTTTTGCGTAAAAGCTTGCCGATAAAATTTAATCAGTTCTTCAATACTGAGATTGCTGCTAAAAAATACATCTACTTCGCCTTGGATAAGGCTAGAAGGAAACTCAGTGTAGTTCTTGATATTGTCAGGCAAAGGAAACACGGTATAACGCGATACAGTTGCCTGTGTAGTATTGCTGCTACTGGAAGAACTATCGCCCATGATTGTGGCAAGCGTTTTAGATGAATCAGCTTCGCCAATTAAAGTAAATGCTGCCCAATCTTTTGGTTTGGGAAATTGTTTCATAGTTTGAAGCATTGCACTTCGCAGTGCTTGCGCTTTATCCAAACCGTTTCTGAGATTTTGATAAAATGTCATCATCAATTCAGCGGTAGGACTATCGGGTATAGACCACAAGGAAACTATGACGCTGGGTATGCCTGCACTGATAAAAGAACGGGAAAGTCCGACTACACCATCGCCAGTAATTTTGCCTTTTCCTGTGTCGCAGGCACTCAAAACAACGAGTTCGGCATTTAGCTTGAGAGCAATGATTTCTCGCGCTGTGAGAAAACCATTATCGCCGGTGGATGGAGCTAAAGCAAGCGAACTGAAGACACCTGCTTCATCATCTAAAATGCCGTGAGTTGCTAAGTGAATTATTCGCGCTTGTGACATCCGCTGTTCTACAGCTAATTTACTTGCGCTGTTACCGATGATAGCTTGGGAATTAAACAGTTGTGCGATCGCTTTTGCTTCTCGTTCCGCTCCGGGTAAACTGGGTAATTGTTCGGGTGGACGCCCTGCGGGTGCTAAACTGGGCATTGTGGGATTTCCCACAACTAATACACCTTTTGCATCTTGGATGCGTTGCTGCTGCTGGTGGGTTAAATCTAAAATTTGAATTGATGGCGCTGTGAGAATTGTGTGTTTTTCAATTAAATATTTCCCGGCATTATCTTGAAGTGCGACAAAAGGAACTAAAAACAGTAAGTCTTGCGGAATAAAGGTAATGCGATCGCTCGGATTTTTTGGTAAGATATCTGCAATTGGTTCGATTAAAGTTTGATACAGTTGTTTTAATTTTGGGTTAACGAAGGAGGGATTATCTGGCGCTGCTGTGGCAGTCACTGCAACACCCCGACCTCTAACACCGATCGACTCGCGAGCATTTTGCACTAAATCTGCTAACAAAGCATTATTTCGATCTAGCTTTACCTGTCGAAATGTAATTTTACCTGTAGGTTCGATCGCCCAAATTAATAAGCCTGTAGCCCGGATATCTTTGTAATTGCTAAACTGTAAAGGTAAGTCGGGGTCGTACTCATAAGTGACTGTATATTCAACCAAAGTAGAATTCTGCGCTTTGGCAATTTGTTTGATGCGATCGAGGTTAGGTGAATCAACATTAACCTGTAATTTCGGATCGTTAACTAACCGACTCGCCAATAAGCCAGCAAAAGCGTGAGAACGTCCGCGTTCTGCTAATTCTAATGCTTCTTCTGTGCGGTTTTGCGCTACAAAAACTTGTTGCTGCCAACGCAGCAGCGCTACTTGAAATTCATATTCGCCAATGGCCGGCATTCCGGCATTCAATCGGAACAGTCGCGCCTTCTCGTAAGCATCAAAAGCAGCCGATAAAAATTTTTCCGCTTCTTTGATATTACCTAGTAGAAATAAGTTTACCCCCAGCTTTTCTAAAATTTTTGCTTTGGACAAGCTGCCGATATTCTTATCTTTCGCTTCTACTATTGCCAGCGCTTCTTTTAGTAACTCAATTGCTTTTGCGTAGTTTTTTTGGGACGAATAAATGCCGCCTAAAGCTTCTAGGGAAGCCGTTTCGCGATTGAAGGGCTCGCTGGCAAGTTCGTTAGGGTGTTGGCGGACAAATGCCAAATTATACTCGTGCAGTTCGGCAGCTTTCTGCAAATTACCCGATAGTTTATAACTTAATGCTAAAAAAGTCCGAGCTTGCCATTCTCCGTCTAAATTTCCAGACTGGTGTGCCAGTTTTAAAGCTTGTTCTAGAGTGGAAATCGATTGTTGGTAATTACCCGCTCTGCGCTGCTGAATGCCAGATTGAATCAGCGCATCAAGTTGTGATAATTGTTTGAATGAGTTGGTTGTAAGATAGCAAGTTTGACATTCATAAGTTTCTGATAACCGTTGAAATTGTTTTGAATTTTCCGCTTTAACTGTAGCAGTTACCCACAGAGAAGTAAGCAGTACTGTACTGGCGATAATTTTTAGTTTCATCTCAAAGCTCCGGGTCGCCACCCGCCATACCCGCTCAGGTTGGCACTAAGTTGTTTACTGAAATTTTGAAGGATACATAATAAGATAGTACTTGGCAAAGACAGTTATGGCGCAGGCTGGAAATTTACTGTGGCACAGGTTGTTCTAGAAAATGTCTACAAAAGCTTTTCAGGTCGAAAAGGTGAGAAAGCGATCGACAAAACAGAAAAGTTCGGTCAGGAGGTAGAATTATTAGCTCTCCCAGAGGCGTTGCACGCCACGTCTGCACAGAGTCCGGAACAAGCTGTCTTGCGGCGCATCAACCTAACAGTGAAAGATGGCGAATTTATGGTATTGGTGGGGCCATCGGGTTGCGGTAAAAGTACGCTGCTGCGTTCGATCGCTGGTTTGGAGGAGTTGACTGGCGGTAATATCTGGGTGGGCGATCGCTTGGTGAACGATTTGCCACCTAAAGAACGAGACATCGCGATGGTGTTTCAAAATTACGCTCTCTATCCCCATATGACAGTCTATGACAATATTGCTTTTGGGCTGCGGCGGATGAGTGGGGGAGAAATAACTGAAAATTCTTTACCGTTGTGGGCAGAAAATTTGTTGGTGGGAATGACGCGATCGCTTCCCAAAAAACTAAAATATCTGACGGAGCGAGAGAAAGCGATCGACGCGCAAGTGCGTGTTGTCGCTGAGTTATTGCAAATCGAACCTCTGCTGGATCGACTGCCAAAACAGCTTTCTGGAGGACAAAGGCAGCGGGTAGCATTGGGACGAGCGATCGCTCGCAATCCGCAAGTTTTTTTGATGGATGAACCGCTTTCTAACTTAGATGCCAAACTCAGATCGGAAACTCGCGCTCAAATAGTGAAGTTGCAGCGGCAGTTGGGTACTACAACGATCTACGTTACTCACGATCAAACGGAAGCGATGACGATGGGCGATCGCATTGCGGTGATGAATCGAGGTCAAATTCAGCAACTGGCGCATCCTTTAGAATTATACAACCGCCCTGCGAACCGATTTGTTGCCGAATTCATTGGCTCGCCTCCCATGAATTTTCTGCCGGTACAGTTTCAAGCACCTCTACTGATTACCCATCCCCAGTCACAGTTCCGCCTCACCTTACCGGATATCTGGCAACGAGCGTTGCAAGGGTACGATCGTCGTCCCCTGATTTTGGGCATCCGTCCGGAACACCTCAACTTGAGTTTACCAGCCCCAAAAAACTTGCAGGTGCGGGTAGATTTAGTGGAAGCGTTGGGTAACGAGACCGTTCTCTCCGTTCATTTGCTGGAAACTTCTGCCCTATCTACCTTCCAAGTGCGTATTGCGCCCGATCGACCTGTGCGTCTTGGCGAGGAGCTTTGGCTGTCGATCGCACCCGATAAAATTCATCTATTTGATTCAGAAACCGAGATGGCCATCTGGCCTCGCTAAACTGGAAAGAAACAAGCAAGAGGGATAAATCGTTCTATTTTCGCGGTTTAATCGGAAGTGCGATCGCAAACTCCGCTCCCTCTCCGGGTGCGGAAATACAACTTAGCTGTCCGCCGTGTTTTTCTACTACAATTTGATAGCAAATCGACAATCCCAAACCAGTACCACTTCCGACTGGTTTCGTCGTAAAAAACGGGTCAAATATCTTACTAAGCACATCCTCACTCATACCAGCACCATTATCAGCTATTGTAATTTTCACATAGTCAGAATCAGTTACCTCGGTACGAATGCAAATCTGCGGATTTTGGACTGAGTAATTTTTATTATTTGGCTCTTTCAGTGCATCGTTCGCGAAGCGTGACTTTAAAGAGTCAATCGCATTAGTCAAAATATTCACAAACACCTGATTCATCTGAGAAGCATAACAAGTCACCAATGGCAATTTCCCATACTCTTTAATCACCTTAATCTCAGACTTCCCAGCCATTTCTTTGAGCCGATGCTGCAAAATTAAGAGAGTGCTATCAATCCCTTCGTGAATATCCACCGCCTTCATATCTGCTTCATCCAACCGCGAGAAATTCCGCAAACTAAGGACGATAGTCCGGATGCGATCGGCCCCATTTTTCATCGAACCCATCAGTTTTTGCAAGTCTTCTACCAGGAATTCCAGGTCGATTTCTTCAGTAGTATCTAATATCTTATCTGTCGGATTGGGATAGGTTTGCTGGTACAAACGAATCAGCTTTAACAAGTCTTGAACGTATTGTGACGCTGGAGTAAAATTACTGTAAATAAAGCTTACCGGGTTATTAATTTCGTGAGCAATACCTGCCACCATCTGCCCCAAACTCGACATTTTTTCCGTTTGAATTAGCTGAGATTGAGTGCGTTTAAGTTCCTGTAGCGTTTGTCTTAATTGTGCCTCAGATTCTTGCAGTGCTATCTCTGCTAACTTCCGTTCCGTAATATCTAGTACAGTGCCGAAAATCTTAATAACTTCGCCCGACTCATTTAAAGTCGCCTGCGTCTTAGCAAAAATATATCTTACACAACCATCAGTTCCCAAAAGCCGATACTCAATTTCATAACTTTCTCCTGTATTAATAATTCTTTCTACCTGTTTTTCAACAAAACTCCTATCATCAGGATGAATGAGTTGAAGATATTGCCATGTATCCGGTTTACCTTGGTTTGGATTAAGTCGGTGGATTCTGAACATTTCTTCAGACCAAGGTGCTTCTTGTGTGACCAAATTAAACTCCCAACTGCCGAGATGTGCCAGTTTTTGAGCTTCGGCAAGACTGGCTTCTTTAGCTTTTAATTCCTGCGTTCGCTCTTGTACTTTTTGTTCTAGATTGGCATAAAGTAGAGCATTTTCTAACGAAATAGCTGCTTGAGAAGAAAGCAGTCTTAAAACTTCTAATCTATCTGGTGTAAATGCTCCGTCGGTTAAGTTATTTTCCAAGTAAAGAATAGCGATAAGTTTTCCTTGATTAATGATGGGAGTGCATAATACAGATTTTAATTTATTTGACATAATATAAGGGTCTGTGGTGAATGATCCTTGACGCGCTGCATCGCTTAAAAGCACGGATGAGCAAGTTCTTTCTACATAATTAATCACTGTTTTAGGTAAATTTTGACTAACATCGATCGGGAGAGATTGTAACACCGTCACTTCTGTCGAATCTACGCTTAATGATGCTTCGATTAATAGCTTTCCATCTTTCGACAAGATCAGAAAGCCATTTGTTGCTCCAGCGTTTTCGATCGTAATTTTCATCAAAGAAGCTAGCAATTTATCTAACACGATTTCGCTGGCGATCGATTGCGATGCTTTCATCACCGTTGCCAAATCTAGCACTGACGAACTATTGTTTCCAGTTGTAGTTGAAAAATTTGTTTTGTTAGCAATCGTTTGATTGGTAGTATTTTCAGACTTTTTATGTAATAATTGAGTATATCGCTTATCTAAATCATTTATCTTTGCAGTTGCACCCCATCTGAGATAGCAATAACGAGCTTCCTGCATATAAAATTGCGCGAGTTTGATTTTATTACGCAATAAATAAAATTTGGCTGCTAGTTCGTTAGCCAATGCTTCTTCATTGATGAATTCGTTTTCTTTGGCGAAGTAAATAGCGCGATCGTACAAATCTCTTGCTTTCGCATCTTCACCGAGAACTCGATACTTTTCTGCTTCTACCAGACAAAATTTATGCAAATAGTTTAACGGAGAATGATGCGCCCATTTCTTCATTTTTTGCTGATTGGCTGTCACTCTGGAGAGGATACGCTTTTGTTCCCGCTTGTCAAAATTATGAAACACCGCCAGACGGGACAGAGAATCATAAAAATAAAATAATGGGACTTCAGGCAGTCCCAGCACAGCGTCTAAATACTTTTCTAGGATGGCTGCATTTTTAACAGCTTCAGCGTACTCACCAAATAAATAAAAGAGCCTGAGTTTGTTTATATATAAGAAGTAAATAGCGGTTCGATTATTAGTTTGCTGATGAATTGGTAGCATAGCCTCCTCGACATAAGATTCACCAGCGATACAGCACGGATTTTCCGAACGCCCCAATAAGTTTAAAACTGTTTGGTGATATATTTTAATGTAATCAAGACCTGTTCCCTGTTTTAACTGACTTATAATTTTACTATAGGCGTCTATATCCCGTTCAATATTTGTTAATTCCTTGCCCAGGAAATATGAATAATACGAGTAGATACATAACGAATATGTAGCATATTCTAAATCTCCTCCTTCCAATCCGCTTTGATAAGCTTCCAGTAAAGGTTTTAATGAAGAATTAAGATGCTCTTTCCAATGATTGACAGCGCCATGAATTACATTGAACGTTCTAGGTTTGATATTGTTAGCATTTAATCGCGACACCAAATTTAAAGCTAATTGCCCAAATTTATATCCAGAATCAATGTCTCTCATTACCCCGCAGAGAATTAAACCGTAAACTGCATAGGCATAGGCTGAGTCAGAAGTATTGCCATATTTAAGCGATAAATTCACTTGTTTAAATACAATCAGCACCATTAGTTCGGGATATACGAAATAGGTGGCAGTAACTATACTCGACAAAATACGCATTGCCGCTAATTTGATGGGTTCGGTCATTATCGGCAATTTTATTAATTCCTCAATTTTTTTTCTAAATAAAGCTAATTTGGTTTCTAGCAATCCAAGCAAAATATCTACTTTTTTCGGCTTTTCAGGCAACCTCACTCCCAATAATTTTAAAACTTGTAGCGCTGTTTTTACCGCTTCTAATAACTTATTTTGTGCGATCGAAGCTTGGATTTTTACTTCATATATTTTCACTTTGTCTAGCAACATCTGTGCTTCTTGCAGTACCACCTCAGCTAATCTGTCCACCTCCTCAAAATTACCGCTGAGGTACGCCGCCTCTGCTGTTTCCACGTACAGCGCCAGCGTCAGATTATAGTGTGTTTGCCAACTAGATCTAGCTTCAGAGTCGAGAAATCCGGTTTGTTTGTCCGGGGATTTAAGCAGTTTTATACCGATTTTGAGATAATCAAAGGCAGGTTGATATGCCGCTGATGCCTTAGCTTTTTTGCCAGCAATGAAATTCAATTCGGCAAGTTCGTCTCGTTCTGACTGTGCATTAATTAATTCGACACCGAAGTTAAGTTGATTGACCAGATCGAATATTTTCTGTTCTCTCTCAGAGTCAGGAGTATTTTCCAGCAGCAGTTTCCCTATTCGCCAGTGAAAAGCTTGCTTGCTGGATGCGGGAATCAGGGCATAAGCTGCTTGCTGAATGCGATCGTGTGCAAATTTGTATACCGATAACAGGTAATCGGTAATCGGTAATCGGTCATGGAAAAATTCTCTAAAAGTTAATTGCACATCTCCCGCATTGCCAACAGGTAACACCAAACATTCTGAAACAGCTTCCCACAGATCGGCTGCTGTTTCTCCGAGAGATTTTTCATAGACGATCGCCAACGTTTGCAAATCAAATTGATTGCCAATACAAGCTGCCAGTTGCAACGCTTGTTGGGTAGTTTGCGACAATTTTTGAATTTTTTCTGCCAGCAGTTCGACAATATTTTCAGTAAAACCTTGCGCTGCAATCCTCTCTATAGACCACTGCCAACTGCCCTGTTGATAATCAAATTCTATCAGCTTTTCCCCATAAAGCGATTTCAAAAATTCATTGATAAAAAATGGATTTCCTTTCGTCCGTTCCAGCACCAACTCGGCCAAGGAAATCGAACTAGAGAAAGTGCAGTGAAGCGTATCTGAAATTAACAGATTAACGTTTGCTAAGTCCAAAGGTTCGAGGAATATATGATTTACCAGCGTTCCGGCTTTTTGAATTTCATCTAATGTTAATATCAACGGATGAGCGGCACTCACTTCATTGTCACGACACGCGCCTATTATAAATAATCCTGTTGTAGTCGTTGCCATCAGCAGTTCGAGCAATTTCAAACTAGCGGTATCTGCCCACTGTAAATCGTCGATAAAAATTACCAGCGGATGTTCTACTTTGGCAAATACGTTAATAAAGTTTTGAAATACTAAATTTAAGCGATTTTGTGCTTCCGCTGGGGGCAAATTTACCGCTGTTGGTTGCTTTCCGATAATCAGTTCTACTTCCGGAATTAAATTAATAATTACTTGACCGTTTGTTCCCAAGGCAGCTTTTAGCTTCTGTCGCCATCCGTTAAGCTGCGTTTCGCTTTCAGTTAAAAGTTGCCGCACTAAATCCGAGAAAGCACTGACGATCGCGCTGTAGGGAATATTGCGCTGAAACTGGTCGAATTTCCCTGCAATAAAATAGCCTTTTCGTTTGGTAATCGGTTTATAAATTTCCTGAACTAAAGATGTTTTCCCGATGCCGGAATAGCCAGACACCAGCATGATTTCGCTGCTACCTTGAATAACTCGTTCAAATGTCTCGATTAAATTCTTAATTTGTTCTTCTCTGCCATATATTTTTTGCGGAATCTGAAACTTGTCAGAAATATCTTTTCTACCGATCGCGAATTCGCTTATCTTGCCGTTCCGTTCTAATTGAGCCAAACATTCTTCTAAATCTGCTTTTAATCCGTAAGCGCTTTGATATCTTTCTTCGGCAGTTTTGGCTAACAGTTTCATCACTATATCCGAAACTGGTTTGGGAATTTCCGAATTCACTTCACAGGGAGGTACTGGCTGTTTGGCAATGTGACAGTGTACTAATGCGATCGCATCCTCAGCATCACAAGGCAATTGTCCTGTCAGCAGTTCGTAAAAGGTAACACCCAGAGAGTAATAATCTGTGTGGTAATCCAGCGATCGATTCATTCTGCCAGTTTGTTCTGGTGATATATAAGCTAACGTTCCTTCCAAAACATTCGGATTTTTAATCGTAGGATTTTCCCTAGTCAATACTGTGGAAATATCAAAATCGATTAATTTGATAATACCCGTTTCTAAGTTTAAAACGATATTGGCTGGATTAATATCTTTATGGATGACATTCTGCTGGTGTAACTCCCCTAAGCATGAGGTAATTTTAATGGCTATTTGCAAACTTTCCGCCAAAGTAAATGTTCTACTTGCCATCAATTTTTTTAATGATACTCCGCCGAAATCCTCCAAGATAATGACGGGAGTGTTTTCATATTTCTGGAAGTCATAACCTCTGACAATACCATCTAGGTTCAGATGGCTGATAATTTCATATTCGTGCTTATATCTGCGTATTTCCTCCTGAGTTGGATATTCTTTTTTAAGGACTTTGAGAATCACTTGTAAATTGTCACAATTTCGTATCCCGCGATACACAATCGAATTGACGCTTTCATCAACTTTTGCTAAAATCTGAAAACCTGAAAGAATTAACATGATTGTGTAAAAATGTTAATCAAAAAATTTGCTTAATATTATTTTTGCAAATATCCCATAAAAATTGGCTTCTTTAGCAATAAATGTATAAAAAATCCAGCCGAAACCTGCCTCTATTCAAGGGCTACTTCATTGTTGTCAAACAAAATTGATGGGCAGGGGGCAGGAGGGCAGGAGAGCGGGAATAAGGGAAAGGGAGAGGGAAAAGGGAAAGGGAAGAGAATTTCAGATTTTAGATTTCAGATTTCAAATTTTGATAAATCTGAAATTTGAAATTTGAAATCTCCCGCTCCCCTGCGCCCCGGCCCCCCGCCCCCAATGCAGAGACTTGGACTATAAAAAAATTATTGTTAAATTTTATTGGTAATATATTTTAATTTTTTTTATTAATTTTTTAAATTTTTTATAAATTTTAAATTTTAAATTTTAAATCTCCCGCTCCCCTGCTCCCCTGCCCCCCGCCCCTTATGCAGAGACTTGCACTTTTACCAAGTTATTGTTATATTTATTTACAGGTGTTAACAAAACGTTACTAGCGGAGTTCGGACTATGCAAGCTCAAGATCGCAACGATGTTAAGTTCGGTTTTACTCCCCAAGCCGAAAATTGGAACGGTCGTCTGGCCATGATTGGCTTTATCGCTGCCTTAATAACTGAACTTGTCACTGGCCAAGGCGTGCTGCACTTTTTAGGTCTCATATAATTTTTGGGTTCTTCATTTCTCCGGTAATTTAATCAAAAATGTCTGGGAGTCAAGCAAAGGGCTCCCAGCTTTTTATAGCTAGGGCGTCGGGCGTCGGGCGTCGGGCGTCGGGGAAGAATGGCGTCGAATCAAGGGTTTGGTGGAATTAAGAATGTCCTAACAGACGAGAGCGGTTGCTATATTTGTTTGCCAAAAGCAAAGCTGTAGGAGTAATTCATGAATTACTCCTACAGCTAATCGCACGGCCAACAATTTTTTGCTAACGAATATATTCTTTGAGAATGCTATTGCGGTTGGGATGGCGCAATTTGCGAAGCGCCTTAGCTTCAATTTGACGAATTCGTTCGCGAGTGACGTTGAAAATCTGGCCTATTTCCTCCAGAGTCTTCATACGTCCGTCATCCAAGCCATAGCGGAGTCGTAAAACATCGCGTTCGCGTGGGCTCAAAGTATCGAGGACGCTTTCCAAATCTTCTCGAAGCAGATTCTTAGAAACTTGATCTTCTGGTGTTTCGCCATCGGATTCAATAAAATCGCCCAGTCGGGAATCTTCTTCTTTACCGATCGGCGTTTCCAGAGAAATGGGTAGTTGAGCTGATTTAGCGATGAAACGCAACTTCTCGATGGTCATTTCCATACGAGTGGCGATTTCTTCTTCAGTGGGTTTGCGACCCATTTCTTGAGAAAGCAACTTAGTGGTTTTCTTAATCCGGGATATAGTTTCGTACAGATGAACGGGCAAGCGAATAGTACGAGATTGATCGGCGATTGCCCGCGTAATCGCCTGACGAATCCACCAAGTTGCGTAGGTGGAGAACTTATAGCCTTTTTCGTGATCGAACTTTTCAGCTGCTCGAATTAAACCGAGGCTGCCTTCTTGGATTAAATCCTGAAAAGACAGCCCCCGATTCATATATTTTTTGGCGATCGAAACTACCAAACGAAGGTTAGATTGTACCATCTTATCCTTCGCCCGCCGACCGACATGAAGGCGATGACGGAATGCTGGCAACTGCATATTGACGGCTTGGGCCCATTCGCTGTCATGCGGATCTCGATCGAGGTCATCGGAGAGTTTTTCCCGAATCCGCTCCAATTCGAGTAAATCCGCAATTTTTCGCGCCAGTTCGATTTCTTCATCTGCCCGCAAGAGCCTAATTCGGCCAATTTCTTGCAAATAAAGGCGAATTGAGTCTTCTGTATAGTGCTTTTTCTTGGCTTGAGATCGACGACGGGTAGAGCGAACCTTACCAGGCTTCCCGTCGTCTTCTTCTGTTGAAACCTCTTCTAGAAAATCTTCTCGACCTGCTTCTTCCTCAAATATAAATTCGAGTTCAAGATCGTTAATAGGCTGATCGAGGGTTTCTAATACGTTGTTAGCCTGGGTCATGCCGCGTTCCTCATGCTCCTTTGGGTTAACAAATCAACAACTAAAGATGGTTAAGAATCGAGATCCCCATTTTCTAGCCAGTAGCGCACCGGATAAGCCTTAAATACTATATCTATGGTTTACTGACTGGGGGAAAAACACAGTGCTTCCCAGCGAAAAAAATTTTCTTATCTGGAAGCGCAATCGATAACTTTGCAGTTGGGTCTGGCAAAGATCTTTCCGATTGTAGCCTTTCTCACAGAAATTGCACGCAGTTTTTCATAAGATCCATGCTATTTTTTCATCTTCTCTATCAATCTGGAAAACAATTCGAGATTCTGCTTTTGCACCAAAGCCAAAAGGCCGATCGTGCAAAGCAGTGGAATAGGCTGGAAAATGCTGGATAATTCGATCTGCGTTGACAAAAAACAAAAGTTCAGACGAACTGTACCCATCGAATTCTATAGGCTTCGTTGGGCTTTCCTATTGTCTGTTTAACTGCGATTAAGGCTGGAAAAATTTCTGCACCCATCTTTTGTCGATTTCCTTAAATTAGCTAGGAGTAGCGTTCGCCATCTGTCAAGCCAGTTCGGTTTACTGTATTTTTCCCGTTTTTTGGTGTCTGGTGGGGAAGGGTTTAACTGGATATCTCGCCTGGACAGCAGACTGGAAGGTTAAACCCGCACCTGAAAAGCTGGTATCCCGGCAGTAGTTACTTTGGATGGAAATCCATCCTACGCAAGCCATTGGGGAGAGATTTTACGTTAAACTGATAAGTTTCAGTCCAGATAGACTTGACAAATGGCTGAAGTACTCATCTGACATTCTAATGAACTAATCTCTGATATGACAGCTAGTAGAGAAGAGAAATTAACAATTCTCTGACTAAACTGCTTAGCTTACCCGGCGAAGGGGGTAGGAGATTTGCTGCCATAGCCGATCGACTGTAACAAATTTCAGTCCAAGTTGTAGTAGAAGCTCAATAATTTGGGCAGTCGTTTCGGCGACATCTTGTCCACCGCAAGCACCATCGTGCAAAACAATTAGAGAACCGTTGCGAACCTGTCGTAACACGCGCTGTACCACAACAGAAACTCCAGGTCGCACCCAATCTTCCGGAACCACACTCCACATCACGGGACGATAGTTCCACTTACGCAACCACTTCAAGGTTTGGGGTGTAAACATCCCGTTAGGAGGTCGAACATCGCGGACTTGTTTGCAGACATCCTCTAAATCTAACTCGCAGGCATTGGCGATCGCGATTTGGGTTTGTGACAAACTCCATCGGAGAGAGTCGGGAGAGAGACTGGGAAAAATGCGATGATCGTAACCGTGCAAACCAACCCAGTGACCCCGCCGATAAACCTCCTTAGCGATATCTGGTGTTCGATTTACGCAAGCACCCAACCAAAAGAAACTGGCTGTGATGTTGTAGCGATCTAACACTTCCAACAGTTGCGGTGTCCACTGTGGGTGGGGGCCATCGTCAAAGGTAAGAGCTACATAGGGTTGTTCGACAGATCCCGCCCAAAGACAGTTGTTAAAGGTAGGCTTGAGAATTTGGTAGGCAATGGGATAAAGTGGAGCGAATTGCATACAGGCTTGAGAAAGGGAGATAAGGAGATGGGGAGATAGCGAGAAATTAACATTCCTGGATTCTCCCCAGTCACAGCTGGCAGATCGGCAATTACCAATGATTGATTAGGTAATGCGGCGTGACTTAGCAGAACAGTTTAGATCTGCTGGGATTGAGAAAAGTCGATCGCCACCAGCGATCTGTGGAAGATTGTCAAATGCTTGCAAACCATCAAGAACCGCATCCCGGATCGTCGCTTCTGACTCTTGAGAAAGCATGATGCGAAAATAGTCTGCGATCGTCTGTTGCTGACCTTTGTCATATTTAGTTCCCAAACGTGTCAGATGCCGAACCGCGATCAGACGTTTGAGGGGATTAGTATCGGTCAGTTCTGCCAGCATTCGATCGAGCTTTGCTTCATCTCTCAAAACTTGCCGTCCAAATATTTGCCAAAGCAGCAATACTAAAATTGTCAGCGTACCCAAGCCTTGCAGCATAGCACCAGCACCGATCCAAGCACTATTGCTATCAGATCCGATCGAGATTGCCATATAGCTGCTGAGGGTAGCAAGTCCGCCGGTGCCGACTGCGATGGTTAATTGACGGTTAGCGCCTCCAAATATGCGGCGCAACGAAGATCGATACAATTGCCAGTCCCACACTTGCAGTCGATAGACAAACCACATTACCAGCACGCCAACACTGGTAGCCAAACATAGCTTCCAGTGCCAAAACAGCATGGCGATCGCTGCACTCAAACCCAAAAACCAGAATCCCAAACTCCCAAAATACCGACCCGAAAGCCATTTGAAGGCTCTACTTTTGAATTCTGGAAGCGACGAGTCTGGTATTTGGCTGACAAGTTGCTGCCACCAAAACGAAGCCTGTGCCACGTTGCTTACCTGTTAACAATGAATAAGTGGTGAACTACCACACACTAAATACTACTGGGTTATCGAATACCACAAAAGCAGCATACCCGATCGTAATTATGACAAACGAAATGCACTGATACATTTACGCGACATCATTCCGGGCATTCCCGGACAATGCAACGATAGCACTATCACGATCGAAAGTGATAGCGGCGGTATCCCGCAAAGCTTTCAGGAGAATCCCGAAAGCACCATTCCAATCCCTTGGTAGCGT
>NZ_JBHFNU010000012.1:0-17482 GCF_041929145.1 Aerosakkonema sp. BLCC-F183 | reverse complement strand
ACGAATGGCTTCATCAAGCATCTCGTACTGCTGCTTTTCTCCTTCAAGTTTTGCCTCAAATACCAACATACTTACGCCAGTAGTTCTGGTATAAGTATAGCGCCTATAAAGAAAGCCGCCCTGAAGGGGCGGGGCTTTAGATCCATTATTTTCGGTAAGACAACTATCCCTCCTATTTATCAAGTTACCCACAGCTAGTTAAAAACCTGCAAAGTTATGATAAAGTTTTGGAAAATTTTTACCGCAATCTTACGGTAAGAAAAGTGCCATCCCATAGACAGAAGAAAAATTAGTAGTATAAATTACAAAATCTCACACACGTAATTATACTTCGGTTTGTTTTTTTTATACATTTGCGTCAGTGTTTTTACTGCTTACTTCAGCAGGCTTAACAGGGACCGATCGCACGCCAGAAACAGATGTTTGAGAAAAACCGGTCGATCGAAGCCCTGTGAGGTCGCGAGTCTTAACATAGGAATTATGGCTCGGTTTGACAACTTCAAATATCAGTGCAGTTGTATGAGTAACTCTCCTAACTTTGGCAATTGGCGATTTTCGTCTATTTTTGCGATATTCATCGGCTTAACCCTAGCAACTTGGGTACTGAGAGGATTTGAGCTTATTACTTTTATTCCCAGCGGCGTCATCTGGGTATTATTGCTGCTTTCCATCGTGACCGGCATCTTGAGTTATCTGCAAATGACAAGGTGGTAGCAGCTACAAACAGATATAAATAAATATCTATCTTTGAGACAAGCGATCGATCGATCTTAGGAGCGATTCGACAGAGCGATCGTCTGAGTATTCTCCAAGAGGGAAGGTAGAAAAGCTCAAGGAGTAGCCTAATGACAGCTGAATATACAGCAGAACGGACGATTTCCGCAGTATTTAAGCAAGAAGAACAGATAAACGATGTCGTCCGGCGTCTGCTCGATCGCGGCGTTTCCCGCGACCACATCTCAGTGATGGGCAAAAATTTCAAGTCCACCACCCGCATTGCCGGATTTATCTCTAAAAAAGATGTGATTTTAGGCGGACTGCGGACAGGCGGCATCTTTGGTTCCTTATTTGGTTCCGTTCTGGCATTGCTGACAGGTATTGGCGCACTGTGGATTCCTTTTGTCGGCTGGGTTGTAGCCGCTGGGCCATTGGGTGCCGTGCTGCTGGGGGCTGCTGGTGGCGCGATCGCAGGTGCTAGCGGTGCTGGATTGGTTTCTGCCCTCGTAGCGCTGGGAATGCCGGAAGATAAGGCAACGGTTTACCAAACTCGTCTGGAAGCGGGAGAATTTCTGGTTATGGCGGAAGTCCCAGCCAACAAATCCGGCGAAATTCAGCTGCTGATGCAAAGTGCTGGTGGCGAAGAAGTACATACCAACGAAGCGCCGCTACCTCGACCTTGTGCGGGTCGTTGCAACAGCCCCAACGACTTGTCTCCCGAAGTGCGATCGCATCTATCTCAAGACGCACAAACAACATTTATCGATCGCTACAATACCGTCCTCGATGAAACCAACGATCCCTTAAAAGCAGAACACGCAGCTTGGGAAACCATTCACCAGCAATACGAAGAAGATGAAAATGGTGTTTGGTCGAAACAGAAAGTAGCTGTTTAGCAAGACAAGCACCGATCTTGGACTCCTAAGCCAAAGAAAAGCTAAAGCCTCCGGAACTCAGTTTCTGGAGGCTTAGACTGTATAAAGATCTTGAGGAAAAAGCAAAATGGAAGAGTACATCTGCACAGTCTGCGGCTACGTCTACAAGCCCGGAGAAGGCGATCCAGATAGCGGCATCGAAGCCGGTACGCCCTTTGACTATATATCCGATAGTTGGGTTTGTCCCGTTTGCGGGGCAGAAAAAGACGACTTTGAACCATTGGAAGAGATTTAACTTAATTCGTGTCCCAAACATCTTTACAAGTTGTGGTAATAGGGGGTGGGGCAGCAGGCTTTTTTGCGGCAATTACCTGTGCCCAAGCTTACCTCCACTCCTCCGTGACCTTACTAGAAGCAGGTCGTGAATTCCTCAGCAAAGTTCGCATTTCCGGTGGGGGTCGTTGTAACGTTACCCATGCCTGTTTCGATCCAGCCCAGTTAGTGCAAAATTATCCCAGAGGCGGCAAAGCTTTGCGGGGTGCTTTTACCAGGTTTCAACCCCGCGATACAATTGCTTGGTTTGCGGCACAAGGCGTCGAGCTGAAAACTGAATCGGATGGACGAATGTTTCCTGTCACCGATGATTCCGCAACTATTGTCGATTGTCTGATCGAAACTGCCAAAGCAGCTGGAGTCAAACTTCGTACCGGCGCGGTTGTTGTTTCAATCAAGACTGTTGAGGAAAACTCGTCATCTAAATTTGAGGTTGAATTGAAATCGGGAGAAAGGTTAAAGTGCGATCGCCTCTTGCTTGCTACCGGCAGTAACTCAACAGGTTACCAAATTGCCAAAGCATTAGGGCATCAAATTGAACCACCAGTTCCTTCCCTGTTTACCTTCACCATACTCGACCCCCAATTGCGGGATTTAGCTGGGGTAAGCTTAAATAACGTCCGCGTGCGATTGCAAATTGACGGTAAAACGGAATTTGAACAAATCGGGTCATTATTAGTCACCCATTGGGGTTTGAGTGGCCCAGCGATCCTCAAACTCTCCGCTTGGGGTGCCAGAGTGTTGCACGAAAATCGCTATCGGGCAACTTTGCAAATTAACTGGCTTCCCCAGTACAATCCAGAAAGCATGCGTCAAATGCTCTTAGCAGTCAGGTCTCAGTTAGCGCGACGCCAAATTTCTAGCAGCTGTCCGGTACCCATCCCCCGTCGCCTTTGGGAGTATTTAGTCACCCGTGTGGATATCGGTACGGAGGATAAATGGGCGGGGTTATCTAACAAAGCGCTCGATCGACTAATTCAAGAACTTACTCAAGGTCAATATCAAATTAATGGTAAAGGCGTTTTTAAAGAAGAGTTTGTTACCTGTGGCGGCGTCAGTCTCAAAGAAGTAGACTTCAAAACTATGGAAAGCAAATCCTGTCCCGGTCTTTACTTTGCAGGAGAAATTCTGGATATCGACGGCGTAACCGGTGGCTTTAATTTCCAAAGTGCTTGGACAACCGCCTACTTAGCAGGTAATGCAATGGGGTGTTTATAAGTCAAAATTCCGTTTCCCTCTCACCTCTCCCTCTTCCCTCTCTCCCTCTCCCTCTACATAAAATGATGAAATTTAGCGAAATCGTCCAAAAACTAGACGCAAATGCCAGCAATAGCCTGACTTCTAACCCAGATCTCAATCCAGAGATTGCAGGAGTAGCAGCAATAGAGCAGGCGAGCCCTGGCAGCATAAGTTATATAGAAGGGGGAAAATTCGCGGCTTTTGTGGGAAAAACTGCTGGAAGCGCTTTGATTTTGCCAGCAGACGAAGCCTTACAGCAGCAAGCGACTGAACGGGGGATTGCCTGGATTGCTACAAAAGACCCAAGATTATTATTTGCTAAGACGATCGTACTTTTCTACAAACCTTTTCACCCAGCACCCGAAATTCATCCCGCAGCTGTCATTCATCCTACAGCCGAAATTGGTAACGATGTTTACATCGGCCCCCACGCGGTTATCCAAGCAGGCGTAAAAATTGGCAACTACGTCTGCATTCACCCCAATGTAGTAATTTACCCAGAAGTGCAGATCGGCGATCGCACCATCTTACACGCCAACTGTACCATTCACGAACGCGCCCGCATCGGCGCAAATTGCGTCATCCACAGCGGTGCGGTCATCGGTGCGGAAGGCTTTGGCTTTGTCCCCACACCGCATGGCTGGTTCAAAATGGAACAATCTGGCTGTACCGTACTGGAAGATGGCGTCGAAGTTGGCTGCAACAGCACGATCGATCGTCCCGCCGTAGGAGAAACTCGTATAGCACAAAATACGAAAATTGACAACCTCGTACAAATCGGTCACGGCTGTCAGGTTGGTTCTAACAGCGCCTTAGCCGCACAAGTCGGATTAGCTGGCGGAGTGAAGGTGGGAAATCGAGTTTTGCTAGCGGGACAAGTGGGAATTGCCAATCAAGCTAAGATTGGAGATGGTGCGATCGCCTCAGCCAAAGCCGGAATTCACAACGATGTCGAACCAGGAGCCATTGTATCAGGTATTCCAGCTGTTCCCCACAAACTATTTCTCAAAACATCTGCTATCTACAATCGCCTTCCCGAAATGTATCAAATTCTCAAACAACTCCAGCGCCGCTTGGGTGAAAAGTAACCCATAAAATCGGGAAACTCGCACTCAATTAGTAGGGTTTACCTCACTTACCGAGATTCTGTTATAAGGCACTATAGAACTGTGCTTAGAGACGCAAAGCTTAATAAACGCAAAGGTTTACAGCCTCAACAGCGGATCTATAGCCGACTATTTAGTAAGCATTTGATTCAGTTTCTGTAAAACAGTTGCGAAGGTTACTGGAATTATGAGAATTGTACGTTTGCAGCCTTTTCAAGAAATGGAAACCCTGCGTCGTCAAATGGATCGAATGTTTGACGAACTAGCACAATACAACGGCGAAACTTCCCCAGGCTGGGTGCCTGCCATAGAATTACACGATGAAGAAAATCATCTCACTTTGCGGGCAGAAATTCCCGGCGTGGAAGGCAAAGATTTGGATATCCACGTTACTCGCGAAGCAGTTTCCCTCGCTGGCGAACGCCCCTATGAAAAACAAGCTGAAAACAAGGGTTTTTATCACTCTGAATTCCGCTATGGCAAGTTCCAGCGCACAGTTCAACTACCCGTTCCCATTCAGAACGATAAAGCCCAAGCTGAGTTTAAGAATGGCATCTTGACTCTGACTCTACCCAAAGCAGAAGAATTGCAACGAAAAGTTGTCAAGGTGAATGTCGTGAATAGCTAAGTGAATCTCAGAAACCCGGTTTAAAGAAACCGGGTTTCTTGTTTACCTGAAATGCAGAAACCCGGTTTCCTTAACCTCAATTCTTTGTTCCAGGAATTTTCTATTAAGGAATTTATCGATTGCGATTCCTAAAAATCGCAATCAGGTTCGCGGATTAAACGTTCATTTATAAAACCATTAAACTGGGGAACTTCCGCCCAGTTGCCAACGTAATTAATCGGTTCGTCTATAGTTGTACCATTTGGTATACGACCGATAATTTCTCCGTTGGGTTCTTGGCGAATATTCACACCTGTATCCTTGGGATCGAAAACTACGTAATCCTCATTTTGAACCAGACCATCCCCATCTATCCAACCCCTACTTCTGGATTTTCCTACTCGCACTTGAAGCCAACCATTTCTTTCTATTCCCGTAGCAGTTACTTGAGTTCCGTTAGTGATTCTTCTGATAATCCGTCCGTTGGGCGTTGCACGCAAATTCACGTAACGCTCTAGCGGATCTTGAACTGTGTAATTGCGACAAATATCTAATTGTGCTGATGATAAAATAGGTGTATTTAATACGGTAAAAAATCCACTTACAATTGCCATAAAGATGAAATTTACTTTCATTGCTTATTCTCCAAATTTAGGAAAGTAGACTGGGTTGCTACTCCATATTTTTATAAATTTTAGATTTTAGATTTGGGTATTTCCGAGCAAAAATGTTCTTCTGTTTGCACCACAACATTAGGATTGAGTTTTTTAAAATTTCTATGCAATAGTTTACAGAAAAACATTTTTTCCACTGCTCGGAAATATGGGTATACTAAAAACTAAAGAACCAGCCTTATTCACCAGATGGCTTGCTGTGGTTGGAATGTGACTTGTGCATCAAGTAACTGCTAGCGGCAATGAGTATAATCGAAATCGCTAAATAAAGTATATCTTGATAGTTTTGTATTGGCATCGCTGTAACTTGTTTAAAAAAGCTAACTACCAACACCATAACAATGACTTTTAACACTTTTTCTTTGAGTTCATCTAAAGAGTGAATTTCCAAAATGCGGATTTCCTTATTAGCTCTGCCAACGTCTATCTTGGAAATAAATAGCTCGTATATCCCAAAGCTGAAAATCATCAAAACTATTCCGATTAAATAAAGGTCTATTCCCCCAATAATATTAGTCATAACTTTGGTAATAGCTTGGGAGTGATCTTCATGCAAATGCGAGTACTGTTTAATAGCTTCTATAATTTCCAAACTGCCAAGCAAAAATAAATTTATGACGCTAACTAACCCGAACAAGACGGGAATAATCGCCAAAAATCTCACAGCCCAAAGTAAATTTTCCGTTACTTGCTCAACTCTTTTATCAAATCGCATACAATAAGCCCCTAAATCTATCGGCTCATTATACCCCAAAGAGGGATGTAATTTTAGTTGATTCCTACAATTTTTGCAACGCGCTAGATAAATAGAGACTAAAGCCCCTTGAAACGGCCATTAGTCTCTGCTGCCATCACAATCAAGCAAAAGACGATCGCTCAAACACGTCTGTGGGCCCTACCGCACAGCGTACCGCAGCCGATCGCTCACCCAGCATCGTGGGCCTACAATCCCAATTTGTCTAATACCGGGCGGGTAGAAACAATATGCTTCTGCAAACCGAGCTTTTCTGGTTCGATCCCCAACGCCAAAGCGACCAACTGCGGTAAATGCAGCACCGGTAAACCTAACTCTTGTCCAATTACCTTTTCTACTTCTGGTTGACGCGAATCCAAATTTAAGTGACACAAAGGACAAGGCGTTACCAAACAATCTGCACCAGCAGCTTTTGCTTCTTGAATATGCGTTCCCGCCATCTGAAAAGATTGCTCTGTAGCATAGCTAGAAAGCGGCCAACCGCAACACTGCGTTCGTCCTCTGTAATATATAGGTGTCGCCCCAACTGCCCGAAACACATTTTCCAGAGATTCTGGCTGGTACGGATCGTCAAAAGGTATTGACTTTTGAGCGCGTAGGAGGTAACATCCGTAAAACGCCGCACAGCGGAGACCGCTCAATTTTCGGGAAACTCGTTTTTGCAGTTCTTCTAAACCGTAATCTCCCACTAAAGCCCAGAGGAGATGCTTGACTTCAGAGCTACCGCGATAAGGCGAACAACCTTCTTTTTTGAGTAAGTCATTAATCTGTTCTAAATAAACTGGGTCTGTTTGCTGGGCTTGTTTGAGACGTTCATCCACATGACCGATCACTCCCTGGCACGTACTGCAATGAGTGAGCAAGGGTAGATTCAGTTCTTCTGCCAAAGCAATATTGCGGGCATTAACACTATCTTCCAACAAGCGAGATTCTTCTTTAAAAGTGCCAGAACCGCAGCAAGAAGCCTTTTTTAGCTCAATCAATTCGATGTCCAGGGCTTGAGTCAAGGCTGCGGTAGATTGATATAGTTCCCGGCAGGCACCTTGAGCAACACAACCGGGAAAATAAGCATATCTAAGTTTCATCTGTCAAGTATATTGGTAAGGTTTCGTGGAGCCAAAAGGGGACTCTGTTTCTATCATCGCCTGTTTGTGGGAGGTGGGAAGTGGGAAACACCCATATCGGCTGCCCGATCCCCGATTTCGCAGATCTTAGTGTCAGTCAGAAAACTGGCCAAATGTAGTGATAGAGCGATCGCCATATTCAGATAAGATTAAGAAATGCTTAGAACCGTGTTTCCGACAGAGGAAGTTCTGGCAACTGCGAAAAGGGATGACTATGAGCGATAAAACTTTTGAGAAAGTCCAAAAAATTGTGGCAGACCAGCTGAGCGTTGAAGCAAGCGACGTCAAACCAGAAGCCGATTTCGCCAACGATCTGGGGGCTGACTCCCTGGACACCGTAGAATTGGTGATGGCGTTAGAAGAAGAGTTCGATATCGAAATTCCCGACGAAGATGCAGAAAAAATTCGGACTGTTCAAGACGCGGTAAACTACATCAACGATAAAGTAGCCACATCGGCGTAAATTTACTGTTGAGTACTGACTGCTGAGTGCTGAGTAAAAATTAGGGAGAAAATATCTCTCGGTTGTGTATTTTGTTCTGCGTTCCGGGTGTGGAAGCCCAAGTTGATAGCTGAAATGACAGATTTTGAAGGTAAGCGCGTTGTTATTACCGGTCTGGGCGCGATTACACCCATTGGCAATACCTTAACAGAGTATTGGGAAGGATTGTTAAGCGGAAGTAACGGCATAGGGCCGATAACCTTGTTCGATCCGTCCCGGCATGATTGCCGCATAGCTGGTGAGGTGAAAGGATTTAACCCCCTCGACTATCTGGATCGTAAGGATGCCAAGCGCATGGATCGCTTTGCCCAATTTGCAGTAGCTGCCAGCAAGCAGGCTCTAGCAGACGCTCAGTTTGTTATCAACGAACTGAACGCAGAACAGGTAGGCGCGATCATCGGCACAGGTATCGGCGGTCTCAAGGTACTCGAAGATCAACAAGAGATTTACTTAACTCGCGGCCCAGATCGCTGTAGCCCCTTCATGATTCCCATGATGATCGCCAATATGGCGGCTGGGTTAACCGCGATTCACATCGGCGCGAAGGGGCCAAACTCCTGTTCCGTAACCGCCTGTGCCGCAGGTTCTAATGCCATAGGCGATGCCTTTCGCCTCGTCCAACGGGGGTATGCCCAAGCCATGATTTGCGGTGGTACGGAAGCAGCGGTTACACCTCTATCGTTAGCAGGATTTGCGGCAGCGCGGGCGTTATCGAAGCGCAACGAAGATCCGGGGCGTGCATCTCGTCCGTTCGATCGCGATCGCGATGGGTTTGTGATGGGTGAAGGTGCCGGTATTCTCCTACTCGAAGAACTGGAACACGCCCTCAGTCGCGGGGCTAAAATTTACGCCGAAATCGTAGGTTACGGCATGACCTGCGATGCCTACCATATGACCGCCCCAGTACCGGGTGGAGAAGGAGCTGCTAGAGCGATGCAGCTGTGTTTGAAAGACGCCCGTCTTACTCCAGACCGGGTTAGCTACATTAACGCCCACGGCACCAGCACACCCGCCAACGATGTTACCGAAACGGCAGCAATTAAAAAAGCTTTGGGAGAACACGCCTACAAAGTGGCGATCAGCTCGACCAAATCGATGACAGGACATCTTTTGGGCGGTTCCGGCGGCATAGAAGCAGTTGCAACCGTCATGGCAGTTGCCAACGATCGAGTTCCACCGACTATTAACTTAGAAAACCCCGACCCAGAGTGCGACTTAGATTACATCCCCCACCAAAGTCGGGCTCAAAAAGTCGAAGTGGCTTTGTCCAACTCTTTCGGGTTCGGAGGTCACAACGTCACTTTAGCGTTTAAAAAATACGTTGCAAATGGGTAAATAGGACAAGGGATTGGGTACTATTAACTGGGGTCGGGACACAAAAGAGCAAATTTCTTCTTACTCCTGACACCTTAACCCTAGCCCTAGCCCTACAAAAACTACTTGCCCATCGATCCTGCTAATGGGATGATGGGTGTGTTGTTTTGGGGCGATCCAGAGCAGCGACATTTCAGCTCGCATACCAAGTTTTCGACCGTCGTAAAAAAAATTTACAGATTATGGCCGTAGCAACTCAATCGCTTGAGGAACTCTGCATTAATTCCATCCGCTTTCTAGCAGTAGACGCGGTACAGAAAGCAAACTCTGGTCACCCAGGACTGCCAATGGGCGCAGCGCCAATGGCGTTTGTGCTTTGGGATCGCTTTATGCGGTATAACCCCAAAAATCCGAAATGGTTTAACCGCGATCGCTTCATCCTCTCCGCAGGACACGGCTCCATGTTACAGTACGCCCTGCTTTACCTCATGGGTTACGATAGCGTCACCATCGAGGATATCAAGCAATTCCGTCAGTGGGGCTCTAAAACTCCCGGTCACCCGGAAAACTTTGTTACCCCTGGCGTGGAAGTTACTACCGGGCCACTGGGTCAAGGAATTGCCAATGGGGTTGGTTTAGCAATGGCAGAAGCACATCTTGCCGCTAAATTCAACAAACCCGATGCCAAAATTGTTGACCACTACACCTACGTAATTCTTGGTGATGGCTGCAACATGGAAGGCGTCTCCGGTGAAGCTTGTTCTTTTGCAGGACACCTGGGATTAGGTAAACTGATCGCTCTGTACGACGATAACCACATCTCTATTGATGGTTCTACAGATGTCGCATTTACCGAAGATGTTTCCAAGCGCTTTGAAGCTTACGGCTGGCACGTACTCCACGTTCCCAACGGTAACACCGATTTAGAAGCTATTGCCAAAGCGATCGAAGCAGCCAAAGCTGTCACCGATAAGCCCAGTATGATTAAGGTGACAACTACGATCGGTTACGGTTCTCCCAACAAAGCAAATACCGCAGGCGTACACGGTGCAGCTTTGGGTACGGACGAAGTAAAATTGACCCGCGATAATTTGGGTTGGCAATACGAACCTTTTGTAGTTCCAGAAGATGTTCTCAAACATACCCGCAAAGCAGTAGAACGGGGCGCTGGTTACGAATCAGAATGGAACCAAGCTTTGGCTGATTACAAAGCTAAATATCCTCAAGAAGCCGCCGAATTTGAACGTTTACTCAGCGGCGCGTTACCCGATGGTTGGGATAAAGTATTACCAACTTACACTGCTGCCGATAAAGCACTGCCTACGCGCAAACATTCGGAAACCTGCCTGAATAAATTAGCATCAGTTTTATCCGAACTAATTGGTGGTTCTGCTGACTTAACCCACTCTAACTTAACGGAAATCAAGGGAGAGGGGGATTTTCAGCGCGGTCAGTACCAAAACCGTAACGTCCACTTTGGGGTACGGGAACATGGTATGGGTGCAATCTGTAATGGTATAGCGCTACACAGTTCGGGATTGATTCCCTACGGCGCAACCTTCCTGATCTTTACAGATTATATGCGGGCTTCGATCCGCTTATCTGCTTTGTCAGATGCTGGCGCGATTTGGGTAATGACCCACGATTCGATCGGACAAGGCGAAGATGGCCCGACTCACCAACCGATCGAAACTCTCGCTTCCCTGCGTGCAATTCCCAACTTGACGGTAATTCGTCCCGCAGATGGAAACGAAACTTCTGGCGCTTATAAGATTGCGATCGAAAAAGCGAAGAAAAACGAGCCTACCCTGTTGGCGTTCACCCGTCAAAATGTCCCCAACTTAGCAGGTACTTCGATTGAAGGTGTGACAAAGGGTGGATACATTTTGGTTGATTCTGATGGTACACCCGATATTATCCTCATCGGTACTGGTTCGGAAGTTAGCCTCTGCGTTACCGCTGCTGAGAAACTGACCGCCGAAGGTAAGAAAGTGCGCGTCGTTTCCATGCCTTCCACAGATATCTTTGACGCACAAGATGCAGCTTATAAAGAATCTGTACTACCGAAAGCTGTCACCAAGCGTTTGTCTGTAGAAGCTGGTTGCAGTTTCGGCTGGCATAAGTATGTTGGTGCTGAAGGCGATACAGTTAGTATCGATCGCTTTGGTGCTTCTGCGCCAGGCGGCGTTTGTATGGAGAAATTTGGCTTTAGCGTTGATAATGTTTTAGCTAAGGCTAAAGCATTGTTGGGTTAATACTTTATCGCCAAAATTTAGCAGGCAAGATGCCTGTAATAGTTGTGGGGTGGGCATCTTGCCCACCTTTTTTTTGGGAAATCTTGCAAAATCTTGCCAAAAACAAGAAAATAATGCTAAACTCAATACCTATTATTGAGAATGTCTACAAAGCAGACAGAAGGTTGCAAGCTGAAAAGCGACAAAGAGAGCTTGCTGCTGGAATTCAATTATCGCTACCATTAGGTATATAAAGTGCAAGTAAGCAGTCGATGAGGGACGGCGAGCGCTTATTACTCGCACCTCATCTTAACTTTGCTAACTGTTCATAGTTAATCTCAGTTCAACAATGGTGAAAATGATGGTACAAATTTCAGATCGCCAAAGTGCAGTATTATCTCGGATATCCGATATTGTCGATCGCATAATGCAAAGTCGTCCTGTATATCAGGAAGAATTAAATAAAAATGAAGTGATGGAAAAATTTGCCACGTTATTAAATAAGATTTTTCCCGAACAATTAATGGAACTGGATGATGAAAATTTGACAAAAAGAGTAAAAGGAGTTATGTCAGTTGAGTTGATGACGCATCTATTAGATGGTTTAACTCCAGAAAACGTGGAAACATTTAATACTGCTGTGGAAGGGAGATAGTAAAGTTGGTTTATCTGTTTGATACTAATATAGTTTCAGGGATTGTTAATAGAGATAAAATAATTCCTATGAAAGTTGAGGAATTGAAGTTACAGGGGGAAGACTTATTTATTAGCTGCATTACATACTATGAAGTAAAAAGAGGTCTGTTGGCTGTCAGTGCGACTCGAAAGCTGGCTACTTTTAATGAATTTTGTCAGGATATAACAATTTTATTTTTAGATGATATAGCAATTATGGAAAGAGCATCAATAATTTATGCGGATTTAACGCGCAGAGGTAGACCAATACAAGATCCAGATATATTAATAGCAGCAACGGCAATAACGCGGGGATTAATTCGAGTTTCAAATGATTCTGATATGTTGAGAGTACCGGGAATTACGGTAGAGAATTGGATGAATGAGGGAAGTTAAAGGAAAGCGCGATCGCGTCTTATATACGTACTTGGAAATAATCAGCCGGATGCCCATCTAATCGTTGTTCAGTAAAATTACTGAAACTAGCGAGTTCGCTGACTACGTATATTTCAGTACTTGTAAACTTTGCGATCGTAAATATTGGTAACAAAAATAAAGCCAAAATACTAATAAATTAAATTGACGATTCTCGCGATCGGTGTTTAAATGTCATTCAAGAAAAGGAAAACCTTTTGCCTTAGCAATATCAGTCAAACTTGGCCAAATTAGCTGTTCTGCTTTGATAACTCAAAGCGTCCGCTGGGGAATACTTAGTTTGGCGAGCTAATGAGAGCGTCAACAGCCTTGTTTAGGGTGCTATGGGGGGTTGCGAGTGCAGATAGGCCGGAAATAGGAGGCGTTAGCCAAAAGCTCTGCCTACACGTATAAAAACAGCAGCCTCCAAAAAACATCTACCTTTAGATATAAAATTACTCGCCACTCTTTTACCAAATTGCATAAACTTGGGGTATGCAGATCTTAATTTACTCCTACAACTATCATCCAGAGCCGATCGGCATCGCTCCCCTGATGACGGAACTGGCAGAAGGTTTGGTCAAGCGCGGTCACGAAGTCCGCGTTGTCACAGCCATGCCTAACTATCCAGAACGCCGCATCTACCCCGGATACCGACGGAAACTATACAAAGCGGAACAAAGAAACGGCGTTTTAATCGAACGCAGTTACGTGATGATTCGCCCGAAACCGAGTTTGCTCGATCGAGTGCTGTTGGATGGCAGCTTTGTTTTGACTAGCTTCGCACTCGCCCTCAAAGGCGAACGACCGGACGTTATCCTGGCAACTGTACCGCCTCTGCCCGTCTGCTTGCCAGCTGCTCTAGTAGGATGGCTGCGCGGCTGTCCGGTAGTGTTGAACGTTCAGGATATTCAACACGAAGCCGCTGTTTCCGTTGGGTTGCTCAATAATAAACTTGTAATTCGCGCTTTTGAAGCCCTGGAAAAATTTGCCAATCGGACAGCCACCAAAATTAGCGTCATTGCCGATGGATTTGTGGAGAACTTACTGGCAAAAGGCGTTCCGCCCAGTAAAATCGAGCTGATCCCCAACTGGGTAGATGTGAATTTTATCCGCCCCTTACCGAAGGAAAATAACGCTTTCCGGGCTGAACATCAACTCAATGGTAAGTTTGTCGTACTCTACTCCGGTAACATTGCCCTCACCCAAGATATAAGAACAGTTATTAAAGCAGCAGCCCTGCTGACCCATATCCCGGAAATTGTGTTTGTAATTGTAGGTGATGGGCAAGCTTTGGAGCGGGTGCAGTATTATTGCGAAATTGACCAAGCCGATAACGTCAAACTGCTGCCATTCCAACCCCGCGAAAAGTTACCGGAAATGCTAGCTGCGGCAGATGTAAGCTTGGTGACTCAAAAGCCAAATGTAATAGCGTTCAACTTACCCTCAAAAATTCCTGTTATTCTGGCTTCAGGTCGTCCGCTTGTCGCCTCCGTACCCGCGACCGGTACTGCGGCTAAAGCAGTGCGACAAAGCGGCGGCGGTTTGGTGGTGACTCCAGAAGACCCCAGAGCTTTAGCGTTTGCGATTGAAGAACTATACAACAATCCCGAAAAAGCAGAAATGCTAGGACGGCAAGCCAGACAGCACGCGGTAGAGCATTATTCGTTTGAGCAAGCCTTGAATAGCTATGAGGAACTGTTTGCTTCTTTTGGCACTCAGCTAGCCTCAAAGCCAAAACCGTTGCCAAGCTAGGAAATGTTTGACGGTGCTTTGACAGGGTGCGTCACCTTTTCCAATCTTAAAAACGATAAAATAAGCACATCGATCGCTTATGGCGTGTAAATAGTGCCTTTGACGATCGAGTTGTTGTGCTATAAGGTTGAATAGAGTAATGCGCGATCGGCTATTAGCCTGGTTAGCAGATAACGTTCCCGATTCTCGGCTCCAGCATATTATTCGAGTCGAACAAATGTCGATCGAACTGGCGGCGCTGCACAATTTGAATTGCGAAAAAGCAGCTCGATCTGGTTTGATGCACGATTTGGCAAAATATTTTAAACCTCAACTTCTGCTTTCCATCGCACGGCAAGAAGGATGGGAACTCGATCCTGTAGAAGAGGAAAATCCCCATTTGCTGCACGCAGAAGTGAGTGCGATCGTCGCTAGAGACGTGTTTGGCGTAGATGATGAAGAAATATTGCAGGCCATCGGGAATCATACTTTGGGCAGACCCGGCATGAGCTTGTTGAGCTGTACTGTATTTTTAGCTGACAGTCTAGAGCCAGAACGAGGCAATACCCCGGAGCTAGAAGCTCTGCGGCAAGAAAGTCGCCAAAATCTATACAAAGCTGTTTGGCGAACTTGCGATTATTCGTTGAAATATTTGATAGAAACCCATCGATTAATTCACCCCAGAACTATACTGACCCGCAATTGGGCTATGCAAATGGCAAACCAAAAGCAGCGGCAAGCGGAAAATAATAAAAACCTGATGCCGACATAGAGACGATCGGCAGATTGCCCAAAATTTAGCGAACTTATTTAAAATAAAGACAACGTTGAATTCAAAAATTGGTGAACCCAGCGTAAATCTATACCTTTATAACTCGATAAGGATCGAGCCATTTAATGTCCGATCATATCAAAAGCATAGAATCCGCATACCCAACAGTTTTCACAGACGGCAGTGCGGCCAACTCAATGGGAAGCAGGCAAGATACCAACAGCGCACTGGCTTTGAACATAGCTGAAGCAGCCTCAGACCGCAAAGGAGGTGATATTGTAGTACTCCGAGTGTCAGAGGTTTCCTATCTGGCCGATTATTTTATAATTGTCACCGGTTTTTCCAGGGTACAGGTACGCGCTATTTCTCAAGGCATACAAGAGAAGGTAGAACAAGAACTGCAACGTCGTCCCCGCCGCATAGAGGGACTAGCAGAGGGAACTTGGGTAGTTCTAGACTACGGTGATGCGATCGCCCACATCTTGATGCCTAGAGAACGCGAGTTCTATAATCTGGAAGCGTTTTGGGGGCACGCAGAACGAATAGAACTGCTGCAAATCGAACCCAGTTGAGGTGAATGATGGAGTCTTCTGTTTCTATCTGCCCAGTTCCATCCGAACAGCTACCCATCAACGAGTACCAGGAACTGAAAGAGTCTTGGTTCTATAGTTGGGCAACTCTAGATTGGGTCAACTATGTCAGGAAAATGGCTTGGGTGTGGGGTTGGAGTTGGTTGCTCACCGGGCCGGTGGCATCTGCCAGTTTTGCCCCTCAGAAGGCTCTAGGCCAGTTTATCTTATGCGGTGCGGGGCTATCCAGTTTTTTTATGGCTTTAGTTCTGCTACAGCTATACTTGGGCTGGATGTACGTGCGCGATCGCTTGGCTTGTGTCAATGTGATATATGAAGAGTCTGGTTGGTACGATGGGCAATGCTGGACTAAACCTCCAGAAGTGTTTACCCGCGACCAACTGATTGCAACTTACGAAGTTCAACCGATTCTTCAACGCCTCCAGCGTACCTTTGCAATCCTAGTTCTATCTTTTAGCATCGGCAGCCTCATTTGGATTATTCTGTGAGCGCAAGAGCCGTGTAATGATTTTAGACAGAGAATAAATCTTCCGATCTAAAATCTAAAATTCCATCAATCCGTACCCCTTCAGTGATACATTCTTACCCATGACAAGGGGAAAAAGAACTCAATCCGCAGAATTAGAAGTAACGCTACTGCGAGAAGGCATTCCTGAATCAATCCATCGCGTCCAAGCGGTTGTTTGTGACGATCGCGGACGCATATTATCTGTAGCAGGTAACGCCGAAACCGCAACTTTTGCTCGTTCCGCGCTCAAACCTTTCCAAGCGCTAGCCGTCACCACTACCGGCACTCTGGAACGCTTCGGTTTGACAGATAGAGACTTGGCGATTATCTGTAGTTCCCACAAAGGCAAAATCGAGCAGGTACGTCAGGTTTTTAACGTTCTCTGGCGTTGCGATATCGACCCGTCGGCACTTCAATGTCCGATCCCGGAAGATAAGCAAAGTCCGCTGGAATATAATTGCTCCGGCAAACACGCGGGAATGCTAGCCGTTTGCCAGCAACGTAATTGGCCTCTCAATACTTATTTACAGCGCAACCACCCGGTTCAGCAGCTAATCTTGAGCAAAGTGGCCGAACTCCTGCGAATGCCAGGAGAAGAGTTTATCAGCGCTCATGATGATTGTGGCGCTCCTACCTATTTCATGCAACTGGGACAAATGGGGACTTTGTATGCCCAGCTCTCCTCCGGTACAAATTTAGATATGGAGCGGATTGTCCGCGCCATGACACATCACCCAAATATGGTAGCTGGGGAAGGGGAATTCGATACTGAATTGATGCGCCAGACCCAAGGAGAATTGGTGAGTAAGGGTGGGGCTGAAGGAGTTCAGTGTATTGGCAGGGTAGGCGAAGGCATGGGGCTGGCAATAAAAGCGATCGACGGTACCAAGCGTGCCAAACACGCCGTTGCGATTCACCTGCTCAGACAAATAGGCTGGATTACTCCCAGCGTCGCAGAATCTATGTCTGAAACCTTCATTAGCTTGGGCAAGTACAAACGTCTGGAGGTGGTCGGCGAATTATCCTTGCTGTAGCTAGCTTTTCGAGAATCTCCAAATTTTTTTTGAAATGCCACTTGCAACTTATTTGTGTTATTGTTATAGTTGTAAAGGCGACGCGGGATAGAGCAGTCTGGTAGCTCGTCGGGCTCATAACCCGAAGGTCAGTGGTTCAAATCCACTTCCCGCCACTATGTCAACCTTTTGCAGGGCAAGTGTTTCAGCAATAACTGAGGCGCTTGCTTTGTTGTTTTCTCTCAGGTTTCCCTCAAGCTGTTTCCAAGCTACCTCAGAAATAGGCGACATGGGTAG
>NZ_JBHFNU010000119.1:0-85060 GCF_041929145.1 Aerosakkonema sp. BLCC-F183 | reverse complement strand
GCGAACCATGCCCTTGACATGAAGATTTTCTACTATGACAGCTTGGCTATCGCTGACCAACTTGTAACTAAGTTTATGCAGAAAATCTTGCCGTGAGTTACTAACCCGTTCGGACACTTTGGCAACAACTTTACGATATTTATTTCGAGAATTACTCCCTTTTTGTTTACGTGCTAATTTCTTTTGCTTGCGTTTCAGGTTTTTTTCATGTTTGGCAATGTGTCTGGGGTTGTCATATTTAGAAACCTTTTCGCCGTCAGTTACAACGGCGAAATGTCTCAAACCTAAATCAACACCGTAAATTTTCCCTTCTGTGACAGTAGGTTGTTCACCTTCTATTTCAGTCAAGATAGATGCCAAATATTTACCTGATGGAGTTTGGCTAACAGTGACAGTCTTGATTTTCCCTTCAATTGTTCTATGTATTTTAGCTTTGACTATCCCAAGATTTCCTGGCAATTTCAAATTACCATCGACTATTTTGACGTTTTGAGGGTACTGAATTGACTGTTTACCATGCTTAGATTTGAATTTAGGAAATCCAGCCCGTTTCTCAAAAAAGTTTTTATACGCTGTAGTTAGATGGAGAGTTGTAGCTTGCAAAACTTGGCTATAACAATCAGCTAACCAACAGGTATCTTCGGCTTTTTTGAGTTTTGGTAGAAGTGCATTGAGTGCTACTTGCCCAAGTCCCTTTCCCGTTTCTTTATAAGTTTCAATTGACTTATTTAGAGCCAAGTTCCACCACCATCTTGCACACCCAAATGTTTGTGCTAATAGTGTTTGTTGTGCTTTGGTTGGATACAAACGAACTTGGATAGCTTTGTGTAACACTCAATATCACCTCCTTGATTTATGTATCTTACTACAAGATACACTTTTCAGTAAAGTAATCAAATAAAATAATTGACAACTCCTCAATCACCCCACTCCTTAATCAACCTGATGGTTAATTAAGGAGTGGGGTGGCATCGTCGTCGTCCGGCGTAAGTCCCCACCTAAAATTCGTATAGGTGGGGACTTACGCCGATTTTGTTAAATATTCAACCCTTTGTTGCTGAAATTTGAGGTGGCTTTGCGAAAATCCAGCTAATAGCATATTTTCATAGTTGACAGATATTCTTAAGAATAAGCGACCAGTTTTTTAACAAATATAGGTCAAAGCCTTACACTGTAAGGCTTTGACCTATATTTGTAACTAACTCGGCATTTTGTGATAAGATAATATCTTTGCAAAATATCATTAATCAACAGACTGGAAAAAAGCGATCGCGCATTCGTATGTACAAGTGCAATTGAACACAAGGGAGAATTTTCAGTATACATAGATACTTTTTTCGTAAATGAGTTGCGAAGTCTAGGGTATAAAATATGAACCCGAACAAAAATATCAGCTTTCGGCTTCCTCAATCTAGATTTTTACAGTACTTAGTTAAAGTTACTTTAGTTGCGATCGCTTACTTTTTGGGGGGGAAACTGGCAGTCTTAATTCCAGGGGTAGCACTCTTAGGTTCCTCAGTATGGCCTCCCGCAGGAATTGCACAAGCTGCTTTGTTATTGCTAGGAGTGCGTTATTGGCCGGGAGTAGCTTTGGGAGCGTTTTTTTTCGATTTTTTAGGCATAAAGCCATCATTAATACTGGCATTACAAGCATCTTTTGGTACGAGTTTACAAGCTGTAGTGGCAGTATATTTGCTACGTCATCTGGGGTTTCGTACATCACTGGCTCGTTTGATAGATGTTATATATCTTGTTTTGTTCGGAGCTACTATTGCTACCCAAATAAATTCTACTTTAGGGCCACTCCGTATGGTTTTAATTGGTCTAGTTGAGTGGAATAAATATTGGGAAGTACGGTGGAATTGGTTTTTAGGGGATGCAATGGGAATCTTAATATTCACGCCATTGCTATTGATTATGTTGACCGATAAAGGTACAAGCCATTGTGAAAAAAAATCTAAAAGAATAATTCAAAATCGACTGTCATTATTTATTTGGCTGATTTTATTAGTAACAGTTAGTTGGATGGTATTTGCAGGCAGAACAGAGGCGCAAATTTCCCGTTATCCCCTGGAATATTTACCTTTTCCATTCATCATTTGGGCGGCGATTAAATTTGGTCAGCGCGGTGCTGTTTTATCTTCCTTCGTCGTATCCAGCATTGCTATATGGGGAGCATCTCAGGGAGGAGGCCCTTTTATTGCTAAGACTGACAATATCAGTCAGGCAATCATATTTTTGCAAGCTTTTATGGGAGTAATTACTATTACGTCACTATTATTAGCTGCTACAGTATCAGAACGTGCTGCATCTGAAAATTTGTTGCGTCAGAGCGAAATAAAATATCGAGAACTTGTAGAAAATGCTAACAGTATTATTCTCAAAATTGACTGTGACGGTAATTTGACATTTTTCAACGAGTTTGCTCAGAAATTCTTTGGTTTTACTGAGGAAGAAATCTTGGGTAAAAATCTGGTTGGTACGATTATTCCCCAAACAGATACAACAGGGAAAGATTTAGCAGCTATGATGAGCAGTATCTTGCAACACCCGGAGCAATATACTCACAACGAAAATGAAAATATCCGGCGCAATGGCGAACGAGTTTGGGTAGCTTGGGCTAATAAACCGCTGTTTGATTTAGCAGGAAATTTTATCGGTATACTTGCTATTGGTACGGATATCACCGAGCGCAGACAAGCGGAATTAGCGCTGCAAAAGTTAAATGAAGAATTAGAACTGAGAGTGCAAGAACGAACGGCTACTATTGCTGCTACTGAAGCTGAACTGCGAACCTTATTCGCTGCTATGACTGATATGATTTTTGTCATCGATCGCCAGGGGAATTGTCTCAAAGTAGTCTCAACAAATCCAAATATTCCGAACCAAATTAGCCCGAAACAAGTGTGTAAAAGTTTACACGATATCCTACCAAAAGCAGATGCTGATACGTTTATTAGGAATATTCGGCGTGTTTTAAATACGCAAGAAACTGCGAATTTTGAGTATAGCTTATGCCTCAGCGATCGACTGATGTGGTTTTCTGCCAATATCTCACCTCTATCGGAAGAGCGAGTGATTTGGGTGGCGCGGGATATTAGCGATCGCAAAATTTTAGAAGATAAACTACAGCAATCTTATGCAGAATTAAATGCTCTTTTAGGAGCGATGACAGATATAATTCTCGTAGTAGATGCTAAAGCTAAAGATCTGAAAGTTGCGCCGACAAATCCGGGACGTTTATACCCGTCAGATGTTGATATTATCAGCCCCACTGTTGAACAATTTTTAATTGGTGATAATGCCGAAGTTTTTTTGGAGCAAATTCAGCAAGCACTGCATACAAAACAAACAATTAATTTCGAGTATAACCTACCTGTTGGCGAATCTGAATATTGGTTTCTCGCTACGATTGCACCCGTATCTGAAGATTCGGTGATGTGGGTAGCCCGCGATATTAGCGATCGCAAACAAGCTGAATCAGCATTGCGCTTGGAAAAAGAAAAATCTGAAGAATTATTGCTCAATATTTTACCAGAACCAATTGCCAATAGACTGAAAGAAGATCAAAGCGCCATTGCCGAGAGCTTTAATGAGGTGACAATTCTATTTGCCGATTTGGTTGGCTTTACATCTCTTTCCACAAAACTTCAGCCGATCGAATTGGTTAACTTATTGAACGAAATCTTCTCTTCCTTTGACCAAATTATCGAAGAACTCGGTTTAGAAAAAATTAAAACGATTGGCGATGCCTATATGGTAGCGGGAGGATTACCGATACCTAAAATTGACCACGCTGAGGCAATCGCAGAGTTGGCATTATCCATGCTAGATATCATGCAGCAATTGCAGATTGACAGGGGGTACCAACTGCAAATTCGGATCGGCATTAACACGGGAATTGTCGTAGCTGGAGTGATTGGGAAGAAAAGATTCATTTACGATCTATGGGGCGATGCGGTTAACATTGCCAGTCGTATGGAATCGCACGGACAACCAGGACGTATACAAGTTACATCAGCAACTTACGAAAGATTGAGAGATAAATATTTGTTTGAAAATCGCGGTAAAATCCAAGTAAAAGGTAAGGGAGAAATGACTACTTATTTCCTAAAGGGAAGAAAGTCGGCTTAGAAATGGACTTGACTATTAAAATAATATTTAAGCATCTAAGTACTTATTGTTATGTTTATTTGGCTGGGAATATTTAATGTGTTTAATTTGCACGTAGGCCGAGAGAAGAAAGGTGATTTTTGCAGTTAATGTAAAGATGGCGATAATTAATATATTGTCGCCTTATCACTCTCATTATTTCCTAATGCCAAAGCGGAAATAATCCGCTACTAGCTAAATTTAAAGAAAATTTTCAGTGCAGACAGGTTCTGGAATGCACGGTCGTGGTAGCGTTGTAAAATAAGCAACCCTTGAAATACCTATTCTAGGTTGGCAATGCAAGAATCCCTGTCTACCAGACTTATCCAAACGTCTCAAAACAAATATCCAGACTGCTTGTGGATGCAATTAGAAGCAATTCCTGTCGAGTCAGGTGCAAGTGACACTTCTGCGCTTGACCTGTACTTAACGATAAACTTTGACGAGCATTGGGAACCCGTGCTTGGGGGTCGCGTCAAGTTGGGTCTCAAGGGTGGCGAACTGAGGCTAAAGCTGGAGGGTGGCGAAATACCTTTGGCATCCCGCGACCGCAAAGACTCACTTGAGCTTGCTGTTACAGAAGACAGAAAAAAGTACAAAAGTAGCGAAAATAAAAGCAGTGCAGATACTAATCCAGTAGAAATAGGATCTAGCCTCCAGGATAACTTGAATGTATCCCAAATAGCTTTTAGAAGCAATAATTCGCAGGTAAACCCTGCCTGGATTTTTGAAGTCAAGGCAGGTGAGTCGATTCTAAAGGGAGGGGTCAAAAGCGCAAAACTCTTAACCGTAAATGCGATCGAAAAATTCTGCCGAATAGAAGCTACCTTTGAAGTATCAAAGCACGATGTCTATCTGATTGATGCAGAAGGCTTATGGCGACACGACATCAGCCCAAATCAGCACGCTGTCTTAGAGCGGAAATTAGCTTTGTTTTTGTGGGAATCGAAGTTGAAGCCTTGTCTGAGTTGGGCGCAGTTATGCTACGATTGTCTGATTGTGGAAAAGGGTGATAAAACAACTGTTCCGCAAATACAAGCGCATCTACAAGAAGAGATCGATCGCATTATTGCAGCGCCAACAAAGGATTTCCTAGAACTAGCGAAAATTGCAGGTCTCGATCCGGCAATTGACTTTGCAGGGGGTAACCTGCGCGGAACTAACTTAAACGGAGTTGATTTAAGTAGTGCTAATCTCTGCCGCGCTAATCTTCGAGGTGCAGATTTGAGCGATGCAGAATTAACTGACGCTAATCTAAGCAGTGCTAACCTCAGCGGTGCAGACCTCAGCGGTGCGGATCTGGGTAATATAAATTTGAGCCATGCCGACTTGCACCTTGCCAGTTTAGCATTAGCCAACCTCAGCGGTGCCAACCTCAGCGGTGCGAATCTGGTGGAGGCAAATCTAAGCAGTGCCAATCTCGGCAGTGCCAACGTAAAGCAAGCGCGATTTGGAAAAAATGCAGGTATCTCGGAGCAAATGAAGTTAGACCTAAAGCAGCGAGGGGCAATTTTTGAGTAGTTTTCGGAAATGAGCAAAAGCCCAGATTTTCAGAGCGAGTCATCTACAAGAACGGACACATCTGTGGCAGCATGGACAAGAGAAACCAACGGGACTGGTGAGCGGTCAATTTTAAATAGCAGCTTGCTTGTTGAAGTTCAATCTCAAATATCAAATTGAAAATTTGCAATTTCAGAGTAGTGCTACCCAAATCCCCTAGCTATGCAATCCTCTCGTTTGCATAGCTAAAAAAACAAATGTCAAAAGTATGAAATAGAGCCGCGCATGATGTCAAAAATATACTTAGCTCGATCGCATACAACCAAATACCCGCAGATGAGCGACAAAAAGTATTCTCAGTAGCGAAAACTTGTGGTAAACCCGTTTTTGTGTGGCGATGATTGCAGAATTTGGAAAAGGTCTATGAGCGGTGCAGGTTGTCAACATACCAGCAAGATACGCCAATCTGTTGTGGGTCTAATGCTGTTAGCCTTATTCCCTCTGGCCTACCCGCTTCCTAGTTTGGCTCAGGTACGCCGGGGTAATGCGCCAGCAAGTCGGGGTGGAGGAATTTCAGCAGAAAGAGCTTACACTTTAGGATCTGGCGATCGCATTCAGATCGATGTATTTAATGTCCCTGAATATACTCGCGAATACCAGGTGCTGGTGAACGGCACGGTAAACCTGGCTCTGATTGGTAGCGTATCCGTAGAAGGACTGACACTCGAACAAGCTGGGGCTGTGATTTCCAATCGATACGCCCGTTTCCTCAGACGCCCGATAGTTACCGTCAGTTTGGTGGCACCGCGACCGTTGAACGTGGCGGTATCCGGGGAAGTCAATCGTCCCGGAGCTTACGTTATTTCTCTCACCGCCGCAGGTGGTGGAGTTCAACAACCAACCATAACCCAGGCGCTTACCCTCGCGGGAGGAATTACGCAGTCAGCGAACTTGCGGGGAGCGCAGGTGCGCCGGGTGACGCGAGGTGGAACGCAAACGATTAACGTCGATCTCTTCGCGCTGCTGAGAGCGGGAGACTTGCGCCAAGATATCACTTTGCGGGATGGGGACACGATCTTTATTCCCACTGCAACTAGCACAAATTTGGCCGAAGCACCCATAAAAGCAGATGCCAGCTTCGCTCCCGCGCAAAATCAACCCCTGAATGTGGTGGTGGTGGGGGAAGTAACTCGTCCCGGCCCACAGGTAGTCCAGCCAGATCAAAGCGGGGCAAGACCGAGCGTGTCGCGAGCAATTCAAGTGGCGGGGGGAGTAACCCAAACTGCGAATCTTCGCCAAGTCCAGGTACGCCGAACTACACGCGGCGGGGCAATCCAAACAATTGCGGTGAATCTGGAGCAGCTGTTGCGGGTGGGCGATCGCTCTCAGGACTTGCCTTTGCAACAAGGCGATACAGTTGTGGTTCCCACAGCAGCAAACGTCAACCCCCAACAAGCATCTCTGATCGCAAACACTAGCATCGCTCCCACTCAAACCCAAACTTTGAATATCGTCGTCGCGGGTGAAGTGACTCGTCCCGGCCCGCAGGTAGTGCCGCCAGATCAAAGCGGCACACAACCCAGGATATCGCGGGCAATTCAAGTGGCGGGTGGAATTACGCAATCTGCGGATCTGCGTCGAGTAGAGGTACGGCGAGTGACGCAACGAGGTGCAATCCAAACAATTGCGGTGAATCTGGAGCAGCTGTTGCAGGCTGGAGATCGCTCTCAGGACTTAATCTTGCAACAGGGAGATACAATTGTTATTCCTACCGCAGCTACCATAAACTTACAACAAGCATCTCAAATCGCGAATACAAGCTTTGCTCCTACACAAGCGCAAACTTTGAATATTGTGGTGGCTGGTGAAGTGATTCGTCCGGGTCCGTTAGTAATTCCGCCAGATCAAAGCGGGGCTCAAGCTACTCTATCGCGGGCAATACAAGTAGCTGGGGGAATTAGCCAATCTGCCGATCTCAGGCGCGTTCAAATCCGCCGAACTACACGCAACGGCAGAACACAAAGCATTACCGTGAATCTAGAGCAGGTGTTGGCGGCGGGCGATCGCACTCAGGATTTGATCTTGCAGCAGGGAGATGCCATTTATATTCCCCCCACATCCAGCATTAACCTCACAGAAACCGCGCAAATCGCAAGAGCTAGTTTGGCTCCCGCTCAACCTCAACCGATTAATATTGTGGTAGCGGGTGAAGTGACTCGTCCTGGGCCTTACACTGTCCAGGCAACTCAAACGGGTGCCCTACCTACCTTGTCGCGGGCACTTCAAGTGGCTGGGGGAACTACTCAATCTGCCGATATCAGCCGCATCCAGATCCGCCGCATCACCCAAAGCGGCACAGAACAATTCGCTAGTGTGGATCTCAATCAATTATTGCAGGGAGGCGATCGCCGTCAGGACTTGTACTTGCAAGAGGGAGATACTATTTTTATTCCCACTTCTACAGAAATCAATCCGGCACAATCTCTCGATATCGCATCTTCCAGCATTGCTGCCGATCCTTCTCAACCTTTAAATGTGGCTGTTGTGGGAGAAGTGCAACGTCCGGGTACTTATACGCTTCAGACGGTGAGACCGGCAGCAGGCGCACCCGGTTCTTTACCTTCGTTCGCCGGTTTGCCTACCGTGTCCCAGGCAATTCAACTGGCAGGGGGAATCACTCAAACTGCGGATATTCGGCGGATCGAGGTGCGTCGCAACACGCGAGCGGGGTATCAACAAATTCTGGCGGTGAATTTCTGGCAGCTGTTGCAGGGGGGCGATCGCACTCAAGATGTGGTATTGCAGCAGGGAGATACAATTTTTATACCCGCTGCCACGGATATCAACCCAGCAGAAGTTGCTCAAACAGCTATTTCCAGTATTGCTCCGGCTACCATTAGAGTCAATGTGGTCGGAGAGGTTGCCAGACCGGGAGTTTTACAGGTGCCACCCAATACACCCTTGAACCAAGCTATCCTGACAGCGGGAGGATTTAACGTTCGCGCTCGCCGGAGTTATGTGGATTTGCTTCGCCTCAATCCTAACGGTACAGTTTCTCGTCGAGGTATACGGCTAGATTTTGCCAAAGGAATTAGCGAGGAAAGCAATCCCATTCTCCGGGATAACGATGTGGTTGTGGTGCGTCGCTCTTCCTTGGCTAGCATTTCCGATACTTTGGGAACAGTCTTAAGTCCGGTAGGCAATTTCTTCAATCTATTCAACTTCTTCAGAATATTTGGGAGCTTTTAATAGTTATTTGTCAGATGTCAGCTGTCAGATTTTTAAATTATTTTTCTAATGACAGCTGATAGTTGACCGCTAACCGCTAACCAATAAATAGGGGACAAAATGAAGATTAAACCATATTCTCAGCCAATAATGCCGAACAATAATGGCAGACAGTTTCAGCAATTGCCTCCGCCAATCTTTGCAGAACAAGGATATGAGGATGAGGGCAGCAAATTGGATGTCCGCCAGATGTTGGGAGTTTTGCGTCGCCGAGCGCTTGTGGTTGCTAGTGTCGCGATCGCAGTTGCTTCTACCGTTGGGATGCGAACTTGGAACAGTCCGCCTCTGTATCAAGGTAGCTTTCGAGTTTTAGTGGAACCGATCACAGCTGAAACAAAAGTGGCGCAAACTTTCGGTGCGATCGTCTATTCTAGTTTGGATTACGATACTCAAACTGAGGTTTTACGCAGTCCCAGCGTTTTGAATCCTATTGTTGAGCAAATTAAAGCAAAGTATCCAGAAATAAATTACGATTCTCTCATCGGTAGTTTAATAATTACCCGCTTGGGACAAACCAAGATTATCGAGGTGCGTTACCAAGATATGGACGCCAACAAAGTAAAAGATATCTTGCAGCAAGTCGCGGAAGGATATTTGGCTTACAGTCGCGTACAGCGACAAAGCGATGTTCGCGAAGGCATTCAATTTGTCCAAGAACAACTGCCAAATTTGCGCTTGCGAGTTGACACGCTGCAAGCAAAATTGCAAAGGTTTCGCCAACAGTATAACTTTATCGATCCGGAAACGAAAGCTCAAGAACTTTCCGGTCGCCTCAACAATCTGAGTCAAGAAAAAGTCACCACTAAAACTAAGCTGGATGAGATGCAATCTCTCTACACCATCTTGCAGGGTCAGCTAGGACTAAAGCCAGATGAAGCAATTTTAGCATCGGCCCTCAGCGAAGCATCTCGCTATCAAAAATTACTAAACGAACTTCAGGATGTAGAAACTAAACTCGCTGTAGAATCAGTCAGATTTACAGATGAAAATCCCACTATACAGGCGCTAAAAGAGCAAAGACAAAAATTGCTTCCCTTAATTAATCAAGAAGCACAAAAGGTCTTGGGAAATAATATTTCCACCGCAACTGTAAATAGAGAAAGGCTTACATACCAAAATTCAATCCGCTTATCTCTGACTCAGCAATTTGTTGAAGCAACCAACCAAATTAAAGTTTTAGAGGTTCGCAATAAAGCTTTAGATCGAGCAGAAGCATCATTGATACAGGAATTCAAAGAAATGCCCATCCGGGCGCGTGAGTATACAGATTTAAAGCGCGACTTACAGGTTTCTACCGAAAGTTTACTGAGATTTCTCTCAACTCGCGAATCACTAGAAATTGAAGCTGCTCAAAAGGCTACTCCTTGGCAACTGATCAGCAAAACAGAATCGGCAATTCCCATTTCTCCCAGCAAACATCGCAATATAATGCTGGGGGTAGTGGCTGGATTACTATTAGGTGCTGGCGCAGCTTGGTTAGCAGAAATGCTCGATAGTGTGTTTCACTCTGTTGACGAGCTAAAAGACAGAACTGGAATGCCGATTTTGGGCATTGTTCCCTACAACAAATCAGTCAAAAAACTTGTTCCTGTCGCTCAAGCAGCAGGTTTACTTCGAGGAGAAAATCAAGATGCGATCGTTGAGGATAATAATTTGCGGCGTTACAATGCTTCTCCATTTGTGGAAGCATTTCGCTCTCTCTATACCAATGTCCGCCTGCTAAGTACCGATTTGCCTGTGCGTTCTTTAGTGATTAGTTCGTCTACACCGGCAGAAGGTAAAACGGTAGTAGCTTTGAACTTAGCTCAAGCAGCAGCAGCTATGGGTCAGCGGGTGTTGTTGGTGGATGCTGATTTGCGTCGTCCTCAAGTTCATCAAAGATTGGGTTTAACTAATATGAGGGGGTTAAGCAATCTCATTTCCGCAGAGGATTTAACTATTAATGATGTGATTCAGCAATCACCTGTGGAGGAAAATTTATTTGTGATGACTTCCGGTCAGGTGCCACCCGATCCTACGAGATTGCTATCCTCTGAAAAGATGCAGAATATCATGGGGCAGCTTCAAACATCCTTCAATTTGGTTATTTACGATACTCCCCCTCTGCAAGGTTTCGCAGACGCTAATATCTTGGCTACGACTACAGATGGTGTGGTGTTGGTTGTAGGATTGGGTAAGACCGATCGCTATCCTTTGATGCAGGTAATAGAAGGTTTGAGACTTTCTGGTACAACGGTTTTAGGTATGGTTGCCAATGGTGTGAAAAAGCATACGATTCGCTGGCATGATTCTTATAACCGTTACTACACGACTCAACCAAATCGCGATCGATTGAGGAATCGGGCCTAGAGCGCCAGTTCATTAATAGCTATTGACAAAAGAAACATTATGTGATAATAAATGGCGACTTCGGGAGGGCGAAGCATGAGGGGAGAAAGGTTGTTGACGATCGCGATCGCGATCGATTGTCGCCCTTATGCTTCGTCCCTACACAATACATCCGATCGCTTTTTTGCGGTTGCTGAGATGACGGAGAATTAAGCGCAATGCTGGGCGCAAAGATAAGGTTTTTTCCCATTTCATTCCTATTGCGAAATCACTTAAATCCCGATCGGGAAAATCGCATTCTGTTAAGCTGCGACGCATCTTAAGTTGTATAAATGGGGCGGCGGCGATGCCCACCCCACAAGAGTTTCACATTCTTGCAATTATTAAAACTATCTGGCGTCACAGCTTAGCCAATGTCTTGGCGATGTTCTTTATATGTTATAATTAGGAATTGTTTTTTTATCTATTATTTGAGATTATGGAACCTTTATTGACAGCTGCATTAGCGTTAGGAACAGTCGTCGGCACGAAAGCCTTAGAGAAAACAGGCGAAAAAGTTGGTGAAACATTATGGGATAAAACAAAACAATTCTTAACAAATCTTAAGCAAGAAAGTCCCACTACAGTAACGGCGATCGAACATACACCCCCTAAGTCCCTAAATTATAGTGAAATCATTTCAGCGATTCAAGCCGCAGCCGAAAAACGACCAGAATTAAGGGCACAAATTCAAGAGTTAGCAGCATTAGGGCAACAGGAACCTAAACTGATGCCCTATATTCAAGAGGCGAAACAATGGAATTATCAAAAATCTATTGTTAATCAAATGCAGGATAATTACGGTGTCATTGCTGAAAAAATTGATAAAAATGTTCAAATTAAAACGGTTCAAGGAGATGTACATATTTAGATAGAATAACCCGAATATTGACGGCAGTGGATTGATGTTAATTGCTACCGGTTAACTGCTAATGCTATGAATGATAATTACGGGGTTAACGCCAAAAATATTGAGACAAGTATTCAAATACAAAGGGTTGATGGCAGTGTAACAATAGGTGTCACACCGAAAAATACACCAAAACCTATTGATATTGACTGGCGCGAAATCTGTCAAAAAGCATTAGCAGAAAGACAAAAACTCACCACTAATCCCCTCACCACTGGTGACGGGGTAGAGTTTACTTTTGATGATATTTATGTGCCTTTGGGATTGGTGGAAAAGGTAAAGAAAGAAAAACCCCCTGGTGAGGTTTCCCCAGAAGAAGGTTCGCAATTTTATCAGCCAGAAAGGATAGAACAAGAGAAAGAAAAGGAAGAAAAAGAAAAGGAAGAACAGAAGAAAGAATATGAAGTTGTCACCCGCACTTATAAAAATGATGAGTTTTTCGCCCAAGTGCTGAAACAGGGGCAAAGTCCGAAAAGTCAAGGGCGCAAGTTAGCGGTGACGGGGGAACCAGGGGCGGGGAAAACCACCCTATTACAGAAAATAGCCCAATGGGTAGCAGCAGAGACAGAGGGGGATGTAGCAATTTGGGTGTCTTTGGCAGATTTGCAAGGGCGAAGTGTTGAGGATTACCTGCTGCAAAAGTGGCTTAAGGATGATGCTCTGAAGACGGTGCGGGTAACGCAGGAAATGGAAGATGCGCTGGAATCGCTGTTTAAGAGTGGGCGCGTGTGGCTGTTGCTGGATGGGGTGGATGAAATGGCGGCGGGTAGCAATCCCTTGGCGACGGTAGCTAATCAGATTAGTAGTTGGGTTGCTTCAGCGCGAGTGGTGGTGACTTGTCGCCAGAATGTCTGGGATGCGGGGAAAAATGCACTAGAAGGGTTTGATGTTTATCGCAATCTCGATTTTGACTACCCGGAGGGGGTGAGGCAATTTATTCATGGCTGGTTTGCGCGTCACCCAGAGTTAGGGGAGCGGTTGCTGGCAGAATTAGCCAAAGATGGAAAAGAGCGGATTCGGGATACGGTGCGAAATCCCCTGCGGTTGGTGCTGTTGTGTCGCGCTTGGCAAATTCGTCAGGGAAGTTTACCGGAAACCAAAGCGGGGCTTTATGGGCAGTTTGCCAAGGCGCTGTATGAGTGGAAGCAGGAGAAATTTCCCACGACTTCCCAGCAGCGAAGGGATTTGAATGCAGGGTTGGGAAGGTTGGCATTGCGGGGGATGGAGCAATCTGAGTCTCGGTTTCGGTTAAGGGAAGGTTTGATAACGGAGATTTTGGGAGAAACTGATGAGCCGTTGTGTCAGTTGGCGTTGCAGTTGGGTTGGCTGAATTTGGTAGGGGTGGCGGTGGAAAATCCCGGTGAGCGGGTTTATGCGTTTTATCATCCGACGTTTCAGGAGTATTTTGCAGCGTTGGCGGTGGATGATTGGGGTTATTTTTTGCATCATGTACCGGATAATCCGAGTTTGGGAACTTATCGGATTTTTGAGAAGCAGTGGAAAGAGGTGATTTTGCTCTGGTTTGGGCGGGGGGATGTGGAGAAGGAGAAGAAAGAGGCGTTTATTGAAAAGTTGATCAATTTTGATGATGGTTGTGGTGAGTGGGATTATTGGAAAGTGGATAAAGGTTTCTATGAGTATCGTGCCTATTTTCTCGCGGGGGCAATAGTTCCTGAATTTAAAGATAGTTGTTTGGCTGATGAAATTGTTAATCAACTTGTAAAATTGAGCGTTGAGAAATTAGGTTGGATAAATGAAGATGCAAAAGTAGCCTTGTCAGAGACGATTAAAAAGTCTGCAAGTAAGAAATTAACTGAACTACTAACTAAGACGAAAAGTTCATGGGATAAAGAACCCATCGCTGAGTGTTTAGGGTTAGTTGGTTTTGGCGATCAAAATGCTATTGCAGCATTATTGAATCTGTTGAAGACTGAAGACAATACCTCTGTTAGAGAGAAAGCGGAGGAAATTTTTAATAAAATCGCGGTGGGAAATGAGCATAAAATAAATCATTTAATCCGACTGCTTAATGAAGATTCTGATGAATCTACCCGGAGGGAAGTTGCCAATAAGTTGGATAAAATAGCAGTGGGAAATGAACAGGAAATCAATCATTTAATCCGGCTGCTTGATGAAACTTATAATGAATCTACCCGTAGGAGGGTTGCCAATAATTTGGGTAATATCGCAGTGGGAAATCAGCAGGCAATCAATCGTTTAATCCGACTGCTTGATGAAACTTCTAATGAGTCTACTCATAGGAGGGTTGCCAATAATTTGGGTAATATCGCAGTGGGAAATCAGCAGGCAATCAATCGTTTAATCCGACTGCTTGATGAAAATTCTAATGAATCTGCCCGTAGGAGTGTTGCCAATATTTTGGGTAAAATTGCGGTGGGAAATGAGCCATCAATCAATCGTTTAATCCTATTGCTTGATGAAACTTCATCTGAAGATACTTGTTGGATTGTCGCTTTAAATTTGGGTAAAATAGCAGCAGGAAATCAAAGTGTGATTGCTCGTTTAATCCAGTTGCTTTATGAAACTTCTAGTCATTATACCCGTATGATAGTTTTGAATAGTTTGGGTAAAAGAGTAGTGGGAAATGAGCAGGCAATCAATTGTTTAATCTGACGGCTTGATGAAACTTATGATGAATCTACCAGGATGAGTGTTGCCGAGAGTTTGGGTAAAATAGCAGTGGGAAATGAGGGGGCAATCAATCGTTTAGTCCGACTGCTTGATGAAACTTATGATGAATCTACCCGGAGGGAAGTTGTCGATAGTTTGGGTAAAATAGCAGTGGGAAATGAGGGGGCAATCAATCGTTTAGTCCGACTGCTTGATGAAACTTATTATGAATATAAACGGTGGAAAGTTGCCGATATTTTGGTTAAAATAGCAGTGGGAAATGAGGGGGCAATCAATCGTTTCATCCGACTGCTTGATGAAACTCATGATGAATATAAACGGTGGAAAGTTGCCGAGAGTTTGGGTAAAATAGCAGTGGGAAATGAGGGGGCAATCAATCGTTTAGTCCGACTGCTTGATGAAACTCATGATGAATATAATCGGTGGAAAGTTGCCTATATTTTGGGTAAAATAGCAGTGGGAAATGAGGGGGCAATCAATCGTTTCATCCGACTGTTTAATGAAACTTATGATGATGATACCCATAGGAAAGTTGCCAATATTTTGGGTAAAATCATAGTAAATAAACAGCAACATTTGCAGGTAATTTCCAGTCTTAAACCCAAGTTAAAACATAAATTTAACAATAAAAATACATTTAACCTTGACGAAGAATTCTACAAACTACTCTGGAAATGCGCCCAAAACCTCACATACCCAGAATTTTATACGGCATGGCATCACCAAGAAACACCAATACAAACTTCTACACCAACACCCCAAAGTAACCTTTGGCAAAAGCTATGGCAATACTTAAACCGCCCAATATTTTAATATCAAACTTACCCCGTGCTTATCAAAATTCAATCCCTAGCAGATGAAACAGACACCAGCGCTATTTACCAAGAACTTTGCACCCTAATTTACTCCCTCACACTCCCCTATACAGACATCCCCACTGTCAACAACTTTAATGAATAAAATCACCTTTCAGTGGGATGAAGAAAAAACAAAATTAATCAACAAAAGCATGGGATTTCTTTTGAAGAAGCTGAATCCGTTTTCTTTGATGATTATGCAGTGCAATTTTGGGATGAAGAACACTCTCAAGATGAAGAACGTTTTCTACTTCTGGGTCTAAGCTCTAAAATGAGAATATTACTTGTAGTTCATTGTTTTAGAGAAGCAGATTCTGCGATCCGAATCATATCAGCCAGAAAAGCTACTAAAAATGAAAGTAAAGAATATAGCAGATAAACCAATGGAATCAGAATACGATCTTTCAAAAATGAAGAGAAGACCTAATCCTTTTGCCAAACAGTTGAAACAACAAGTCACGATTTCTCTGGGAATTGATGTGATAGAATATTTTGAAATGATGGCTCAAGAAAAAGGGATATCTTATCAGGAGCTAATTAATCTTTATTTGCAAGATTGTGTGGCTTCTGGGCGGAAATTATCTGTCAATTAGCCTAAAGGAAAATATAGGCGAGCCGATGCTAAAGTGGGTTTACAGATTCTCTGGATTACCGATGAACCCCTAGAAGCACTTTTACACCTGATGAAAAACTGTTGCTGAAAAGCAGATATTTTAACAGAAATCCGGTTTTTATTTCACGGCGCGATCGCTCTCAAATCTAAACTTTATTAAACCATCATCAAATATGATATAATTAACGTCAACCGACTTCAGTAAAAACACATGAAAGCCGTTGAAGTAACAGGAACCATCGACGAAAAAGGTCAATTATCCCTCGATCGACCTATCGAAAACTTCGCTCTCAGTCGCGTGCGAGTTATCGTACTTTTTCCGGAAGTAACAGAAGAAGCTGAAATCGATCCTGATGATACCCCCATTGCAGAAGTAAAAGCCAGTCTCAGGAGAGCATTGCAAGAAGCAAAAACAGGTCAGCGCATACCCCTTTCTGAAATGTGGGAGGGAATAGATGTCGAATGATACGCCTTTTGTACAAATTGATTTAACACCTGAGTAGAAACGGAATTTGCGGGAATTATCGAACAACTACAAGGTGGTAATTTTATAGGCGATCGCATCCCCGGAATAGGTGAGGAATATGTCATTTTCAAGGTGAGAGTCAAAAATAGCGACATCCAAAAAGGGAAAAGCGCAGGTTATCGACTTATCTATCAAGTGGAATCAGCGACGAGCGTACTTCTATTAACAATTTACTCTAAATCAGAGCGAGAAGATATCAGTTATAACGAGATTCGCAGTATCTTAGCTGAGTTCGAGGGCGATGAATAAATATGGACTGTGGGTTGATAATTGGGTAAGTCGATCGAGTTATTTTAGTTCGATATGAAAACTCTTATAGAAAGATAGAGATTTAGAGATTCGGTGTATCCTTACAAGGAGTATCACCTAAGCAAAACTCGATGACAAATCAGCCCTTTTCCCCACAAATTCCCAACATTGCCTGGAAGCGTGCGATCGGTTTAGGTTGGGACAACCCCTACAAAGTTCGCTTAGCCAGCAATCTAGATGATGGCCCTTGGCACGGTTCGCCGTTGGGCGGTTTTGGCGCGGGTTGTATCGGTCGTTCGTCGCGGGGAGATTTTAACCTCTGGCAAATTGATGGGGGAGAACATATATTTCAGAACTTCCCTGCTTGCCAATTCAGCGTATTTGAAGAGACAGAAAAAAGCAAGCAAGCTTATGCTTTGTGTACGGAATCTCCTACTGATGGTACTTTGTCTGCTTGGAAATGGTATCCAACTTCTGGTATTAGCAGTCAGCAGTCAGCAGTCAGCGACAATTTGCCACAACAACAGACAACTGACACAGGCGAGACGCCTGCGCCACAACAACAGACAAATACAGGAAATTATTATGCTCTATATCCGCGCAGTTGGTTTGTTTACGAGAATGTATTTCAGGCTAATTTAATTTGCGAACAATTTTCACCAATTTGGGCGGGAAATTATCAGGAAAGTTCTTATCCGATCGCAATTTTTGAATGGACTGCCCACAACCCTACAGATAAGCCAATTACTATCAGTATAATGCTGACTTGGCAAAATATGGTGGGTTGGTTTACTAATGCGATTAAAAAACCCCAGGTCACTGTTCGCGATGATGGTAGTCCGGTTTACGAATACCAACCGCGCATAGGCGATAGCACGGGAAATTTCAATCAATGGGTTGAAAATGAATTTCGACGAGGTTGCGTGCTGGATCGCGGTCGTCCCGATATTTATGATGTGAAAGAGGGAGAAGGACAGTGGGCGATCGCAACTTTGGCTAACCCAGCAATAGAAGTATTTTATCACTCTCGCTGGAATCCAGTTGGCGATGGTGCGGATGTCTGGCAAAGTTTTGCGGCGGATGGTTCTTTACCCGATCGCGAAAATGAAAAACCCTGTGCTGAGGGGGAACAAATAGCAGCTGCGATCGCAGTTCGTTTTACGATTAGACCGGGTAAAACTCGCAAAATTCCGTTTATATTAGCTTGGGATTTGCCGATTACCGAATTTGCGGCTGGAATTGAATATTACCGACGCTATACAGATTTCTTCGGTCGCAATGGGAAGAATGCTTGGTCGATGGTTCGTACAGCATTAAAACATTACGAAGTTTGGCGAGAAAGAATAGAAGTTTGGCAACAACCAATTCTCGATCGCCAGGATTTGCCTACTTGGTTTAAGATGGCTTTATTCAACGAACTTTACGACTTAACAAGCGGTGGTACCCTGTGGACAGCAGCTTCCGAGAACGATCCGATCGGTCAGTTTGGGGTACTAGAGTGCATAGATTATCGTTGGTATGAAAGTTTAGATGTGCGTCTTTACGGTTCGTTTCCCGTCATAATGCTTTGGCCGAAATTAGATAAAGCGGTGTTAGAAGCATATGCGAGAGCTATTTCTACCAGCGATGATACTCCTAGAATTATCGGTTACAACAACGCATCGGCTATCCGCAAAGCTGTCGATGCAACGCCGCACGATTTGGGTGCGCCGAACGAACATCCTTGGGAGAAAACTAACTATACCAGCTATCAAGATTGCAATTTGTGGAAGGATTTATCTTGCGATTTTGTCTTGCAGGTTTATCGCTATTTTGTGTTTACGGATAAGACTGATATCGAGTTTTTGCAGGATTGTTGGTCAAGTATAGTGCAGACGCTTGCTTATCTGAAAGAGTTCGATCGCGATGGCGATGGTATCCCGGAAAATTCTGGTGCGCCGGATCAGACTTTTGATGATTGGCGTCTGCGAGGAGTTAGTGCTTATTGTGGGGGGTTGTGGTTGGCGGCGTTGGAGGGTGCGATCGCGATCGGCCAAATTTTAAGGGAGAGGGGATTGGGGATGACAATGACAGGCGGGACGCCTGTTCCACAAGAAGAGATTCAAGAAGCGATCGATACTTATAAAGGTTGGTTGGCGAAAGCGCGATCGATCTATCAGGAAAAACTTTGGAACGGTCAATATTACAAACTCGATAGCGAAAGCGGTTCCGATGTCGTAATGGCAGATCAATTGTGCGGTCAATTTTACGCACGTTTGCTGGGATTGCCAGATATTGTACCGAATGAATGCGCTCTCCTAGCGCTCAAAACCGTTTACAATTCCTGCTTTTTGAAATTCCAGGACGGTAAATTAGGCGCTGCTAACGGTCTCAAACTCGATGGTTCTCCCGAAAAACCCGATGCTACTCATCCTTTGGAAGTTTGGACGGGAATTAATTTTGGTTTGGCAGCTTTTCTTGTGCAAATGGGAATGAAAGATGAAGCCTTCCAACTTACAGAAGCTGTGGTCAGCCAAATATACGAAAATGGTCTGCAATTTCGGACACCGGAAGCGATTACCTCTGTGGGTACTTTTCGCGCCAGTTATTACTTACGAGCGATGGCAATTTGGGGAATCTACCATGTTTTGACAACCTAAAGCTAGGGATTAGCTAATCTATTCGTAGGTTGGGTTGAACGGTAGTGAAACCCAACAAACCTGGTAAGCTAGCATGGGTTGTGGATGTTTTGATATTTTGTAGGGGCGAAGCATTCGGGCGATAATTTATTAGTCATAACCGAAGATTTTATATCCGAATGCTTCGCCCTGCCGAGGTTTCTATAGGCTACACACCTTATTTATTTTGTCAACCTCTTTTACTGGACTGGCGCTCTAAATCTGGCGCTAAAGCGCAACAACGTACCTAATAGTCAAGTTTCCCCCTCAACTTATTTACTCTTTTGTTGCCAAAACATCAGAAATTGAATGAATAGAACCAAAAACCATAGAAATAGAAACCCAGCCGAATCGCTTGGGGGCAATTCAACAGCGCAAATCGGCTGTTGATGGGATTGAAAGTGAGGGTCAAATCCCATCACGAGTTCAATTTTTTCAGTAGCATCTAAAATTATTCTGTTTTTTATGGTATCCATAATTTGACCTCTCTATTTGTTTGGGAAATTACAACCTTTCCGGCTGATACTTTCACTATAAAAAAGTTGATTTAGTCGCCAATAGCTTCTATATAGTTGTTTTGATGCTGAATTAGTTTATCTAGTTGAAATAGTTGAAATAGCCCAAATAGTTGAAATAGTTCTTGAGGGAATTTGGCGCTTTAGCGCAACAACGTACCTGAAGAACGTGATATATTGAAAGAAAGTTTCAGAAACCGGGTTTCTCCTTCTTTGCATCGCCAGAGGTAATTCATAATGACACCCGAACAAGTAAAATTTCTTAACGAAATTGCAGGGGAACTGAAAACGCAATCGGGATTTAATTTGAGAGAAGAAGTATTTTTTCCCCTGCGTTACGATAAAAATTGCCCACTAACAGTTCAACATCAACAAATTGCCCAAGAGTTGATGCCAAAAGATTCTCGCCTTGGTAAGGGAGATTATGCAACATCGATTGGTACAACTTCGCAAAATGTTGTGCTGGCGATGGTGAATTTATATAAAGAAGAAATGGAAAAAGATGGTGTTAATCTCGATATCTTAATTAATGGACAAAAAGGCCAAAAAGGAACTTGGCGAGAGGCTTATTATTGGTTATGGAATCACAAATATCTGCGATGGCTTGATGCTAATAGCTGGGAAATTTTACAAGCAAAAGCTAAATATTCTGCCAATTGGCTACAGTTTTTCACAGAAGATGAAGCGAACAAAATAGGGCTAAATAGAGGCGCATATTTGGAACTCCCACCACCGGAAATGCCGCCAAATATTCCCGTAAATAAGAAACTTTGGATGGCGATCGATCTCGAATACCCTAACTATCAATTGTTGTTGTTTAATCGCAGTAAACAGGGTACAGTTTTGTACTGTCCATCCTTCGGTTATGCGATCGATGCTATCATGGATAAACCGCCATTTTTGCTACCTCAAAAATATTCTTGGGCTGGTAAAACCGGCCAAAAGTTTATTTTTAAAGAAACGGGAAAGGAAGAATTTTTAGCAATTGTTTTGGAGAATTCATTGCATTTATCTTGGTTGACTCCCAAACGAGAAGAAGCTTTACCAGAATGGAATGTCGAACGAATTAAGGAGTTATTTGAAGAATTAGAAAAGCAAAGTAATTGGCAGGTTTTTTATCAAAGTTTTGAAGTGGTGGAATGATAAAATGAAGCTTAGAAAATCTGTTTTTTAAAGAAACTAATTTTCGTCAGTTTCATTATCTCCAAAAATCACATCTTCATATAAGCTATCAAGGCTAGTCCGAAAATCGATGCTTACTAAATGAATTTCGCTACCTTGATTATAGGTCTGCAATGTCCAAAATCCTTCAGCATTGCGGCGGAAGCATTCTACACGCTGGCGCTTTTGATTAATTAAAACATATTCTTGGAGGCTTTCTAATTGCCGATAATCGAAAAACTTATCACCTCTATCGAATGCTTCTGTAGATTTGGATAAAACTTCTACAATTAAACAAGGATATTTTTTACGATTGGGAAAAGCTCGATCGCGTGCATCGCAAGTTACCATCACATCAGGATAGTAAAAGATATTCGCTGTTTCAATATAGGCTTTCATGTCCGACATATAGACACGGCAGCCAGTCCCTCGCACATGATTTCTTAACAGCGCAAATAAGTTTCCGGCAATGGTAACATGGGGATCGCTAGCCCCAGCCATTGCGTAAATTTGTCCATCAATATATTCGTGCTTGATGGGGCTGAGTTCTTCTCTTGCTAGATAATCTTGAGGAGAAATGTAATCGTGACTTCGATCGGCAATCATTGTTTTGAAAACAGAGTTTTATATGATTATATCATTTAGGACTAAAAACCGGGTTTACCCTTATTCTTTGTACGTAGTTGGGCTTTAGCCCTCTTATTAGACCTAGCATAAGAGGGCTAGAGCTTAACTACATACCTTTACGATCGCACACAACAATCTCTCATTCAATTATTCAATATTTTCAGAACCATCGCTCTCAGAAGGTAAAAAATCAGCATTAAGAACTTCTTCCACAGCAAAGGGAGACTCTGGAGGGAATACCTTAATAGATAAACCTGTTTCAGCGGCGGCTAGTTCCCTAGCATCTTGATAAGATTCATTAAAAATATCTTCAAAAAACCGATATAAACTCGGACTGGTTTTGAAAGTATCTCCGAGGCGTATACGATGTTCTCGAATGGTGTATCGCCAGCTATTTGTGCGTTTTTCCGGCTGATATTTATACTTGAGTAAGTGCATGAGAAGTACCCTTAGATTACTTTTTAAAGCATTTTTATCGCTTCTACCCATACTTTCCAGTTCCTCTAGTAAGTTTTCTAGATCTATTTCGTTAAATTTTCCCTCTTTTAATAAATTGATATTTGTCTGTAACCAGAGATAAAAGTCTTGTTCGTAAAGGGATGTTATGGCAGTTGTTGTTGATTGGATAGTGGTCATTTTGTTTGACTCCCTTTCTCTTCTTTACATAAGTTTAACAGATTCGATAATCTATCGCTATATAGGATCAAAAAAACGGGTTGATGTTATAATTGGCTTCAGCCCAAGCCCGCCTCAGACTCAAGTCTGAGGCTAATAGCGAAAGTCCATTAAAATGGACTGAAAGATTAGGATTTAGTCCACTTAAGTGGACTTTAGCTATTAGCCTGCGATTTGAATCGCAGGCGAGCTAAAACGGCAGGTGCAAGGTCTGAGTAAAGGTAAGGATATGGAGTAAAATCATTCTGCCAAAGCATCCCAAATTTCAGGCATCGGTTCATCAAAATCGGAAGCAATTGTAATTGGCATTCCCCGCAGTGGATAATGTTTTGTAGGCGAAGGATCTGGTTCCTTATCAATGGGATAATGAAGTTTAGCATCAGGATGGTAAAATTTGCCTTGTTCTGCTTTGGAAAAGTCATACTCTGATTTCATAATTGCCTCTTTCGATTTGACTCTGTTTTTAATTATATATTTTTATTTGATAAGGAAGGAAAACAACAATGGACGAACAACGCATTGATGCCTATCGGCAATTCATCCGAAAACTGCTCGAATCTATGGTTGAATATATTGTTAGTAAGGAAGAACCGAAAATCTTTGACGGACACTCCAAGTTGCTTGACCCCGGACTCTTGGAAACGATGACCGAAGTTGCTAAAGAATTAGATGAGAACGGCAACCAAAATCTCGCTCAACTTTTAATAAACTTTGCTTTACGACTGGGCGAATTTCTCGGTAGCGACCAGCAGCCAATAGAAGTCAGAAAACAGACAGCCAATATTTTATTTCAGTGGGGAATGGAACAAGCTGAGATTAGCCAGTTTCTCGTAGCTTGTCAGTGCTGGGAACAGTCTCTTATTATTTATCAAACAATTCACGACCACTCAGGGGAAGCAAGTTGTCTGGATAATTTAACTTATGCTTACGACTCTCTGGGACAATACGAACGATCGATCCCTTTGTACGAAAAGTATTTAGTTATTTGCCAGGAACTCAAAGACCGCCCAAGGGAAGCAAATTCTCTGGGAAATTTAGGCACTGCTTACTATTATCTTGAACAATTTGAACGAGCAATTTATTACTACGAACAGTGTTTAGCTATTAGTAGGGAAATCAAATACCGCAGAGGTGAAGTCGATTCTCTGATGGGTTTAGGCAATGCTTACAACTTTCTGAGAGAACATGAAAGAGCAATTGATTTCCACAAACAGTCCTTAGCCATTAGCAGGGAAATCAAAGACCGCCAAGGGGAAGCATATTCTCTGGACAATTTAGGCAATGCTTACAACCCTCTGAGAGAACATGAAAGAGCAATTGATTTCCACAAACAGTCCTTAGCCATTAGCAGAGAAATCAAAGACCGCCAAGGGGAAACATATTCTCTAAGAGGTTTAGGCAATGTTTACCACTCTCTAAGACAATATGAACAAGCGATCGATGTCCGCAAACAGCAATTAGCCATTTGTCGGGAAATCAAAGACCGTAAAGGAGAAGCGTATTCGCTAAAAAGTTTAGGTAACGCTTACTATGAGCTAGGACAATATGAACAAGCAATCGATGTCCGCAAACAGCAATTAGCCATTTGTTGGGAAATCAAAGATCGCAAAGGAGAGGCGAATTCTCTGAGAGGTTTGGGTAATGCTTATCACTCTCTGGGAGAACATGAACAAGCGATCGCTTTCCAAGAACAGTCTTTAGCCATTTGCCGGGAAACCAAAGACCACACAGGGGAAGCATCTTCTTTGGAAAATTTAGGCAATGTTTACTATTCTCAGGGAGAATTGAAACAAGCGATCAATTTATATGAACAGTCTTTATCCATTAGACAGCAAATCAAAGATCGTAAAGGGGAAGCGGATTCTTTGGTAAATTTAGGCAATGCTTATGAATCTCTAGGACAATATGAACGAGCAATTACTTTCCAAAAACAGTCTTTAGCCATTTGCCGAGAAATTAAAGACCGCGAAGGGGAAGCGGATTCTCTGATAGGTTTAGGTAATGCTTACGAATCTCTAGGACAATATGAACGGGCGATTAATTTCCAAGAACAGTCTTTAGCTATCAGTCAGCAAATCGAATATGACCAAGGGGAAGCAAACTCTTTGGGAAATTTAGGTAATGCCTACAGATCTCTAGAACAATATGAACGAGCCATCGATTTCTATGAACAGCAATTAGCCATTTGTCGGCGAATTAAAAACCGCAGAGGAGAAGCGAATTCTTTGGGAAATTTAGGCGGGGCTTACTTTTATTTGGAACAAGTGGAACTAGCAATTGATTTCCACAAACAGTCTTTAGTCATTAGTCGAGAAATCAAAAACCGTCTTGGGGAAGTGAATTCTCTGGGAAATTTAGGCGGGGCTTACGTATCTCTCGAAGAATATAAACGAGGGATTGCTTACTACGAAAATGGTTTAGCCATTTGTCGGGAAATTAAATACCATAAAGCTGAACCACGTTTTCTGAACAACATCGGCGGCGCTTACTACGAATTGCAAGAAATAGAGAAAGCCATCGAGAAACTTCGCGAATGCCTCAAAATTGCCACCCCAAAAACCATGCCAGTCGAATGCTTCAAAACAGGTCGTGACCTCGGCAACATCGGCTTCACCCAAGGCGACTGGCACCTCGCTTTAGAAGGATACGAACCCGCGATGCAAGCAGTCGAACAACTCCGCAAAGGTTCAACCACCGACAAACGCCGCCAAGAAATCATTAAAGAAGCCATCTCCGTTTACGCCAACGCCGTCCAATGCTACATCAACCTCAAACAATACGATAAAGCCGTCGAAACCGCAGACCGTTCCCGTTCCCGCCACCTCGCGGACTTATTCGCCAGCAAAGACCTCTACCCCCAAGGCGAAATTCCCCCGGAAGTCGAAGAATACTATCGCCTGCAACAACAAAGCAACCGTTTGCGTTTTTCTGACAATGACCCAATGAAAGCACTCGCCACCACTCGCCAGCCAACCCCCAACGGCGACGCTATCATCGAAAAGATTAATGAATTAGAAGCAGAAAAACAGCAAGCTTGGCTGAAAATTCGCAGTAAAGATCGAGTTTTGGCGGGTCAATTGCAACCAGACCCCCTCAGTTTCAAGCAGATGCAAGCCTTAATTCCCGATGCCGAAACTGCCATTCTCAATTTTTACACCACAAGCGAACATACCCACATTTTCATCTTGCGAAAAAATCAAGCAACTCAACTCTACACCTGCGAAGGTCAAGGATATGGAACATTGCAAGATTGGATATTCAACAACTGGTTAAAACCTTATAAAGAAAACCCAACTGTTTGGCAAAAACAAATGGGTGAATTTCTCTCCCAACTCACCAACCGCCTGCAAATTAATCAACTTATTGAACAACATCTCAACGGCATCAAAGAACTGATTATCATCCCTCATTTGTACCTGCATCAAATCCCCTTTGCTGCCTTACCTTTAAACAACATTCCCATTCCCCACAGCGATACAGCTTCCGTCCAAACACGCGGCGCAAGCCTGGATATGAGCGAAACCCTTGATACGCCTGCCAAAACGCCATCCCAACAACCCGAATACCTCAGCGACAAATTCCGCCTTCGCATCGTTCCCAGTTGCCAAATACTCAGCTTTTGCCACCAGCGAGGCAACCTCAAACCTGCCACAATGGGAATCGTGGAAAATACCAGAGGCGACCTCGTTTTCACTGGCTACGAGTGCGAAACTCTGGCAACCATGCACAAAGTTTCCGAAAATAATCGCCTCCAATATCAGAAAGCAACTATTAGTAATTATCAAAAATTACTCGATCGCGTGCAAGTCCTCCATTCCAGTCATCACGCTCAATCGAATCTCAATAATTCCCTGGAATCAAAACTTAAATTATACGACGATGATATCAACCTCGGTCGCATTTTCACCTGGAGATTTTCGCACCTAGCCGAAGTCTTCCTCTCCTGCTGCGAAACCAATTTAACCCTCACCCAAATAACCGACGATCCGCTGAGTATTGCTAGCGGTTTCCTCTGTGCTGGTGCGAGAAATGTAGTCAGTACCTTGTGGTCTGTGGAAGATTTAGCAACCGCTTTGTTTTGCATTTTATACTATCAGGAAAAGCAGGACAAGGGCCGTTCCGAAGCAATCCGCCAAGCACAATTCAAGCTGCGTAACTTGACAGGCGATGAATTATCTGCTAAGTATCGACAGCAGTTAGAGGATTATTTTGAGCAAAAACTATCGGGAGAAAATAAAGTAGAAATTATCAAAAATGTGCGATTGCGATTAGAAGTGCTTTGTCGAGAAACATTGCCGTTTGTCAGTCCCTATTATTGGTCTGGTTTTGTATCCCAAGGTTTAGCCTAATTTCTAGGTACGTAGTTGCGCTTTAGCGCTCTTTCTGGGTTAGGTTTCGTACCTACAAATTAGTTCGATCGCACTATTCAATTTGAGATATTTTTTACCGCAGATAAAAGCAGATGCACGCAGATTAACGCAGATGTAGTTTTGGATCGATCGCACTATTCAATTTGAGATATTTTTTACCGCAGATAAAAGCAGATGCACGCGGATGAATGCAGATGTAGTTTTGGTTCGCTCGCACAATTTAATTTGAGATATTTTTTACCGCAGATAAAAGCAGATGAACGCGGATGTACGCAGATGTAGTTTTGGTTCGCTCGCACTATTCAATTTGAGATATTTTTTTACCGCAGATAAAAGCAGATGCACGCGGATGTACGCAGATGTAGTTTTGGTTCGCTCGCCAGGTAGAAGCGATTCTTAGGTACGTAGTTGCGCTTTAGCGCTAAATCTGGCGCTGAAGCGCAACTATGTACTCAAGAGTAGAGTTTATTGCTGGGAAGTGGCGGTAGTTCTCGGCGCTGGAATTGTGATGTCGATCGGCGTTACTTTTGCGGATAAGCTGGTTAACGGAGGTTGTATGGCAGCGGCATTACCTACAACCAAAGTGGTGATATTCTCTGGTTGCAGATAAGTCCGCGCCACGCGCTGAACATCGGCTACGGTTGTTGCTTCCACTTGGCGTCGATAACGGAATAAGAAATCATCCGGATAGCCGTAATATTCGTATCGCATCAACCGCGATAAAGTTTGGCTGGGTTCTTCAAAATTGAATACAAAAGAATTTAGCACTGACTCTTTCGCAAAAGCTAATTCTTCTGGGGTTATCGGTTTGTCTTGAATGCGCTTAATTTCGGCAAAGATTGCTTGCACAAACGGTACTGTGGTTTCGGAACGAGTTTGTCCCCCAGCAACGAAAATACCGGGATAGTCGTAGCGGGGACTCCACGCACCGTAAACGCTGTAAGCTAGACCTTGGCGCGATCGCACTTCGTTAAACAAGCGTCCCCCAAAACCACTCAGCACCCCATTCAAAACATTCAGCGCCGCATAGTCGGGACTGTTGAACAAACCGCCCAAATGTCCCATTTGAATATAACTTTGCGTTAGCTGCGGTTGGTTTACAAAAAATATACCACCCTTATTCGCCTGCGAAACATTCGGCAATGCTGGCATTTTTAATTGCGGGTTTGGTTTCCAGTTACCAAACTTTTCCTGAATCATCTGGCGCATTTTTTGACTGTCAAAATCGCCCACAATTCCCAACATCATATTGTTAGGATGGAAATATTGCTGATAAAAATTCAGCAAATCTTCTCTAGAAATATTATCTAGGCTGGCATACTCTACCGTGCGGGCATAGGGACTGCTTTCGCCGTAGATTAATTTCTGGAATTCTCGCCCTGCAATGCCGCCAGGGTTGTCGTTGCGACGGGCGATGTCGCCTCGCCCTTGGGTTTTGGCCAAATCGATTTTTTCTTGGGCGAAAACTGGTTGTTGAATTACTTCGGCAAAGAGGTCAAATACTTCTTCTAAATCTTCGCTGAGGCTGCTAAAACCTGCACTAGCTGAAGCAATTCCCACGCTAGTTTCCACCGAAGCTGCTTTTTGTTCCAGTAAAGTATTCAATTCTTCGCCGGAGTGTTTTTTTGTACCCCCAGTTCGCATCACTTCTCCCACTAAATCGGCCAAACCGACTTTATCCGCCGATTCCCAGCGTGCGCCTGTGCGAAATAAGGCTGTACCGCCGACGAGGGGAAGTTCCCGGTCTTCCATCAAATATACGATGATGCCGTTATCCAGCTTGTAGCGCGTGTAAGCTGGCACTTTTATTTCCGGTAACGGCGGAAAGGTCAATTCTGTATAATGCCGTGCGGTTTGCGCTGAGGCTGGTAACTTGACCAGCAATAGTAGCAGTACGGTTAGCACCATTAGCCTCATCGCTTTGAGAATACTGCGCTTCATGCCAATTTTAGATTTGCGATTGAAAAACACTTTTGACCCTCTGACCCGATCCTTTATTTTTCTATCTTCGGAATTTGACACCCATGGGTGTCAAATTTTCCCGGACTCCAGTTTTTTTGGTTTTCTGCATCAGTTGCGGTGGCATATCGATCGTCACTCTTTCGGCAGAAGACGCCCAATGGTACGATTTTGGGGTTGGAATGTTGCTTGTGCGATTCGCTGGATATCTGCGGGGGTGACAGCTGCGATCGCATCCAGTTGCTTGAACAAGTTTTTCCAGCTACCGGTTTTAACTTCGTATTCCACTAATGCAGATGCCATGCCATCATTGGAATCGAGGGTTCCCAACAAACCCGCACGCGCTTGGGTTTTCACCCGATCCAATTCCTCTGGGGAGACTGGTTCGGTTTTGAGTCGATCGATTTGCGATCGCAACCCCTTCGCCACTTCCTCTACAGTATGACCGGGAGCTGTCAGCGCGTAAAACAGCATCATTGTAGGATACTTATCTCCTGGAAAACCGCTGAAACCCTGTGCGGTGAGTGCGATTTGCTGCTTTTCTACCAAAGATTTGTACAGGCGGGAAGTTCTACCGTCGCTGAGAATGCTACCGATAATCTCGTAAATCGCGTTATCGGGATGATTCATTGCTGGCCTGTGGTATCCTTCTAAATACCAAGGTTGCGAAGGCAGTTGCAAGGTTATTTCTCTGGTTTCCGTTTGGTTTGGTTCCGCAGCTAATGTTTCCGGTGCTGTCGGTTTGGCTTTGTAGCGACCGAAGTAAGTTTGGGCTAATTTTTTGACTTCTGCTGGGTTGACATCGCCGACAATTGCGATCGTCAATTTGCTGGGAACGTAGTGTGTGTCGAAAAACTCCTGCACGTCTTCTCGCGTCAGATTGCGGATATCTCCGTCATACCCGATCACCGGACGCCGATAGGGATGTACTTTGTAAGCTGTGTCGATAAATGCTTCCAGCATTTTACCGATGGGCGAGTTATCGACGCGCAGCCGTCGTTCTTCTAAGATGACATCTTTTTCTTTATAAAATTCTCGCATCACTGGGTCGAGAAACCGTTCCGATTCTAGGGACATCCACAGTTCTAGCTTGTTGGAGGGGAAGCTGTAGAAGTAGCGGGTGGCGTCTGTGGAAGTTGTGGCGTTGAGTCCCTCGCCTCCCGCTTGCTCAACTATGCGACCGAATTCGTTTTGCTTGACTAACTCGGCTGCTTGCGCTTCCACTTTTTTGAATTGGTCTTGTAACTGTGCAACTTCTGCTTCTTTTCCTGTGGCTTTAGCAGCTTGAATTTGTTGCGATAATTTATCGAGATCGTCCAGTAGCGGCTTTTCTGCTGCGTAGTTTTTTGTGCCTATGCGCGTGGTTCCTTTGAAAGCCAAATGTTCCAGAAAGTGCGCTACGCCTGTTTTGCCATCAGGCTCGTTTGCACCGCCGACATCGGCATAGGTGAGAAAGGAAACTACTGGTGCTTGATGTCTTTCCAAAACGATGAATTTCATGCCGTTATCGAGCCGAAACTCGGTGACGCGCTGCATGACTCGATCTAAATACGGCTGAATTGATGCAGCTGCTACTCTGTTTTCGCTACGCGCTAAAGCTGCTTGTGGTTGGAGTCCCAACCACATCATCCCGACACATAAAAATGTGGCGATCGCTTGACGCCACCAGCTTTTTTTTATTTGCATTGTCAACTGAAGTAACCACGCAGGCGATATCATAGATTAGATTGAATTTTTGACTTTACAAAAGATGAATTTGGTCGCTGACGCTTTTTTACCATATTGCACGGACACGCATATGGAATCCTGCATTGAAATTAAGGTACTCGCTCATTATACCCGATCTTAATTAGTTAACGCGAAAATACATTTTTCTACTCTATAATTAGTTATTATCATCTTTAGAGCGAAGCCAAATATATCTAAAATATCCCCGATTAGCAACTAACATTTTCCCTTTCCGATTGTGCATGGCTCGCTGTTAATATTTGATGGGATGCGATTGAAATCGCGGGCGTGGGTTTCATCCCCATGTCTAAAGCCAGGTGCTTTGACGCAGGTTTTCAGGTAAAGAGATGTATAGAAATTTTACAGTTAAGCAAATTTGTTAAGTTACAGGGCTGAGCTAGGAGCCAAAGAAGCAAAAGGGGGATAAGATGAAAAAATTATAGCTTCTCTAAGTGGCGAAACCTGCGGTTGGTGCTGCGTTAGTCTCCAGATGAAATGGAGAAAAATGAGCCGATCGGGTAAAAATTAAGGCGCGATCGCATCTGGGAAACCAGGAAATAAAGCCAATAGAATGACTTCGGGTTGTATACAGGAAACAAAAAGAATTATATGGGAATTTTGCAGCGAACCACTCAGTCAGAAGAAGCGACGCGCACTCGCATCGTCAAAGCAGCGCAAAAGTTGTTTGCCCGTCAAGGTTATGATGGTACGACGACTCGCGATCTAGCGGCGGCGGCGGGAGTGGCGGAAGGAACTTTGTTTCGACATTTTGCCAACAAAAAGGCGATTTTGGTGGAAGTGGCGACAGAGGGATGGGTAGAAATACTGACCGACTTGCTGACAGAACTGAGCGAAATGGGCAGTTACGAAGCTGTGGCGCAGGTAATGCGACGGCGGATGATGAATTTTCACTCGAATGCGGATATGATGCGGGTTTGCTTTATGGAAGCCCAATTTCACCCAGATTTGCGCGATCGCGTACAGTCGGAAGTAATTGCCAAAATGACGGATGTAGCCGAAGCATTCTTTGAAACGGCGATGGATAGAGGTATTTATCGCCGGATGAACCCCAAAATTGTCGCCCATGTGTTTGTGGGAATGTTTGCGATCGCAGGTTTTAGCCACGATACCATTATGGAGCCAGGAGCTTCACCCCAAGCGATCAAGGAAATGGCAGAGGGAATTGCCGACATTTTCCTCAATGGCGTACTGGCTAAAAGTTAGCGCTATTTTAGCAAAATCCAGATCGATCGGCGATGGCAAATAGCAAACAATCCAAAATCCAAAATCTAAAATCTCAAATCCCAAATCGATCGCGCTTGTTGAATCCACAGCGAAACTTGCTCTACAGAGGGACAGAGGTCGCGGCGCTGCATCGTGGCTACCTGGAATCGCAAAATTTGTTGATGTAATCTGTGCGGGGGAATCTGAGCCAGTTGGGTTACCTAAAGAAAATTAGGAGCATGAAAGCCACCGTAATTTATTCGGTGGATGCCATGCGACGGGCGCGAATTTATAATGCCTACGGCACGAAGAAAGCGAACGCCGTCAGACTTGACTAGAAAAAAAACGTTACGCTATTATAACGGCATAAGGAGATTGAGCCAATGCTGGTGTACGAATTTAAACTCAAAGGCAAAGCGCAGCAGTATCGCCTAATTGATGAAGCGATTAGAACCGCTTTGTTTATCAGAAATAAGTGCATTAGATATTGGTTGGACAACTCCAAAATTGGTAAGTATGACCTCAGCGCCTACTGCAAAGTTTTAGCATCTGAATTTAGCTTTGCTAAAAAACTAAATTCAATGGCCAGACAAGCATCCGCAGATAGAGCCTGGGCAGCAATTTCACGGTTTTACGATCACTGTAAACAGAAAATTGTAGGTAAAAAAGGATTTCCTAAATTTAAAAAACGCGGTCATTCCGTTGAGTACAAAACTACCGGATGGAAGCTTTCAGTTGATAGGAAGCATTTAACCTTAACTGATGGCTTTGAGATTGGCCAACTTAAACTGCTGGGAACTTATGACCTGCATTTTTATCAGTTATCAGACATTAAACGGATTAGGTTAGTCAGAAGAGCAGATGGATATTATGCTCAATTCTGTATAGCCTACAACCGTGAAATCGAGACAGAGCAAACTAAAAGGATGATTGGGCTTGATGTTGGGCTGACTCATTTTTATACGGATTCCGATGGAAATAAAGTAGATAACCCTAGATTTTTACGTCGTGCAGAAACAGCATTAAAACGACTACAAAGAAGGGTGTCTAGAAAATTACGTCGGGGTCAGAAGCGATCGAGTAACTACATCAAAGCCAAACAGAAATTAGCTAGATTTCACCTAAAAGTTAGTAGGCAGCGTAAAGATTGGGCTTGTAAATTAGCTCAATGCGTAATTCAGTCTAACGACTTGATTGCCTACGAGGATTTGCAGGTGAGAAACATGGTTAAGAATCACAAACTAGCTTTATCCATTAGCGATGCAGCTTGGTATCAATTTCGAGTATGGTTGGAGTATTTTGGAAGGGTTTACGGGAAAATAACTGTAGCTGTTCCGCCTCAATACACTAGCGCTAATTGCTCTTCTTGTGGTAAGGAAGTTAAGAAAACGCTTAGCACTAGGACGCATAAATGTAGTTGTGGATTAGTGCTGTGTCGTGATACCAACGCGGCGATTAATATCTTGATAAAAGCATTAAGTACGGTAGGGCATACCGGAACTAGGGCGCAAGACGCTCTCAACGCTTGGGAAGAGTTGTCCCTCTATCAAGAATCAGCAATGACTCTAGACAAGGACTCTCGTTGAACCAAGAATCCCCGCATCTTGATTAGCGGGGAGTGTCAAAGAACAAACACCGACGTGCAATAATAGTCCGCAATAATGGCAGCCAACGCTGGGGACGCGAGCCAGATCCGCCAAAGCAACCCATTTATTAACGTACTGAACGTGGATCTGTAACTGATTCGCCAGTGCCTGCCTACTAGCGGGAGAATTGGCCCAAAGAATTAGCTGCCCAGTTGTGGCAATGCCGCATTCCAGCAGTTGAGACTGGTTTTCGCGGCTTAACCCAGGCAGTTGAGCTAGAGGCCAATCCCCAAGCAGCATAGCGCTTTCACAATTGTTGGGTTTAAAAGACATCTTTATTAGTCTGTCGAATTTAGACTCTTTTGGTATTCTGACAAGAGTGAGATGCTCCCGGATTGTACCTTTCTATGATGCAAGTCACGACCGAGATGCCTATTGCCTTGGACATAGCTTCGCTAACGGCGTCGCTAAAAAATTCTCATTCCGACACGCTTGGTGAAGCCAAAACCCTGGCAGACACACTCCGCAAGCGGCGGAAGCGACTTTTCGAGCTGATTGATTTCCCCGTGGTTCTCTGGTCAGGATGCGCCCCATCTCGCAATTATCCGGCAAATAAATTGCCGTTCCGCGCCAGCAGTCACTTTCTCTATTTTGCGGGGCTACCTCTGGAAAATGCAGCAATTCGTATGGAGGCGGGCAGACTGGAACTGTTCGTGGATGACCCGAATCCGGAAGATTCCCTGTGGCATGGAAAACAGCCGACGCGAGAGGAAATTGCTGAGTTGATCGGGGCTAACACAGCTCACCCGATGGGAGAACTGAGGTGGCGATCGCAAGGTTGTGCGACAATTCCAGTGCAGGATGTGATGCTCAACCACCAACAATCTGGTATACTCAATCGCTGGTTGTATTCGGCATCTTCCCTGAGTTGGATAGATTGGGATTTAGCATACGCGATCGTCAAATTGCGCCTTCAGCAGGATGCCGGTGCTTTAACAGAGTTGCGAAAAGCGGCGGCTACTACAGTTGACGCTCATAAATCCGGGATGGCTGGAACGCGCCATTGCAAAACGGAAGCGGAAGTGCGATCGGCAATGGAAAGCGTCATCATCGCTCGGAACATGACTTGTGCTTACAATAGTATTGTCACGGTTCGCGGGGAAGTTCTCCACAACGATCGCTATCACAACCCCCTGCAACCGGGAGATTTGCTGCTGGCGGATGTAGGTGCGGAAACGGCGATGGGTTGGGCATCTGATGTGACCCGCACTTGGCCGGTTTCTGGTAGATTTTCCCCCACTCAACGCGCTATTTACGAAGTGGTGCTGGCAGCTCGCGATGCTTGCATTTCTAAGATACGTCCCGGTGTGGAGTATAAAGATATTCATATGCTGGCCGCAACTACCCTCACCCAAGGGCTGCTGGATCTGGGCATTATGAAGGGGGATGTGGAAGAATTGGTGGAAATGGACGCTCACACGGCATTTTTCCCTCACGGCGTCGGTCATCCGATCGGTTTGGATGTCCACGATATGGAGGATTTGGGAGATTTGGCTGGGTACGAGTTGGGACGAATTCGCAGCGATCGTCCCGGTTTGAAGTTCCTGCGTCTGGATCGACCTCTACAAGCTGGTATGCTGGTGTCGATCGAACCCGGTTTTTATCAAGTCCCGTCGCTTTTGAATTACCCAGACAAACGCGAACAATATCAAGAAGTTGTGGATTGGGATCGTTTGGCTGAGTTTTCCGATGTGCGAGGAATTCGCATTGAAGATGATGTCTTAGTCACCGAGTCGGGTAGCGAGGTAATCACAGCCGATTTGCCGTCTCATCCAGATGCGATCGAGCATTTTATGGGTGGGTGATAGGTAATGGGTAATGGGTAACGGTAAGAAATTTTTACCATTGCCAATTACCTCTTATCTTTTCTGCAAGCTAATTTTTAGCTCATCCACTAACCGACGCTTTTAGACGATCGCGAGCTTAATGCCCAATTTAGATTTCTTGTTTACTGTTGAGGTTTTTTTCTAGTAATCTTTTAGCTATGCTCTGTCTGTAGGCTTCTATCGGTTCTACCAGTAGTTTAATTAACAAAATAGCAAGCCAGGTTGTTAAAAACAAAGCCGCGATTCCTAAAAAGTTATTCAAAATCCAATCCTGTTGCCCTTGGAGTACTTTCTTTAAGAAAGTACTTAATACTATTCTTTCAATTAAAACAATTACAAAAACATGAGCTATGTAGATGGGATAAGATAATTCTCCCAAAAGTCGATCGGCTCTACTTCTTTGGGTATAGATAAACATAAATGGGATGCTCACCATTATCATTATGTAATACAACCATTGTTTGATGATAACTCCTGGCATAAATGGGAATAAAATTGTCAAAGCATATACAAATAAAGTTAAATACAAAAGGTTTTGGTGTTGGAATTTATGGGTTTTAAATTTGCTATAAATTCTATAAGAGATGATTCCACACATAAAAAACGCTAATTCTGTCGGAAAAAACCTATAAGTCCACGGGTCGTAATTTAGACCTACTGAATAAAGGCTTATTCTTAATAACAAACTCAGCGATATCAGTATTACTATAACAAATGAACTTTGCCTTACAAGTAAAGGCGCAATGCAATAAAATAGCAATTCTATACTGAGAGACCAAGCTTGAGGTATAAGCAAAAATGTATGGACTTGAGGTTGAGATTGTGTAAAGTTTGAGGTAAAGAAGAGCCAGCCATCTGGTTGATGCAGCTGCAAAAACATGACAATATCTTGTCCAAATATAAAAACATTAGTAAATAATAAATAAATTTTTGAAAATATGTTTACCGATTGCCAATTAGCCATCCAGCTTTGTAAGAAAAGACCTCCTCCCAGTAAGTAAGAATGCAGTAAAGAAAACATTGCAACCAAAACTATCACCGCCCAATAAGCAGGAAATAATCTTACCAACCTACTTTTCATAAATGCTTTATAAGAACCATTACCGACATATTTTTCAGTTAAAATAAAAGCCATATAAAAACCAGAGATTATAAAAAATGATTGCACGGCTATCTGACCGCCAACAAGCTTGATACCAGCAATTGGATGGGAGTGAAAAATCAGAACGCTAACTGCTAAAATAAATCTCAAAAATCCCATGATTACCTCTTATCTATTGTGTCCATTATTTTTTATCCCAATTCTATTTTCTGCGATCGCGCCAGTCTTCACCACCCGGTAACTTTGCCAAATGCGCCTCAATTAGCGCTGGTAATTCTTTAGCAGAATGGTTATAAGTCAGGTTTTTGATCGAGTGCATCAACAAAACAAGTAAATGAGATTTAATCGTCCGCAAAACAGCTTGTTTACTCATGCCTTCTAATTCATCTACGATCGCCAAAGCATCGCTGTAGCGTTCTTCTAATATACTGGTTCTTAAATCTATCAGTTCTTGGGTCATATTTTTGGCTTTTTCCGGCTTAGTTCCTTAGTTAAGTTTCTCTATTGTAGCCTTTGCTCTACTTCCTCAAGAGGCATATCGAGTACTTGGGCAATTTGCTCTGCCGTTAAGCCAATTTTTATCAATCGCGGTATGGTTTCTAATTTAGCTAGTTTTCGAGCAGTTTCAATATTGTTAGATTTGCCGTTAACAGATGTAGCTTCTTTAACAAAAAATTCAAAATTTCCTAACTCTGATTTTTCATTGGCTTCTGAAGGATTGGGACAGTTATTAATACTACCACCAATAACATAATGACCGATAATTTGACTTTTATATTTAGATTTATCAATTCCTAATCTTTCCACACAAGCCCGAAAATTCGATTTATTCAAATCTTCTCCCAACGCTTCAGAAAGAAGCTGCCAAAGCGCATAAGCTTCATCTTTAGCGTGACCTCGCGTACATTGATATTCTTTGGCAATATCCGCGTATTTCCGACCGTTGATAACGCCTTTAATAATTGCTCTTTGCAGACTATCGAGGTGCTTGCCCGTTTGAGCGAAAACGAGTTCGTCCAAATACTTTAACACCTCTGTTGTGTCCATAGCCGATGACTTGAATCCTAATTTATACGTCATTATCCGCCATTATCCGCCATTATCCGCCTCTTGTAAACATATTTAATAAAACTCCCGTCATTATCCGCCTTTATCCGCCAGTCATAAGTGATGACACTGTTGAGATGCTGGGAATAAAGTAAAAAAGATTACTACAAGGGGAATTTATGCTCAAGAAAGTAACAATCCTATCTTTGGCAATGATAGGTTTCTCGACGGTTCCTGTATCTGCTGATGGTTTGTTTTCAACTTCAAACTTAAAGATTGGCGATGTCAACATTTCAATCAATAATGAAGGTAAAGTACTGACTAAAACTGAGGCAAGTACGGGAAAATGGTTAGGTGAACAGAAGTTCGGGCAGTTTTATGGCATGATGTGGGTGCCTGAGCATAATGTTCTCTTTGTAGCAGGTGTTCTGGAAGGTGGTAATCGACCTGTATTGGTCAAAATTAAATCCACAGGCGGCGGTGGGCGAAATATGTTTGGTGTGAAACCAGATGGCGGCTCAGTTTCTGGGTATAATTATCGATTGGGTTCGCAGTTCGTACAAGTCAAGAATATGAGCTACAACGGTAGTTTGCAAGTTGACAACGGTTCGGGGGTTGTCTACCGGATTGCAGGTGTGGGTGGTGGTGGATACAATATGTTTGCTCTTGTCAACGAAACAACTTGTCAGAGTCTACCAAATTATAACTATTTTAAGGGTTGCAGTTACTATTAATAGCAGGGAGATCGTTCTCCCACTCACTCTACCAACAGAAGGAGGCGATCGCTTTTATTTTATCTCGCATCAGATGCGATCGCACTTCACTCCCGTCCGACATGGGTTTGGAGTTTAATACCGTTCATTAGCTCGTTATCAAATTAATTGTAAGTTGGCTTTGCTTCCACTATAATAATAGAAAAAGTTAAAAATTCGGATTATGAGCCAAACTACTGCTTCAATCAACACTAAATTGATTGACTCCCTTGCTCAAATTATCCTTTCTCTTACCGAAGAGGAACGGCGAATTTTAGCGCAAAAAGTTCAGTATCCATCCTTGTCTGATGAGGAACTTCAAAATAAATGGGAAGCTTTACAGCGTGACATCGCAATAGGTATGGAACAACTTAAAAATGGAGAGTACGCTGAGTATGATGATTCCACACTACCCAATTTGCTGGAAACTATCAAAATACGGGGCAAACAGCGACTAGAGCAGGAGAAATCCGAGTGAACCGCTACCGTTTATCATGGCAGGCAGAGCGAGATTTAGAAGATATTTGGGTTTACCTAAAACAGCAAGATGAACTCTTAGCTGACAAACAGATTGCCCAAATTTTGGATCGGCTTCCCATGTTATCTCAGTTTCCTAATATAGGCAACCAACGCGACGATCTGGTGGCAGGGCTTAGGAGTTTTCCTGTCAAGCCATACATTATCTTTTACAATAAAATTGCAGATGGTATTGAAGTTGTCAGAGTTTTACACCAAGCGAGAGATATTGACAACTTGTTTCCATAATTTAACTATCAAAGCGATCGCATTACCAGAAGTGGAATCCCTCAGTTAAAATCGAACAATATGCACCTCGCTCACCTGACGATCGCTAACTTAGTGTGATGTTTGAGCCTAGAAATTGTTAGTAAACTTCATCGTGAGTTCCAAGATCGATTAGTAACACTTTGCTGTCTGAGATAAATTTAAAGACAAGGCGATGCTCGTATGTAATACTCAATGCCCAGTAACCTTCCAGATTTCCACTTAAAGTATGCGTTTTCAAAGATGGATGAAATGGCTCTTTGATAAAAAGAGATAGCTTTTCCTGAAATCTTTCAACCAATTCAGGATGTTTCTTTCGCCACTTTTTCAATATTCGTAGAAATGCCTCATCCCAAATAATTTCAATCATTGCTTGAATACTTCATCAAATCTTCAACTGTACCAGTTTGAACATTGCCCAATCTATAATTTTCTTCAGCTTCTGAGCATCTTAAGGCTATTTGGTTTCTTCTCAATTCGATCATCCGTTTGCTAAGAATTTCAGCAATATAAAACTGTTCTTCAAGAGCGAGGTCAGATATGGCTTGCAAAATATCGTTTACCTGAGTCGATGTTTTCATGGCTTTGGTCGCTTGCTTAACTCAATCTTCAATCTCTATCTCTATTATCACATCTTTTCCTGTACTTCCTCCAGGGGCAAATCGAGTACTTGGGCAATTTGCTCTGCCGTTAAGCCAATTTTTATTAATCGCGGTATCGTTTCTAGTTTAGCGAGCTTTCGTCCGGTTTCGATATTGTTAGACTTGCCGTTAACAGGGGTAGGAGTTTCTGAAATTATTGATTCTAAATTTTCTAATTGTGATTTTTCGTTGGCTTCTGAAGGATTAGGGCAAAAGTTAATATTACTACCAACAATAGAATGACCAAATATTTTACTTTTATACTGAGAATTATAAAAACCTAATCTTTCCACACAAGCCCGAAAATTCGATTTATTCAAATCTTCTCCCAACGCTTCAGAAAGAAGCTGCCAAAGTGCATAAGCTTCATCTTTAGCGTGACCTCGCGTACATTGATATTCTTTGGCAATATCCGCGTATTTCCGACCGCTGATAACGCCTTTAATAATTGCTCTTTGCAGACTATCGAGGTGCTTGCCCGTTTGAGCGAAAACGAGTTCGTCCAAATACTTTAACACCTCTGTTGTGTCCATAGCCGATGACTTGAATCTTAATTTATACGTCATTATCCGCCATTATCCGTCATTATCCGCCCCTTGTAAACATATTTAATATAACTCCCGTCTTTTTCCGTCTTTTTCCGCCAGTCAGATGTGATGACACCGTTGAGATGCTGGGAATAAAGTAAAAAAGATTACTGGATTTTACTTGTTATATGTTGAAGAAGTTGTTAATTTCGTCGGCTAGTATCTTAATTTCGTCGGCTGCTTTGATGTTCGCTACTCCAGCGCGTGCAGATTTTGTTGTTTGTAACAAGGCGGCTGGGAGAGCTTATGTTGCAATATCGTGGACAGATCAACAAGGGCAAACATGGTCTAGAGGATGGTTACAGCTTGACCCAGGAAATTGTGGTTCAGCTTTCAGAGGAAGAGTTAGCAATGCAGAGATAGGAGTTTATGCAGAAACTCCCACTGGAGTAGTTGCATCGGGTAATACTCGTAGATGTGTCATCTGGGTGCAGGTTCAAGCTTCATGGAATATACGGGATGCTGCTAATTCAAATCGCTGTAAAGGAAACGGAAGAGAAATGAAGGCTTTCGAGACGATCCGGACTGGTGGCAGTCCTGACTACACTTATGAGGTATACGATTAGATAAAATAATAAGCAAATTTACTGCAAATTTTAGGGAATCGGGAGCGATCGCACTTTACTTACTTTACCAACAGAAGGAGGCGATCGCGAAAGCTGAAGGGAAGCGATCGCTCGACTTTCTCAAGGTGGTGGGTGACGACCGAGAAGTTCCTCCTCTGACCGAATTGCTAACATAATTGCACGATTCATGTTGAGTGCCTCAATGGTCGCTCGTCCCGTAGCTGTTAATCCAACAACTCGCACGCCATCCCAACGGAAGTGTTCTTTCCAAACTTGTTGGCGAGGATTAAAGATTGGTACTACCTCGCCCGTTTCTGCATCTTCAACCGTTTGTCTAGCACCCTTTCGTAGCGAACAGGATACGCAGGCAAGTGCTAAATTCTCTGCGATTGTTGCGCCACCTGCGACGACAGGAGTGATATGGTCTATATGAAATGTAGCTGCTTGCCCTGCTTGAGACAAACAGCAATACTCACAGCGTTCGCCTGCTCTTTGAACCACCAATTGACGTAAGGAAGCGGGAATTGTTGACATTTATCCTTGCTTAATAATACGCTGCGACCTTAAGCGAAGTAGAGATAAAAATTCTGCCAATTCAACAAGCCCTTCTGCTTCCTCTCGCTCCGTTTGAGTTAGTTGTTCGCCTGCATCTTGGCGATCGAGTAAGAATTGAAGACGTTCTTGGACAGCTTCAGGAAATTGAAATTTAGTTAGTTCAGCCGGGATTTCAATTATCTCAGGCATATAGTGAGTGAGGAACTATGTCCTAGTTTTGTTCAAATCTTCAAAGCCGATGCTTGAATTATACTATAATTTTAATCAAGTCTTCAACCTTACCCAATATGATAACTTATTTTTTTATGACAATGCTTAGGTATTTACACATTGTTAACATTTATCCTTATTTAAGGTCTAGAACATGGGTGAGCAAAAAACAATGAATAAATTACTCTTTTCCGGTGTGCTTATAACTACAATTTTTTCAGTGCAATTTTCATCTTTTGCACAATCATTGCCCAGACTGCGGCGAAACATGAATTACGCGCAAGCCAGGACTCTCTTAATTCAGCGAGGGTGGCGACCTATACCTAACTCGGAACAAGTAAATAATCCAAATCGCACCGGTGTGATTGATTCTTTAATCAAAAAAGGCTATTCAGAAATTGTGGATTGTTCTGGAACGGGATTAGGGCTTTGTTTGTTTCAATTTAGAAATGCCAGAGGACAAACTCTTTTTGTATCAACGGCAAATAACGAGCCTAAAGAACAAAGCACGATCTATGACTGGAGGATCGAATAAACAGATTACTCCCTTCCTACCACAAAATTATGTATCATTTGTATCATTCTTTTTCCCCTCCGATCCTAACTCCCCTCCCCGTAGACGGGGAGGGGTTGGGGGTGGGGTGACCCTTTGCGGTGTCATAGATATTCTTTGCGCGGGAAAAGAGTAAATGCGATCGCCCTTCTCATTATACATCTCCATCTCCTCCAAAAGAATCTCACTCGTCAGGCAGGATGCCTACCCCACAAGAATTTCTGGAGATATCTATTAGACATATCCAGAAAAGAATCTCACTCGGCAGGCAGGATGCCTACCCCACAAAAATTTTTGGAGATATCTATTGAACTACTGGCGCAGTGACAATTCCTTGCGCTTCCAAAAATGCCGCTACTCGTAAAACTAACGCTTCGTTGTAAGGTGCGGCAATAATTTGCACTCCCAAAGGCAGATTCCCTTCACGCTGAATGGGAACAGAAATAATAGGTAAACCGATAAATGATAAAGGTTGGGTAAATCTACCCAAATTGGGACGAACTAACATTTCTTCCCCGGCAATTACCATTTTTTCTTGTCCGATGGGAGGTGCAATACAGGGTGTTGTGGGGGCGAGAATTATATCGACATTTTCAAAGATTTCCCGAACGCGATCGCGATACCACTGCCTAAACCGCTGTGCTTGAATATACCAGCTTGCCGGCATTAACGCACCTGCCAAAAAGCGATCGCGTGTTGCCGGATCGAAATCGTGCGGGCGCGATCGCAAATCTTTTAAGTGTAAATTAGCACCTTCACTAGCCGTGATTACAAACGCTGCTGCCCTTGCCCTCTCTGCTTCCGGTATCGTCACCGTATCTTTCACACCCAAAGCACTGGCAACTTTTGCTACCGCATCTAACGCTTCTAGTTCCGCCCCTCCACTAAAATAATCATCTGCCACAGCAATTCGCAAATTCTCAATCCCCAGATTTAGCTGCGGCAAACAGCGTTCTGGCGGACGAGTTGTACAAACCGGATCTGCCGGATCTGCGCCTTGAAGCACGTCAAAAACTGCGGCAAGATCGCGCACCGACCGAGCAAACGGCCCAATATGGTCGAAACTGCCCGCAAATAATACCGCTCCCGCTCTTGACAAACGACCGTAAGTAGGCTTCAAACCGAAGATGCCGCAAAAAGCTGCGGGTACGCGAATGGAACCGTTGGTATCGGAACCGAGACTAATGGCCACTAAACCGGCAGCAACCGCAGCGGCAGAACCGCCAGAGGAACCGCCAGCGACTCGGTTGAAATCGTGGGGGTTATGGGTAGCACCGTAATGGCTGTTTTCGGTCACAAAGCCGTAAGCGTACTCATCCATATTAGTAGCGCCCACCAGTACGGCACCGGCTTGTCTGAGTCTGGCGACGGCGGTAGCATCGCGGGTAGCAGGAGGTTTTGCGGTGTTAATTTTCGATCCTGCTAAGGTAGTTATACCGGCGATATCCAATAAATCTTTAACTGCGATCGGCACACCTGCCAATACACCTGGGTCTTTGCCTTGGGCAATTTGGCGATCGATTGTTTCTGCATCTGCCAAGGCGCTATCTGCCATCACAGTAGTAAAACAATTCAACCTCTGATTGCGATCGGCAATTCGACTTAATGCAGCTGCAACGATCGACTTGGCGGAAACTTCCTGCCCCCGCACTACAGAGGCAATTTGAATGGCATCCGGATAGGCTTGCATCATGGTGTAAATATTGTAGCGGCTTCGATTTCTTCGGGCAGGGGAAATTCGTTGACCAGTTGGGCAACTTGGGCAATTCGAGTCATGTTGGCGATTATACCCGGTCGGTGTTCCGGATCGATGGGCAAATCGATTAACTCTGCCATGCGATCGACATATTCAGCTATTTGGCGATCGGGTATAAGGGATGGAGAATCGGGCATAGGGTTTGAGGAATTTCAAGATGATAAATAAGCGATGATTTTACTGGCTAAAAAGTGAATGATTATGGCGGCGACGATGCCGTTGATGGGTTTAATGCCGGGAGAAAAGAGAGCGATCGCACTTGCTACCCCGTAAGCAGAAATCCCCGCCCAATTAAATGCCGATCGCGCTTTTTCTGGGTCGGGAAACTTGCCTTGATGAACTAGCCAGTAATCGGACACAATCACGCCGCCGATGGGTGGAATAAAAGTTCCCAGTAAAATCAGATAAGGAATCAGCATTTTGTATATGCCTCCCAAAGATAGCAGCAATGCTAATATTGCACTGCCCACAAAAAAAGCCATTCGCTTATTTCTGTGGAATACCTCAGCACTTATTGCTGAGAAAGCAGCGATCGCGTTATCTTGTGTTGTCCACATATTGACAAACAACAGCAGCAAACCTGCAAATAACAATTCCTGATTGCCGATCATCTGTACAATATCGACATTGTTGTAAAACAGCGCATTAAAAGCACAGCACAGCATTAAAAACCCATTCGCAAAGAAGAATGCCACTATCACGATGATGACATCTTGAATTCGGATTTTAGGGAAATAAGGATTTTGATAAATTTGAGTAGCACCTGCAATAAACAGACCGATAACAAAGGTTAATATCTGACCGTATGCTAATTGTCTTGCTGGTGCGAGCGCTTGTAAACTTTCCATCCCGCCGACTTTAGTCATGACGATCGCCACACTCCAGAACATGGCAAAAAGTGCTGTAGAGAGGGCAATACGGCTGAGCCAATCCATGACTCGATAGCCGATATAAGCCGTAATGCAAAACAAATAAGTACAAACTAAAATAGTTAACCAATTTAAGAAAATGGGTATACCCAGTAATTTATTTAGCAACTGAGCAATTATAGCTGAACCCCACACATACCAGCCAATTTGCGTGAAACTCAGCATAAACTCAACCCACTGAGAACCGACCTTGCCGAAACTAAACCTTGCCATCAGCGCCGTGCTGAGTCCGCTTTTGGCAGCAATGTAAGCGAGTGCGGCAGCATAGATACCCAAGATCGAGTTACCGATCGCGATCGACCCTAGCAGATCCGTCCAAACGCTGTATTCTGGGCCAACAAAGATTCCTGCGAATAAGGTGCCTGAGTATAAGGTAAAACCCATCAGCAAGAGTGCCAGCGACCACATAGGCTTACGCACATCCCACCCAAAGGCTTTGAGGGGGTGGTCTTCATTGGCTGGCGATGGCGCAAGCAAGTTTTGTTCTGATTTTTTACTCACCATCTGACTTGTTAGGTTAGATGCACTTAAATGCACTTAGATGGCGCGTCGCGCCAGATCAAGGGTATTTTGACATACTTTCTCACCAAATCAAAGATGATGGTACTTAACTTTGAACTGCGATCGCACAAGATAGCATGACTTCCCAATCAACCCGAAGCATATGGGTGTGGGTTTGGCGCGATCGCTTTGGCACCCTTATCACTATTTAGTTGACGGAAATAATCTTCTCAATTAATTTCGATCGCACCCGTTCTCTGCCGCTTAATTGGGTAACAATTAATCTGAAGAAAGCTACCAACTATAGTTAGCTGGTAGGCCAGTAATCAAGCAAATAACACCGCGATTTTAGGTGATCGCGAATCAAAAAAACTTACAATATTATCACGTTATCGCAAACAAACAACGAGATTTTCAACAACTTTCGATATCTGCCCAAAGATCCATCTGAAGAATTAATTAAAATATAAGCCGTAGGGTTAATGCCAAACATAATTCATCCACCTTAAGGTAAAAAAAGTTTTGTTAAAGGTGGATATATTATTCCAATCAGAGAAATTCATGTCAAATATAACACGATCTCAGATTCAGCGCTACGGGGTAGCAGTGCTGGCTGTTGGGGTTTCGCTGCTGCTGATGCTGCTGCTAGACTCCTGGGTAACCATGAAAAAGACACCTTTTCTGCTGTTTTATGGGGCTGTCATGATAAGCGCCTGGTACGGTGGTATGAGGCCGGGATTGCTAGCCACCTTTTTGTCAGCTGTACTTAGCACTTTTTTCTTCTTACATCCCATCTCTCCCTTGACTCTGGATGTGAACAACAGCGCCAGACTGCTATTGTTTGCAGCGCAAGGGATACTGTTTAGCGTGTTGTGTAATGCGCTACAAACGGCTAATTGGCGACTCTCCGTAAACTTGATGAAGCTACAAGCAAGCGAGGAACGGTATCGTCGTCTGGTAGATACTGCCAACGAAGGCATTTGCACAATAAATCGGGAAGGACGAATAGACTACGTTAATCAGCGTATGGCAGAAATGCTGGGCTACAGGGTAGAGGAAATACTCGATCGCTCTGTGTTGGAGTTTATGGAAAAAGAATCGCGGCTGGAAGCACAGGAGAAGGAGTGGCTATCTAAACAAGATCGCACACAACAACAGGATATTTGTTTTTGGCGCAAAGATGGTACGCAACTATGGGCGATTGTCTCCACCAATGTTATTGTGAGCGAAAACGGCGAGTGTTTGGGTAGACTGCTGACGATCGCAGACGTGACCGATCGCAAACAAGCAGAAGCCGAAATCAAACAACTCACCGAAAATTTGGAACAAAGAGTAAAGGAGCGTACCGCACAACTGGAAGCAACTAACAGCGAACTGGAATCTTTCTCCTATTCTGTCTCTCACGATTTGCGTGCGCCGCTGCGCCATATTAGCGGTTTTGTAGAGTTGCTGCTGAAACGAGTTAACTCCACAGGAACTATAGATGAAACCAGCCAGCGCTATCTCAAAACTATAGCAGAAACATCAAAAAAAGCGGGAATCCTCGTAGATGACTTGTTGGCATTTTCCCGCATGGGGCGCACGCAAATGCGCTACACCTTAATTGATATGAATCAATTGGTTAAAGAAGTTAAACGCGATATAAAAATGGAAACCAACGGACGCACTGTCGTTTGGCAAATTGAGGAATTACCCGCAGTACAAGGCGACCTTTCCATGTTACGCCTAGTTTTACAGAATCTGATTGGCAATGCAGTTAAATACACCCAGACACGCCAGCAAGCCGAGATAGCCATTGGCAGCATCAGCAAAGAAAATGAAGTTGTGTTCTTTGTCCGCGATAATGGTGTAGGATTCGATATGCGTTACGTACAGAAACTTTTCGGTGTGTTTCAACGCTTGCACAGTGAGGAAGAGTTCCAGGGAACTGGCATCGGATTGGCTAATGTCCGTCGAATTATCCATCGTCATCGAGGACAAACTTGGGCGGAAGCTACACCAAATGAAGGTGCTACCTTCTATTTTTCCTTGCCAAATCTAACGGCACAGGAGGCTGAATGGAATTAAAGCGAATTCTCCTAGTTGAAGACAGCCCGCAAGATGTAGAGCTAACCTTGGCAGCGCTAGCTGAAAATCATTTAGCGAACGAAGTAATCGTGGTGCGCGACGGTGAGGAAGCGCTAGATTATCTTTATCGACGGGGAATTTTTAAGCTGCGTTTGGAAGGCAATCCTGTCGTGGTGTTGCTGGATTTGAAATTGCCCAAAGTGGACGGGTTGGAAGTGTTAACACAGTTGAAGTCGGATGCGACTTTGAAAAAAATACCGATAGTGATGCTAACTTCTTCCCGCGAGGAAAAAGATTTGCTCAGAAGCTACGATTTGGGAGTAAATGCTTATGTAGTCAAGCCGGTAAATTTTGCCGAATTTGTTAACGTTATTAAAGAAGTAGGGCTTTTCTGGGCTGTGGTAAATCAGCCGCCACCCGGTTCCATGCCTCCCGTATCCAATGTTCAGCAATTAAGAGCTTGAAGATAGGTTGGTGTCTCGTGAAAGTACTGCGTATTCTCCTGCTAGAAGATAGTCTGCTAGATGCAGAACTAATTGATGCCAATCTGAAAGATGCTGGTATTGATTGCGATTTGGTGCGCGTAGAAACGCGGGCTGACTTTGTGGCGGCGCTGGAAAAAAACTGTTTCGATCTGATTTTGGCAGACTATGCCCTGCCAGCGTTTGATGGGATTTCGGCTTTGGAAATTGCTCGCACTACTTGTCCGCAAGTGCCGTTCATCTTTGTATCTGCTACTCTGGGTGAGGAACTGGCGATCGAAACTCTCAAAAACGGCGCTACAGACTATGTGCTGAAACAACGGTTAGGAAGGCTTGGCCCATCGGTACGTCGCGCTCTCAACGAAGCTAGAGAACGCGCTAACCGCTTAAAGGCAGAATCTGCACTGCGAAATGCTCTGCAAAAACTCACTTTTCACGTGGAAAATTCACCGCTGGCAGTCGTAGAGTGGGATCGCGATTTTCGCATATCTTGGTGGTCGAAAGAAGCGGAAAGAGTATTCGGTTGGTCAGCGGTGGAAGTAATAGGGAAAAAATTTTATGAGTGGGAATTCATTTATAATGAAGATATTGAAGATGTTAATAGTGTCATCAATAATTTAATCAATGGCATCTCAGAAAGCAATACTTCACACAACCGCAATTATACAAAAAATGGAGATGTTATCTATTGCGAATGGTACAACTCGGCGCTCTTAGATGAATCGGGAAATTTAGTTTCTGTGTTGTCTCTTGTTTTGGATGTGACCGAGCGCAAGCGGGCAGAAGAAGAACGCTACCGTCGCGAACAAGAGTTTAAAGCTTTGGCGGAAAATTCGCCCGACATTATTGCACGCATCGATCGAAGTTTTCGTCACGTTTATGTAAACCGGGCAATCGAAAAAGCAACGGGAATGCCGCCAGAAGTATTCATCGGTAAAACTCACGCCGAACTGGGATTTCCCAAAGAAATTTATACTGACTGGCAAACGTGCATCAAAGAAGTATTTGAAACGGGGACTGATAAGACTTGGGAATTTAATTTCCCGACACCGAATGGAACACGTTACTATCAAGCTCGCCTGGTGCCTGAGTTGGCTATGGATGGTTCGATCGAATCTGCACTTGGCATTACCACTGATGTGACTGAGTACAAGCTAACAGAGCAATCACTGCGTCAAAGCGAAGCGCGATTCCGAAGTGTGTTTGAATCAAAGATGATCGCGATGGGTTTTTGGGATAAAAACGGTTACGTCACTGATGCGAACGATGCTTTTTTGGAGTTAATAGGATATACGCGGTCAGATTTTCTTGATAAAAAATTGCATTGGAAAGATATCACGCCACCAGAATATATTGCTAGGGAAGCGCAAAAAAGTAAAGATATTTCACAGTTTGGTTCTTGCGGTACTTACGAGAAGGAATACATTCGCAAAGATGGCAGTTATGTCCCGGTTTTGCTTGGTGGTGCCTGTTTTGAGGATACTTTGTCAGGTGGGGTTTTCTTTGCGATCGATTTGACAGAGCGCAAGAAATTGGAAAATCGCTTACGGCAACAAGCGGAGGAATTAGCGCAAGCAAATCGGATTAAGGATGAGTTTTTGGCGGTGTTGTCTCACGAGTTGCGCTCGCCTCTCAATCCGATTATGGGTTGGGCAAAGCTGCTGCGAAGTCGCAAGTTTGATGAGGAAACCACTGCTAAAGCAATTGAAACGATCGAACGCAATGCTAAGATACAAACTCAACTGATTGAAGATTTGCTAGATGTTTCCCGCATCATGCAGGGAAAAATCAACTTAAATATATGTTCTGTTAATTTAAAATCGACTATCGAAGCGGCGATCGAAACCGTAAGCCTTGCGGCTCAAGCCAAGTCAATTCAAATCGAGCGTGCGATCGATCCCAACGTCGGCTTAGTTTCGGGCGATCCCAGCCGTTTGCAGCAAGTTGTCTGGAATTTGCTCTCGAATGCAATTAAATTTACACCAGAAGGAGGTCGCGTCGAAATTCGACTGGAGGAATTGCAAATAGAAAATCAGAATACTGCTTTGACCGCAAATGAGAAATTAGATCGATCTAAAATCTTAAATCTGAAATCGGAAATTTCCTATGTCCAAATCAAGGTAAGCGACACGGGGAAAGGTATCAGCGCTGACTTTCTGCCTTATGTTTTTGATTATTTCCGTCAAGCGGATTCTTCTACTACCAGAAAGCACGGCGGACTGGGACTTGGTTTGGCAATTGTGCGCCGCCTACTGGAGTTGCACGGTGGAAGTGTCTGTGCAGAAAGTCCGGGAGAAGGACTGGGAACAACGTTTACCGTCAAGCTACCCTTGCTCAAACAGCTCGTTCCACTCACTCCCCAGTCGCCAGCCAAAACTCCCCAGTCGCCAGCCTCCAGTCCCCTCAATGGTTTGCGGGTACTTGTAGTTGATGATGATGCTGACTCTCGCGAATTTCTGACTTTTGTACTGGAAGAATATGGTGCCCAAGCGACGACTGTAGGGTCGGCGGCGGAAGGGTTGGAAGCTGTTTGTCAGTGGAAGCCGGATGTACTGGTGAGCGATATTGGGATGCCGGGGGAAGATGGTTATAGTTTAATCCGCAAGGTGAGGGCGTTGGATGCAAAGGAAGGGGGAGAGACACCTGCTGTTGCTCTGACGGCGTATGCTAGGGATGAAGACTGCAAACTAGCTCTGAAGTTAGGGTTCCAGATGCACGTAACCAAGCCTGTTGAGCCAGCCGAGTTAGTTAAAGTGGTGGCAAAGTTAGGTGGTCGCGCTGAAAATTTGTGAGTTTGGCGATCGCTTTAATCTAAAAAATATAAATATGGGGAGTATTTACAATTGAAACTGGGAGTATTGTGGCAATATTTGGGTTGTTCGGCAGTTTACTATCCCAAGCTGGCTAAAGTTACTGGCGGCGTTACGGCTGCTATTTTATTTTGGCATATTTTCGAGCGGCAATCTCAATTGGAAAATCCCGATGATTGGGTAAAAATTAATGTTGATGAGGTTGAAGAAAAAACAGGTTTAAATAGTACCGAACAGAGACTGGCAAGGAAAAAATTGTTGGAGCGATCGCTCCTCAAAGAACGACTGGTTAGCGATGCCAACACTGTAGAATATTGGGCAGATATTGATGCTCTTGAAGCGCGATGGGAGGAATTTTGTCAACCAGATTCTCGCGTTGATTCAGATAATCAAGACAAGGTTGAAGCGATATCTCCAAACAACGGTAACTCAACCAAAACAACGGCTGTAGAAGGTTCGTATATTCTTGGTATACATATTAAAAATGATAAATTTTTCCCCACACAACGTCAGCCGATCGCAGTCAAAGTTACAGATGATTATCGGTTTAATGGCCCTTGGGAATCTCCAGAACAATTTGAAGAATTTCAAAGAGCTTTATTGACATATTTCAACAAGCATGGAGTGACTAACCCTAGCGCATGGGTGTTTAGAATTGTTGATGGATTAACGAAAGGTTTGATATCTCCATTTTGGGATGAATTTGTGTCTGGATTACCGCTAGGCTCGACTCAAAATCCTCTTTTTGTCAAAAACGAAGATTACAATCAATATAGGGTTCCTTGGCAATCCGCCGAGCAATTCCAGTTGTTTCAGCGAGCATTGTTAGAATATGCTAAAACGGAGGGATTTGAAAACCCTTCGGGATGGGTTTATAAAATTGTTGATAATATCAGAAAAGGGGAAGTTTCTCCATTTTGGGATGAATTTATTAGAGGAATTCCACTGGGAGAAAGTCAAAAAATCAAACGCGATTGGGAAATTGAAGCGGGTGTACCTTATCCGGCGTTTGAGGAAGAACGCATTCAATATTACGTTCAAAAAGGAGAACCGCTAGAACAAGCAGTAGCGAAAGCGCGTGCCGAATTGAGAGATCCGGTGTTGGGAAAAGATTTGTGGGAGGGTTTTTTGAGAAAGTGCGATCGCATTGCGGATGAAGCAATTAAAGCGAAAAATTTAGGAGTGACAACGCCATATCTGCCACCATCTTTCTCAGAGAAACCGCAAATTACCAAAGCAAGTGTCATGCAGAAGCTGAATGCGATCGCACCTCAATTCTCCATCTCATCATCTAGCTACAATTCTCTGACAAACTTGAGTTTAGAACAGCAAAAAGTTGAGGATGAAGAATCGGATACCGTTGCCGATATTCCCAGTCTTACTTCTTTACGATCGGCTTACAAAACTGCAATGGGTCGAACTCTCGTAGAAAGGCAAATTGCGGAACATCCAGAATGGGGATACGGTATTATTGATGGAGAAGTTGTCGATCTATTTCCTTTCTAGTGTGCTAAAATGAAACGAATTGGTGACATTGATGCCTTTAATTTAGGACGCCCTATTCCTTCAGACAAAGAAAGAGAAAACTCGCGTAAAGATAGACTTGTACAACAAAGAGAAAATGGATATCAACAGCTAGCAGAACTTTGTCGCTTAGGCGAATATGATGCCGCCAAACTACTTGCAAACCAAAATCCTCGCTGGGGTTATGAAATAGTTGGCGGGTCAGTCATAGAAAGAGAAGATTGAATAATCTCATATCAGCTAACATCACTTCCCTAAAAAACTTGCCATCTTATCTGCGTTTATCTGCGTTTATCTGCCTACATCTGCGGTTAAATTTTAACCAATGACCCCAACAAAAAATCCATCACATTATTAATGTATTACCGATGCAACTGGATATATGAATTGCAATTGAGTGAGATCCGATTATTCGCACCCCCACAAATTATTCTTTTTTTTACCGCAGATGAATGCAGATAAACGCAGATGAACGCAGATGTAGGGTGTACCAAATCCGACTGCAATTTCCTATAATTCATGAATTATCCCTACAGCCAAAAGCCTTTATTGCAAAAATTCTAGTAATTCCCAAAAAGTCATATCGTTGTTTTGTATCCAAAATTGAGCGAGATTGCTTTGGCGGAGGTAAATCAGACAATCATGAGGCAGAAACCTAGCGTCAAGTTCGCTGAGAAAATTATCCCAATTTTGCTCATACCAGGGAACGGCTTGCAGCTTTGAAGCTCTAATTATTTCGGCTTCGTTAATTTCCGCAAGAGTATTTCCCCCTAACGGCGGGAGGTTTAAAAGCTTAGCTAACTTTCTCGCTTCAAATAAATTCATTGTATGTGGATTTAAACAATTTCAAACTCTATGCGATCGCTTGACAAAAAATTGTGAGTGAAATGATCGACCACATTTGTATCGCTAAGTTCTAAATTGTAGAAATCGACAAAATCTCCGTCAAAATATGGGCCAGCGTGCCAAGTACCCACCTCTAACTTGATAAAGCAATCCCCTGGAATGCGGAAAGCGGCAATTTCCTCTAAATTCGGTCGATCGATCTCGCGATTGGGAGGCGCAACTGCAATCAACCAATCTTTACCTTCCAGAGAACCGAGACATTGAGTGCATTGCTGGTGGCGCGTGATTTTGTGGAACTTGCGCCCTCTGCGGTGCAGCCTCATAATGTAAAATCGAGGAATGCCATTGTGGAGGTTTAACTGTGCATCCTCTGCATCGAAAGCTTTGCCGTCATTACTTGCAGAAATAACTTGACCGTAAGGACGAAAGCTTTCTGGGGTAATGGATATAGCCTGTAATTGTTTTAATAAGATTGATTGAGTCATATACTTGAATAAGCTAATAACTTTTTTTAGTGTATCTTAAAATACGATCTGCTACAATACAAACATTTATTTATATTAATGATGAGCGATCGCACTCAATCCGCACAAAAACCTCTATGTCTGGAATCTATCGTCGGCGTCAATTCCTCATTTACGGTTCAGCCGCTTTTGGCACCAGTCTGCTGCTGAAAGCTTGCGCTAACAGTTCGACTTCCTCATCTAATAGTGCAGGCGAGACGCCTGCACCACAAGAGTCTGCGCCACAAGCGAAGCAGAATTTTAAAGTGGCAATTGCCTTACCGGGAATTATCACCGATAAAGCTTGGAATCAAGCAGGTTATGAAGGGGTGAAGGCAATTGAAAAAAAATTGGGAGTGGAAACAGCATATGTTGAAAATGTCGCGCAAGCAGACCAAGTAGAAGTTTTGTCAGACTTTGCGCGACGGGGTTACAATTTAATATTCGCTCACGGCGGACAATTTGATGACGCAATTCGGCAGGTGTCGCCGCAATTTTTTCCCGATACTTACTTTGTCGGCGTCAATGGTACGATTAAGGAAAAAAATAGAGCATCTTTGCGGATCGATCACCTGCAAACAAGTTATATTTGCGGCATCATTGGCGCTACTATGACAAAATCAAATAAATTGGCATATTTGGCGGCGCAATCTTTTCAAGCCACTGATGAAGAATTGCGGGGATTTCAGTTAGGCGCTCAATCTGTTAAACCGGATATTAAGATAACGAGCAGTTATACTGGTGATTGGAACGATGCGGCTAAGGCGAAGGAAGCAACCTTGGCGTTGATTTCTACGGGAGTAGATGTGATTTATCAATGGTTGGATAATGCTTCTCCCGCCGTGCTGCAAACGGCTGCGGAGAAGGGAGTTTATACCTTTGGGAATACAACAGATCAATTTGATATAGCACCAAAGTCGGTGTTAACAAGTGCGGTGAAGCGGATCGATTTGGGGATTGCTTATTTGGCGGATTTGGCGATTAAGGGTAATCTCAAAGGCGAGATTTATCAGATTGGTTTGGAAAACCCGAATATTCTTTATCTCGGTAAGTTTGGAGCGATGGTGCCAAAGGATGTGCAGCAAAAGGCAATGCAGGCAAAAGATGCGATTTTAACTAAAAAAATTAGATTTGAAACTTGTCAGGAGAAGGGGAAATTCACTCGCTGTTTGAAGAAAGCTTAACAACATTAGGAAGGCAAATTCGGAAAACCTCAAGTTCCGTCTTTTCAAGGCAACGCCAATCCAAAATCCAAAATCCAAAATCCAAAATCGAGTGACTTATTTACGTCTGGAAGGTATCACCAAACGCTTTGGCAACTTTATTGCCAATGACAATATCAGTTTGAGCGTCAGTCGCGGCTCAATTCATGCCATGTTGGGCGAAAATGGAGCCGGTAAAACTACTTTAATGAATATTCTCTGCGGACTTTATCAACCAGATGCGGGTGACATTTATCTGGAAGAAAAACTGGTAAAAATTCACTCTGCTAATGCAGCAATTGAGTGTGGTGTTGGGATGATTCACCAGCATTTTATGTTGGTGTCGCAACTGACGGTAACGGAAAATATTATCCTGGGAACTGAGTTGGATTGGCGCTTGAATTTGCAGGCTAAAAGTAAAGCGATCGCACAAATGGCTCATGCCTATAATTTAGATATTGAACCGTTAGCAAAAGTAGAAAATTTACCAATTGGTTTGCAACAAAGAGTAGAAATTCTCAAAGCACTTTACCGCAAGGCAAAATTGTTGATTTTGGATGAGCCAACAGCCGTATTGACTCCCCCTGAAGTTGAGGTTTTAGGTGGAATTTTGCGGCAATTGGCGCGGGATGGACACACGATTATTTTCATCAGCCATAAGTTAGAAGAAGTGATGAATATCTGCGATACTGTTACCGTGTTGCGGCGGGGAAAAGTTATTGCAACCATGAAAACGGCAGATACAAACAGTCATGAATTAGCTAGATTAATGGTAGGTCGAGAAGTATTATTTCAATTGGATAAATCGGCTTGTGACTGCGGGGATGTGGTGTTAGAAGTCAAGAATTTGCAAGTGCGGGATGAGAGGAATTTGCTTGTTGTGAAAGATGTTTCTTTTCAACTTCGCGCTGGTGAAATATTGGGAATAGCTGGTGTTGATGGGAACGGACAGCGAGAATTGGCAGATGCGATCGCACTTTTGCGTACTGTCTCTGGGGGAAGTATTCAGAGATACCAGTCACACGCGGAGGAGGGAAGAGGAAAAAGTATTGCTTATATTCCCGAAGATAGGCAGAAAATGGGTTTGGTGATGAAGTTTAGCATTGCCAAAAACCTGATTCTGAAAGCTTTTAATTTGCTGCCATTTTGCCGTCGTTGGTTATTGCAATATGGGATAATTAATAACTACGCTGTTGAAGCAATGGAAAATTTTGATATTCGTGCAGAAAACCCATCTATTAAAGTTAGTCAATTGTCTGGCGGAAATCAACAAAAAGTGGTGCTTGCACGCGAACTTTCTGGCAATCCCGCTTTAATTGTGGCGATGCAACCTACACGCGGTTTGGATGTGGGTGCGACGGAGTACGTGCAGCAATGCTTGTTAGCTGAAAGGCAAAAAGGAGCGGCAATTTTGTATATTTCCACTGAATTGGAAGAGGTGATGGCGATGAGCGATCGCATCGCTGTTATGTACGAAGGTCAATTTGTTGATATCCTGGATGCAGCGACTGCGACGGTGGAACAGGTTGGTTATTTGATGACTGGTGGTAAAGTTTCGACAGGCGTTATGGAATAGCGATATTGGATGATATCATGACTGACGATCTCATATTATCTGTGGGAGATCGGGGGTTAAATTTTTACCGCAGATGTGGGCAGATAAACGCAGATGAACGCAGATAAGAAGGCATTTTTTTAGGCAACCGATGCTACCGGATATGATATGACTTTAAAACATAATTACGCCCAGAGCAAGCCTCGATATCGACGAAGATTTTACAACCGATTGCAATCGCTTGTGGTACACTTTTCATCTGCGTTTATCTGCGTTTATCTGCACTCATCTGCGGTAAAAAATAAATAATTTATGGTGTTGCTGCTGGTGTTGGCGTGGGAGTGGGTACAGTCGTAGAGGTGGGAGTGGTGGGAGCGGCGGTACAATAAGCAGGAGGCCAATTTTGGATTCTGGTGCGAGATCTGGCTAAAGTTTGCATTTGGGTGCGATAGCTGACCAGTTGGCTTTCCATTTGCGGTACTCTCGCCCTCATCCGATCTAAAATTTGAATCGCCTGTCGCCACTGTTGGGCGCAGACAGCTTGTTTGAGTTCTGCGTTGAGTTGTGCGTTGAGGTCAGTTTGAGATAAACTCGGATTTATCGCTAATCCGGTCATGGAGATGAAGGTTGCGATCGCTAAAATCCTGACTCTCATAGTTTCCACTGGCAAAGACGTGAAATACTTTTTTTAATATAAAGCATTTGTGTCATTTTCAATATAAACCTTTGCGAAGCTAAGACAGCTATGCCTTCCATCAACTCCTTGCGTTTTGATACCTCGAAATGGGAAGCGATCGAACAGTTAGACGATCGCATTATATGGAAAAACGATACAGCCGATCGCTTATCGCTGCACTTCTTTCCCATTCCCCCCGATCTTCCCGCTCCTTTAACTAACTTAACCAAACTGCGGAATTTTTATCGCCAAAATGTCATCCAAGCTGGCGGCGGTATTATATCTATAGATATTGGATCGGTAAAAAAGGTATCCGCAATCAAAACTATCTTCAAATTTCCGATGAAATCAACAGGTATGAGGTATATCGGTTCCCTCACTTTTCCCTTTGCCAATTTCAGTTATGTAATTAAGATTGATTGTCCGGAATCCGGGATGACAGGATTACGAGACTCTCTCGTTCATGCGCTGGTAATCAAAGATTTCGATCCTAAAGATCCGTTTAAAGGATGGTTTGAAGACCCCTACGATAAAACTCGCCAAGATGCAGTGATGTGGAGCAAATCTGACGATGAAAAATACGATAGCCAATTCCCCGATCACCCACTATCGCGAGCGCGTAAATATTTAATCGAAATCCCCACAAACCTTGAATTTACTAACGAAGTATTGCGGGCAAAACCATTTTAAATTACCCTTCTATGCGCGATGAAAATTCCCGGTTATTGTTAATATTATCCCCCATCGTGGCGATCGCATCCGCCCTCCTCCTGGGTGCCATCTTAATTTCCCTCGCCGGAGCGAACCCGGTAAAAGCTTATACCGTCCTCTTCTCCGAATCCCTGGCAAATTACTACGGTTTTGCCAATACCCTCACCAAAACAGCCCCCCTGCTGCTGGCAGGTTTGGGCGTGCAAGTGGCGCTGAAGGCGGGGCAATTCAATATTGGCGGGGAAGGACAGATTTACATGGGCGGACTCGGCAGCACTCTCGTTGGGTTATCTTTGCAAGGATGGCCTGCGTGGATTCACGTACCCTCAGCCCTGCTGGGGGGATTTCTGTTTGGCGCTGTTTGGGGTGGCATTCCGGGATATTTGAAAGCGGTACGAGGTGTAAACGAAGTCATCACCACCTTATTACTCAATTATATCGCTATTAACTTGGTGGCTTATCTCGTCAACGAACCGCTGCAAGAACCGAACGCGCCGACTGCGTATTCTCGCTTAATTTTTGAATCGGCTTGGTTGCCAATTATACTGCCAAAAACCCAAGCCCACGCCGGAATATTGGTAGGGATAATCGCGGCGGGGATAGTGTGGGTGGTCTTAGCGCGATCGCCTCTAGGATACCAAATCGAGGCAGTGGGATTAAACCCGATTGCCGCACGCTACGCCGGAATGTCGGTAAAACGAACAATTATAATTGTGATGGCGCTAGCGGGTGGATTGGCGGGGTTGGCAGGTTCTTCCGAGGTAATGGGATTGAAACATCGCTTATTCGAGCAATTTTCCCCCGGTTACGGATATGATGCCATTGCGATCGCCTTTCTCAGTCGCGGTAACATTGCCGGTATAGTGGCGACATCCCTCTTTTTCGGCGCTATCCGCAGCGGCGCAAACGCCATGCAACGGGGTGCGGCTGTTCCCGTGACCGTAGTTTACGCGATTCAGGGGTTAACCGTGTTGTTTATTGCCATCAGTTTTGCGATCGAAAGGCAACTTAAAAAATCAAAACCGAATTTATTTTTTAACGCAAAGGTACGCTAAGGTTTACACAGAGGTACGCAGAGAGTTAATCTAACTTTGCGTTCCTTTGCGCTATCCTTTGCGTTCCTTTGCGTTAAAAATATTGCTATAACTATGACTGAAGTAGGAAGTATTAACAATTTAACATTTTTTACCGATTACTTAATTGCCAGTTTGCGCCTCTCCGTCCCGTTAGCATTTGCGGCGTTGGGAGGACTTGTTTCCGAACGTTCCGGTGTGTTGAATATTGCTTTGGAGGGAATGTTATTATCCGGTGCGTTTGCTAGCGCGGCGGGAGCGTTTTTTACTGGTAATGTTTGGTTAGGGATGCTGTCAGCAATTGTCGTCGGGGGAATGGTGGGATTGCTGCACAGCTATCTTTGCGTTACTTTACGAGTCGATCAATTAGTATCCGGACTTGCTATCAATCTTACTGCTGCTGGATTGACTTCCTTTTGGTCGCGGATACTGTTTAATAGCAATCAAGCGCAACAATTACCGAGTCTCAAAACTGTGGCAATTCCCATATTGCAAGATATCCCCATTATCGGCGATCTGATTTTCAACCAAGACCCGCTAATTTATTTCCTCTTTCTATTAGTTCCTCTCACCGCTTATCTATTATTTCGTACCAGTTTGGGATTGTCTTTGCGTGCGGTAGGAGAATATCCCCGCGCCGCCGATACTGCGGGAGTTTCCGTTAATTTAGTGCGTTACGTAGCGGTAACAATTAGCGGTTGTTTGGCAGGTTTGGGAGGTGCTTATCTGGCATTAGTTCACGTCAAATATTTTGCGGAAGGGATGAGTGCGGGGAAAGGATTTATCGCTCTCGCCGCCTTAATTTTCGGCAAATGGCATCCCATCAGCACCGCTTTTGCTTGTCTGTTATTCGGTGCAACGGAAGCTTTGCAATTGCGAATTCAAGCTTTTAATTTGAATATTCCCTATCAATTTTTAGTGATGTTACCTTATCTAATTGCGCTGTTAGCGTTAGTGGGGTTAGCGGGTAAATCGACACCCCCCGCAGCACTGGGAATTCCCTACATTCCAGAAAGTCGCGATCGCTAACACTCATTTCCAAAATGCGATCGCACCTTCACCAAATCGCGCTACGCATTACACCCGTGTGGGATAAATCGCGCTACCCATCTCACCCGCGTGGGATTCAAATCCCACGCTAATAGCGCAAGTCCTCTGAAAGAGGACTGTTAATCGCAAATATTCAGTCCACTTCAGTGGACTTTAGCTATGAGCCTGGGGTTTGAACCCCACGCGGGTGAAAACCGTAGCGCGTCAACCCCAGGTGGGTGTAATGCCCAATCAAAAATCTCTGATGAATTTATTTTAATGATCGATCGCACTCCCACCCTCACCCCATCACAAAATGCGATCGCTCCTCATCAGAGACAGACTTGACAAAAGAGACATTTTATCGTAGACATACCAGTCTACATTTACATCTGCGTTCATCTGCGTTCATCTGTTAATATCTGCGGTAAAAAATCTTTTAAGATATTCTGCGAGGTTTTTGGCTAATTTTTAACCGCAGATGAACGCGGATGAACGCAGATTTTGGGATGATTTCTGTCTGTTGTGCAAGATTTTGGTTAATTTTTGAACGCAGATGAATGCAGATGAACGCGGATGAACGCAGATGTTTTTTTTGTCTGTCGCGGATGTTTGGGATAATTTGTTATGGTTGGTAAGTAACCCGATAAATCCGGTTGTTGGCTTCCTCGGTAAATAGCAAACTACCATCTGGCAGAACTAAGACACCGACGGGACGCCCCCAAGTTGTGGGTGCTGAAGGGTCAAGCAAAAACCCGGTGACAAAATCTTCGTAATATCCCAAAGGGCGATCGTTATCGCCGAAGGGAACAAACACAATTTTATAACCAGTACCTCGATCGCGATTCCAAGAACCGCGAAAAGCGACAAAAGCACCGTTGCGATATTTTTCTGGGAACGTCTTACCATCGTAAAACTGAATTCCCAAAGCAGCTGAGTGCGCTTGAAAAAGCACATCCGGCGATTTTGTTTGCGCTGCTAAGTCAGGACGATCGCTCTTTCCATCTTTGACACGACGCGGGTCGAGTTGATTGGGAGTCAGGTAAGCATAAGGCCAACCGTAAAATTCTCCCTGCTGTATGCGCGTCAGATAATCGGGAACCAAGTCATCGCCCAAACCATCTCGTTCGTTGACAGTCGTGTAAAGTTCTCCCGTTTTGGGATGAAAATCCAGTCCGACCGGGTTACGCAAACCAGACGCGAACGTTTGACGGTTGGAACCATCCAAATTCATCACCTGCACCGAAGCGCGAGGTAGTGGTTCTTCATCCACATTAGAACTGGAACCGATCGAAACATACAACTTTTTGCCATCCGGCGCAACCACCACATTCCGCGTCCAATGTTGGCGATACCCTCCCGGAGTCAGTTCGGTAATTTTTTCTCCCGTTCCGGAAAGTTGCTCTTGCCCTCTAGTATAAGGAAAGCGCAGAACTTCTCCCGTATTGCCAACGAAGAAGTATTTGTCTGCAAAAGCCATGCCGAAGGGAATATTTAACTTATTTTGCGATGTCGCGAATGTTTTCTTCACATCCGCAACGCCATCCCCGTTCGTATCCCGCAACAAACTAATGCGGTTTTGTCGAGTTTCCGTCACCAACACATCGCCAGTCGGAGTCATCGCTAACCAACGCGGTGCATCTACATTATCCGCAAAAACGTTAACTTTAAACCCAGGCGGTACGCGCAACGTCGGGTTATTCGGAATTGCGACAACTTTCGGAGACTTAGACGCGCTTTGGGTAGCGAAAGGTGGCGGTAAGTTAGCAGAGTTGATGCGGATGGGTGTCGGTGAGAGGGGTGTCGATCGCACCGCAGAGCTGCTAGGATTAGCAGCGCGTTCTCCTAATTGCGCCGTATCTCCCCGATTTGTGGAAGCGCGAGTCAAGTTACACGCACTTGCTGCTGTCAGCAATAAAACTAACGTTACCCAGTGCAAAAATTTCATGCCTAATCGACGATCGTAATTTCTCCAGCCCCGATGCTTTTTTTATTTTGACTTTTGACTTTTGACTTTTACCTCCCATGCGTTTGACTTCACTCGATGTCTTTCGAGGCATTACCATTGCAGCCATGATTCTTGTCAATATGGCTGGCGTCGCTGACAAAGTTTATCCCTTCCTCGAACACGCTGACTGGAACGGCTGCACCCTCGCCGATTTTGTCTTTCCCTTCTTCCTGTTTATCGTCGGTGTAGCGATGGCCTTCTCCCTCTCTAAGTACACCAAAGCCAAACACCCAACTGCCTCTGTCTATCGGCGGATTATCACTCGCAGTCTGATTCTCTTCCTCCTGGGATTGCTGCTCAACGGTTTTTGGAATTACGATTTGAGCAATATCAGAATTATGGGGGTATTGCAGCGCATCAGTCTCGCTTACCTGCTAGCTGCCGTCGCCATTCTCAACTTACCGCGAAAAGCGATCTGGGTGCTAATTTTACTTATACTCGTTGGCTACTGGGGGGCGATGATTTATATTCCCGTTCCCGATTACGGTGCTGGCGTATTTACGCGAGAAGGGAATTTTGGAGCGTATGTCGATCGTCTCATCATTCCGGCAGCACATTTATATAAAGGAGATAATTTCAACTCGATGGGAGACCCGGAAGGACTCTTCAGCACCTTACCGGCAGTTGCGACCACACTCGCTGGCTATCTGACCGGCAAATGGCTGCGAGACGAACCGATTACCAGCCGCACCAGTATCAATTTAGCATTAATTGGCATCATTTGTCTAGTTCTCGGTTGGGATTGGGGTTTCTTCTTCCCCATCAACAAAAAACTGTGGACAAGTTCCTACGTTCTCTACAGCGCCGGTGCAGCGATGCTGTTACTCGCAGCTTGTTATGAATTAATTGATATCCGCGAACTCCGCCGTTGGGGAAAACCTTTTGAAGTGTTGGGATTGAATGCTATCTTCATCTTTGTCGCTTCCGTTTTGGCAATTAAAATCATGGTAAAAACCCATATCGGTACTGGCGACAATGCACCCACTACCTACAATTGGATTTACGAACATCTTTTTGGCGGTGGGATGAATGGTTCTCTCTTATTCGCCACAGTCACATTGCTATTTTGGTTGGCAATTGCCTATCTCATGTATTGGCGGCGTTGGTTTATTAAAGTTTGACACACCTTTGCATCTGTACTGCATTTTTATGATGTAGTTTAGGGTGCGTCAGATATGTCAGTTTATCCGATAATTTTCACTTGTTTGTCTGACGCACCCTACACCGATAATTAGTAGTTTAAATACCAAACAACTTACATCATATCCGGTTGCATCGGTAGCCGCAAAAATTTGCGATACGTGCTTCGCACACGCTTCGCGATCGCATCTGTTTTCATCTGTGGTAAAAACTTCACCACCTATTTTTCAATTCATTTAATACTCAACTCATTAAATATCGCGAGGGAGAGAACGAAATCGACTATAAAAATACACACCCAGCTAGTCACAACTGCTGCTTTGGTAGAAGCACTCACACCCTTTGCGCCGCCTTTAGTAGTGAGTCCCCAACCGCAACCGATCATCGCTATAATTCCGCCAAAAACAAAAGCTTTGATAACCACACTTAACAAATCTTTTAAACCTAAAAAATCCCGCACAGAATCCAAAAACACATCTACAGGTAAATGGTAAAAATAGAAGGCGACAAACACACCTCCACCTATGCCTGCAAACAATGAAAAAACACTTAAAATAGGTAACATCAAACAACAGGCGATCGCACGCGGAATCACTAAATAATCAATCGGATTTGTTCTCAACATATATAAGGCATCGATTTGCTCTGTTACTTGCATTTCTCCTATTTCTGCGGCAAAAGACGCACCCACTTGTCCCGCTACTACACTCGCTGTTAAAACTGGTGCTAATTCCCGACAAAAAGCTAAGGCAAATGCACCTCCCACCGCCGAAAGCGCCCCATAACGAATTAATTCTCGCGCCGATTGAATTGTAAAAATCATCCCGGCAAAATAGGCGATTATCAATACTGAATTTAGGGAACCGAGTCCTACATTTGCCATATGTTCCATGATATGGCGGCTATCAATTTTACCTTTGAGCAAGCGCACAACTACTTGACCCATTAATAATAAGGTTGCTAAAAATCTTTCTCCCCATTGATGTGCAAAATTATCTTCCCAATTTGCTGAATTTATAGATAAGTTTTTGGTTTTTACATCGGTGTTATTACTTTTTTTGATTGGTTGACGATCGCTTTCATCGATTTTTTTTAAATAAACTTTATTTGGTCTGGTTAAAGTTAGTTTATTTCTCCACTTTGCTCCCTGATGCCTGCGAGATTTTACCATTTAAGTTTCCTTGTCACAGATTTTGATAACTATGTCAAAATAGATTACGTTATTGTTCCCATCTCACAGGCTAAAAGTAACGTAAATTTACCAATTTTCTGCTAGAGCGTCCCATTGTTGCAACGCGGCGACAAGTTCCATAAAATTCTCTGAAAAAATACCCAAAACCGCATACCGTAATAATGCGAGGCGCGTTTAACTTTGCTGCTAATTCTCAAGTTTCTCTAAGGTGACGATCGCAATGAAGAGGGTGGAATTCGTGCATCGCATACGCCTGTACTGCGGCAATTTGATATTGGCGGATACCGTTCCACTTCCCAGTTTCTCTAATCGCCAAATGAAGCCGCTCTGAAAAGGATTTTTCCGGTATGGAATCTTCCCAATATGCCAGCACGAAATGCGTTTAAATTCCTCCCTCTCCTCTTCTTTTCATCATCGACGCGGATCTGTTGCCGGTGCGCGATCGACTAACAGTACATCGTCCTCTTGAACTAACACTGTGATTAATGGTAAATTGCGTCTGGCTGGCCCTTTAGTTACCTTCCCTTGGGCATCAAATGTCGCACCGTGACAGGGGCAAACAAAAACATTTTTTTCCGTCTTCCATTCCACAGTACATTTGTGATGGGGACAACTGGGATTGATGGCGTAACCGGCTAGTTTCGGCCCTTCATTAATCACCAAATATGTTGCTCTCGGCAATCCTTGTACCAGCACCGGACGACCCGCTACCGCACTTGCCAGCAAAGTACTTTCCTGTAAGTGTTTGCCGTTGCTATCCAGCGCAGGTACGCCGCGAAGATAATTTTGACAAGCTTCGCTGTTCCGGTTTTGAGTGCAAGGTGTGGTAGTATTTCTTCGTTCGTGGCTTAAACTCTTCTCCGGTAGCATCCAGCCAAGGGCAACAGTTCCAGCCGTGCCAAATACCATATATTTTAAGAATTCTCGCCGATTTTTATCGCTATTTTTATTTTCCATGTATTCTCCTGTTTGCCGCTTATTCAAATTAGCATTTTATGCTTTTATACGCTATCATATTTGCCGATAAAAGTAAAACGATTTTACATAAATTTAATTTTCTTGGATTGTGCGATCGAGCAAAAATAAGCAGATATTAAAGCGCTGGATATCCAGTGAAAAACGCCAATAGCAAAAATCCGATATTTTTGAAATTAAAAAAAGTATTTTAATCGGAAACGATCGCGCTTGCGGCCAGAAAAATCATCAACTATATTAGACACAAAAGCGGGATTTTAAAGTTCCCGCCAAACATTATCTATATCAATCCCTCGCAGCGCAGTTAAAAATGTCGTGCGATCGCCTATGGCCCATACCCTCATATCCTTTCGATCGAACAAGAAACTCAGATCGTCATTATTCCCAAGCAAACAATGGCAGAGAGCAGCATTTTTTCACCCCTACCCACAGAAGATGGCTCCTTTACCTTCTTTTCCGCTGAATTTGGGGAAACCTTTCACAGTGCGTCAGGCGCGATTGAGGAAGCCGAACTTAAATTTGTCAATCCTGTGCAACTGAGATCCAAAGCTGTGCAACCAAGTTTGCGGCTGTTGGATATTTGTTACGGTTTGGGTTATAACACAGCTGCTGCCTTGGCAGCTATTTGGGAAGTTAATCCCAGTTGCCGCGTAGAGCTAATGGCACTAGAGTTAGACCCAAGAGTACCAAAAGCGGCGATCGCACACAACTTAACTGACACCTGGCTTCATCCCATTCCGCAAATTCTCGCCGAGTTAGCTGCCGATCGGCAAGTAAAAACAACCCAACTGCAAGCAAACTTGCTGATTGGTGACGCCAGAATCACAATTGAGCAAATCTGTCCCAGCTTCCAGGCAGATGCCATTTTTCTCGACCCTTTTTCCCCTCCCAAGAGTCCCCAACTGTGGACGGTAGAATTTTTGGGATTAGTAGCCAAATGCCTCAAACCAGAAGGTATCCTCGCTACCTATTCTTGTTCTGCCGCAGTGCGATCGGCATTGATGGCTGCTAATTTGCAAATAGGTTCCGCACCACCAGTAGGGAGGCGCTCTCCTGGTACAGTGGCTGCTAGGCGCAGGTGGCAAACACCTTCTTACCTACCGCCACTCTCCCAACAAGAACTAGAACACTTACAAACTCGTGCTGCCATTCCCTATCGCGATCCAAATCTTTGCGATCGCGCCGAAACAATTGTACTCCGGCGTAAAATAGAACAAGGAACTTCTTCTCTAGAATCAACCGCTCAGTGGAAAAAACGCTGGTTATCTACCCAAAAATAAGTTACCGTATTCCACAAGCCTGACTCCACAGGCAAGCGGAAGATTTGCGATCGAGATCGCAGCTACCCCAATCGCTTATCACAGCTTTAAGGTTAGTTATATGCTGGTATAGGGTAAGGGTTCTAGCATTCTATGTTTTACCCAAATAAATCATCGAATTCTGTAGTCTACAGAGCAAATCATCCCTTGCTCTTTGTGAAATAGTTGACTTACTCTTCAGATACAGTGAAAATCCTCGAACTATTAGGAAGGCAACTGTGGCCTTGAGTCCTCGTTTTGATACTGATTCCGGCTCGTGTGGCGGTAATATTTTTAAGCCGCCGCATGAGCCAACAATTTTCGATTCATTGGGCGCTTCAACGTCTTTTAGTATATCTTCGCCAACCCCAGATAGCGGCGAATCGGAACAGCCAAAAATTCTGGTGGTTGATGACCATCCCGCCAGTCGGATGACAGCAGCTGCATTACTGGCGGTGGAAGGTTATGAAGTTTTAGAAGCAGAGAATGGACCTGCCGCCCTAAATATGGTTTTGGAATCCAAACCAGATGTCATTTTACTGGATGTAATGATGCCGGGGATGGATGGGTTTGAAGTTTGCCGACAGTTAAAGCAAGATGAACAAACACGCTTAATCCCGGTAATTTTTATTACCGCGCTCAATGATAGACGATCGCGCATCCGAGGTATAGAAGCCGGGGGAGACGATTTTCTCACCAAACCTTTCGATCGCTTAGAACTGGCAGCTCGCGTCAAGTCGCTGGTACGCCAAAAGCGTCTCAATGAAGACTTAGACCACGCAGAACAAGTCGTTTTCTCGATCGCACGGGCGATCGAAAGCCGCGACCCCAACACCGGCGACCACTGCGAAAGGTTAGTGGATATGGGTAAAGCCTTCGGCGAATATCTCCACCTTTCCCGCGCAGATATTCGGGACTTGATGTGGGGAGGTTACCTCCACGATATCGGCAAAGTGGGCATTCCCGATGCTGTGTTGCTCAAAAAAGGAAAATTTACTCCTGAAGAACTGGAGGTAATGAAGCAGCACGTCATTATCGGCGAAAAAATTTGTCAACCGCTGCGGACAATGCGGGGCGTACTCCCGATTATCCGCCATCACCACGAACGCTGGGATGGGACAGGTTATCCCGATCGCCTTGCAGGTAATGATATTCCCTTGCTAGCTCAAGTATTTCAAATTATCGATATTTACGACGCCCTCACCAGCGAACGTCCTTACAAAAAAGCATTTACGCCAGCCGAAGCACTGGGAATTATTGACGAAGAAACAGCCAAAGGGTGGCGCAATCCCAAACTTGTGGCTCAATTTACGGAATTTATTCACATTATTGGTCAGAGAAAAACTCAAAGGTAATAGTAGTAACAGAATGACTCCAAGCGCGGTATACTCCGTGGGGAGTAGACTGACTCAAGAAAAATGGTAGCGGTAGCAATTTTAGCGGCGGGACGCGGGACGCGGATGAAATCGGTACTGCCCAAGGTACTGCATTCCTTGGGTGGGCGATCGCTGATTGAAAGAATTCTCCTCACAGCTTTGGAGATCGATCCGAAAAGATATCTGGCAATTGTCGGATATCAAGGGGAAAAGGTGAAAGCAGCTCTGGAACATATCCCAGATTTGGAATTTGTCGAACAATCGGAACAATTGGGAACGGGACACGCTGTTCAACAATTACTGCCCCATCTGGAAGGTTTTCCAGGTGACTTGCTGGTTTTAAATGGGGATGTGCCTTTGCTGCGATCGCAAACGCTCAAACATCTGATCGAAACTCATCAGCAGCATCGCAATGCGGTCACTTTGTTAACGGCCCATGTACCGAATCCGCAAGGGTACGGTCGGGTATTCTGCGACGGTCAAAATCTGATTAAACAAATTGTCGAAGACCGGGACTGCAATGCAGCTCAAAAGCAAAATCATCGCATTAATGCGGGAATATATTGTTTCAATTGGCCTCTATTAGCAAAAGTTCTGCCCCAATTGCAAGCTAATAATGACCAAAAAGAATATTACTTGACTGATGCTTGTAATTTGATGGAACCGGTGATGGCGGTCGATGTGGAAGATTATGAGGAAATTTTGGGGATAAACGATCGCAAGCAATTGGCAACAGCTTACGAGATTTTGCAAGAGCGCGTTAAAGATAAGTGGATGGCTGCGGGTGTTACTATTATTGACCCAAAGAGTGTGACGATCGATGATACGGTGCTGTTGGAACCGGATATTATTATTGAACCTCAAACTCATTTGCGCGGTCAAACTGTGATTAAATCGGGTAGCAGAATTGGCCCTGGCAGTTCGATCGAAAATAGTCAGATTGGGGAAAATGTCACTGTTCTTTATTCTGTTATTAGTGATAGTGCTGTACAATCGGGCAGTAGGATTGGCCCTTACGCTCACCTGCGCGGTCATGTTGAGGTGGGTAATGGTTGTCGGATCGGCAATTTTGTCGAACTGAAGAATACTGTTTTGGGCGATCGCACTAATGTGGCTCATCTATCATATCTGGGAGATACTACCGCCGGGGAGCGCGTTAATATCGGTGCGGGTACAATTACTGCTAATTATGATGGGGTGAACAAACATCCTACCAAAATTGGCGATCGCACTAAAACTGGTTCTAATAGCGTTCTCGTCGCCCCACTCACATTAGGATCGGATGTCACTGTCGCCGCCGGTTCGACTGTGACCGAAGATGTGCCAGATGATAGTTTGGTAATTGCCCGCGCTACTCAAGTGGTTAAACCTGGTTGGCGGTTGAAAACTAATGGCGACTCGCAGGTGACTTAGAGATACTGTGGGGTTAGACCCTAACCCCGATTCTTGTCTCTGTCCCGGCCTAAAACAGAATAGTTCTTCCTTATCGATTCCACGATAACAAAAAATTTTAACCTTGTCAAGTGGTTACAAAAAAATTTTTGATAGAGTGCCAGTCCACTAGAATAAATCGATCGTCACAACGAAATATGTATGAAATATGTATTATGTAGGGGCTTTCGCATTCGGGCGACAATCGATCGCTATCTACAACAATTTTTATATCCGAATGCTTTTGTATGAAATATGTATTATGTAGGGGCTTTCGCATTCGGGCGACAATCGATCGCTATCTACAACAATTTTTATATCCGAATGCTTCGCCCTGCCGAGGTGCTTATGTTTAGTTCCCTCTAGCACTACAGCGACTGTCTTGCTGACACGATAGTTATTCCTTATCGACAACAGCATAACAAAAAAAAATTTAGCTGTCAAGAGGTTGTTTCCATCTCTTTTCCGACTATTTTTCCTTCCCTTCCCTTCCCTCTAGTCGGTCTCGACAGTTCTGACTGATGCTATACCCGTTTGCGTTCGGCAAAATCTTATAGTAGCGCCACTACATTAAATCGATTAGCGGTGATAAATTGGTTAGCTACTTCTTCTATATAATTATCTGTCGATGACCATATCCCAGACAAAGGTAATTGACCGGATGAAGATTTCTTTGATGTGATTTTCGGCAATTGGGGTAACATTTTACTTCCCCAAGCGGCGGGTTTTTTGACTTTTGGTTGGGGTTTATATCTTTGACAGAAACCGCGATATTTTTTCGCACATTCGTCTAAAGATTTGGATTTGGGGTTTAGGCTAGTTGGATGATGGTGGTGGCGACTGGTGTCAACAACCCATGGGGATTACCCTCATACCCATACCCCAACACTCCAGGCAAATCATCATCCACGTCACACGTCCCCACCTCCGCCCCACCCCTATCCTCGTTTATCAACTCTACCATCTCCTCAAAATGATTCAAGAAGGTTTGGTTCTCCTCCTTCCCGCCGCATCTCAAAGCACTTTCATAGACAATTTTCCATTTTACACTATCTACCTCCTCATCTTTTTTCCACTTATTTATCATCCCTTCCCAATTCGATATTTCCTTTGAACTCCCGATATACACTTCTATACTCGTCTTCTGATGTCGACTCTTCAACATCCACGACGTTGACGTATCCCCCGTATCAGTAACCCCCGAGGATAATTTCACCACATTGCCCGTCCCGTCGGCTATTGTGCTGTTGGTTATTTCATCAACAGCTCCATTAACATTTATAATTTGGTTTTCATGATCATATTCCACTTCCATTCCCTCGTGCTTCCAGCCCCACACACCTTTGTATTTATTCAGATAGGCTTGGCTCCATGAGTTACAATGATCGAGAGTCCACCAATCCAAAACCAAATTTCCTTTGTCATCTATGCCTTGGGTCTTTGCTTCTAACAGTATATCAGCTGGCTTCACCCACTCTGCGTAATCAGCCAGCAACTTTGTAGTAGTTGAGTCTGCGTCAAGAGCAAATAAGTCAGCTACTTCATGCGCTGCTTCGGCGATTATAACTGACTCATCACTCTGGCTCTGGTCTACATCTACTCGTTGCTCAAGATCGTTATAATCATTAAGTAATTCTCCAGCGTCTGTTGGCTTTGGGATTGAGTGGAGTTGGAAGTTCATAAAGTCATGGAAATTTGAGATAAAATCCCCATAGGTGTGAGTAGCGTTTGTCGTCTTGGTAGCATATATTTCATGTAGGTCGTAAGCGATCGCGTTTGTCGTCGAAGTATCATCATATATTTCCATAAGGTCGTAAGCGATCGCTTCGTTCTTAAAGTCTGTTTCTACTATTGTTTCGTCCAATTTGTCAAGGGAACTTATTTCATCTTGCACATTATCAGTCAAACCCTGTGGGTCTTCTATCTCCACGAAATCAGTTAACAAATTATCGAAGTCTGTATTGCTTGTGTCACCTGTTTCTTCCGTAAACTCACTCAACAGAGTTTCTTTACTGAGTGTCATCTTTTTTCACCCTGTCTTACTTTTGTGTAACTTTAAATCTATCTAAAGATAGATCTTTCCATTTTCTCCCTTAATGTACATCAGTAACATTACTTGACTTCTGAGAAATTGTGCCAAATTTCGGATTACACCGCTTTTTCTACCTTTTCTCTACCTGACTCACCTTCGCAGCTTAATTCCTTCACAGCTACTTCACGTGACTTTCCATTCCTTCACAACTACTTCACACGACTAGCATCTAGTAGTTGAGTGTTTGTACTGAAATTTGTGGGGGAGAGGGGAATGGGGACAAATGTGTTGTACAATCCAATTCCAGATAATTCCAGATCCTCGATAACGCAGAATCAGTCGGTCATCTCAGTTCAAAATAAAAAATGCGATTCGCCGCTTGACTTACTTCCTTTTTTGGTGTATTTTTTAAATAATGGGAATATTTTCAATTTTAAGTATAATAAAATAGTTCTTCCTCATCAAAAATAGCATAACAAAAAATTTTTATCTTGTCAAGTACTTTCTCCCTCTTTTTTGATACGTATGCGGATAGAAACCTCGGCTCGGGCGTTGCATATACCTGCCGGCAGGCGATGCCTACGCGATGGCGATTGTGGCCCGTATATGACTCTGACGCACCCTACTGAACATAACGAGGTAAAGATTAGGTACGTTAGTTGGGCTTGACGCCTCTTATTCGAGGGATAAGAGGCGTCAAGCCCAACTACATACCTACATACCCAGAGGGGCTAAAGCCCAACTACGTACTCAGTTTTAAATTTTAGTAGCAAGGTCTCTTAACTCCTCTAGAACTTTCTTGTTTTTCTGACTGCGGCTTCCGTACAAACGGGCGGAGAAAACAGTAATTATTTCTAACACATCTTTGGCTAAATCTTCTTCATAACTAGCATCTTCTGTCCGATTAATAATTACTACTTCTGTCCCGAAATGTTCGCAGAGAGAAAAAATTAGCTCTGAGCCAAATCTCAGCAACCTATCTTTATGGGTTAACACTAATCGTTCGACTTGATTATCTGTAATCATCCGAATCAATCTTTGTAATCCACGTTTGCTGTAATTTAGCCCAGAGCCTAAATCTTCAATAATTTGATAAGTCCATCCATGTTGAGCGCAGAAAAGTTCGAGGACTTGCTTTTGAGTTTCCAATTCACTCTTTCGATCGTGAGTTGAGACTCTAGCATAACCGACTGTGATAGAATTATCTGGCTTTACTCCCAGTAATTGCGCTAAATCGTAACGTCGATGGCCATTAGCTGTGCGCTCTGGAATTAGCTTTCCTTCTGCCTCCCACCTTCTCAGGGTAGAGGTAGCAACGCCTTTAAGTTTTGCTGCTTCAGATATGGTTAACTTACTCATACCAATATTATAGCTCACATATTGAGTAGATATGAGTAGGATTAGTTAATTTTTTTGAAGCAAAAACTGACCGACCCGCACCAAGTCAGCGGGGGGAACAGGAAAGCGGCTACGAGGGGCAAAAACCGGTTAATTCATCACCAATCCATTCCAGAGTGTCACCCATCTGTTCCCCAGTATGATACGCAGCGAGAAGAACCTCGCTAGTTTTGCCCCAAACGATCGCACCGGTAGCATCAAGAGCGATCGCACCCAAATCTCGCCCGCGATCGCGCGATTCCGAAAAACTGCGATTCATCGCCGCCACCAAAGACATCCCATCCGTCACCCGCACCACAATTCGGGCTGCCAGACACTCCTCAATAATATCTTCCCCAATCCCCGTACAGCTAACACCTGCAAAAGCATTCGCATAATTCCCAGCAGGCATAGCCGAATCGCTCACCCGACCAATTCGTTCAAACCCCTTACCACCAGTCGAAGTGCCAGCCGCCAAACAACCCTGACTGTCCAAAACCACCACTCCAATAGTACCGCGTCCGGCATTACTTTCCGCCACCAATTCTTTTTCCGCCACCACCCCAGCCATTTCCTTGACAAAATTCTCATCCCGTTCCTGCATCCACTCCTTTAAGCGAATATCCGTCAAAGGATTGTAGATGGGAACTTGCAACTCCCGTACCAACTCAGCCGATCCGTAATCCGAGAGTACGCGATCGCCAGAAGATTGTAAAGATTGGGCCAAAAAAATCGGATTTTGGACTCGCGATACATTAATCACACCGCTGAAACGCTGCATCGCCCCATCCATCAACGAAGCGCTCATCCGAATTTGACCGTCAGATTGTAACACAGAACCCGTCCCAGCATTAAAGCGAGGGTCATCCTCCAACAACTGGCAACCGCGAATCACAGCTGCACTGGCGCTTGCGCCCGCCAACAGCATCGGATAAACTTCCTCCAATACCTGATAGAGTGATTTGCGGACTGCCTCAACACCTCCTTTGCCCTTCAGAGAGCTACCTGCACCACCGTGAATAATCAGCTTAGGTTTTACCTTGTCAGTAGTCATTTGTGAATAGTCAGTTGTCAATTGTGAGTTGTCAGTAGTCAGTTGTGAGTTGTCAGTTGTGCCGGCGACGGCGACAACGTTCCGAGCAATACTTCACATCATCCCAGCAATCAGCCCATTTTTTCCGCCAAGCAAATGGACGCTGACAGACAGGACAAACTTTTGTGGGTAAATCCGACTTCAAGCGCTGACGTGCCATATTTAACAAAACCGCGAAATTCCCCATCCTCTTAGTGGTGGGTATGGATAGCCGGGAAAAGCTAGGGGGTCGATCCTCCTAGCTTTTCCAATCTACCACCTGATTGGTTGCAAATATAATCTTTGACTATTTGTAATGAAGCGCCGCCACAGGAAACTATGCACTTGGAATCATGCCATAATTTCGCCTTACCCCAATAATACTTGTCAATTTCTGACTTGTACTTTTCCCTCAAAATTCTACTACTTGCAGATTTTAGAGATGCCACCAGATGGGAGATATTGTTATCTGGATGTAAATCTACCAGCAGATGAACATGGTCAGGTTCTCCATCGCAATCTTCTAATCTTGATGAATTTGCCGTTAGGACACGCTCAAAAACTTCCTTCATATCCTCAATCATAGATACGGTAAGCACTTTACGTCTGTACTTGGTTACAAAAACAATATGCAAGTGAATAGAGAAAACAACGTGCGCTCCACTACGTAGATTGGTCATAGAATTTTCTAGCCATATTCACTAACTGTGCTACAGTAATTGTAGCCTAAAGTTCTAGTCATATAAACGAGGGGGTGAGTAACGCTTGACCACAAGAAGACAGACATTTCGACTGTACCCAAATAAAACTCAAGAAAATCAACTATTTGAGGCACGTCGCAATCATGCCTACTTATACAATGCTTGCGTTGCTCATCGCCGTTATGAGTGGAGGGCAAATAAGAAAATCGTCACCTATCTCGAACAGCAGAATTGTTTACCAGCTTTCAAAAAAGAATGGGTTGAGTTTGCTTATCTCCACTCCCAATCTTTGCAAGCTACTGTAAAGCGTGTTGACTTAGCTTATGGCGCATTCTTTCAAGGTTTGAGAGGATTACCAAGGTTTAAATCAATTCGGAATTACTCAGGTTGGAGTTATCCAGCCAAATCTGGATGGAAAGTTAACAGTAACGGTAAACATGGTAGTGTCACCCTTAACGATTTAGATATCACGCTTAAAATGCGTGGCCAAGCTAAACAGTGGGGAAATCCTACTACTTTGACCATCGTTTATAAACCAAGTAGAAATCAGTGGTTTGCATCCATAACTGTTGATATTCCTGCATTTGAGTGCAAATTTTGTGAGCAATCAAATTTGAGTTACGAATCAATAGTTGCTTTTGACTTGGGAACCGAAACGGCTATAACTCTCTATGATGGAGAGAAATTCACGGAAATAGAAAATCCCCGTTTTACCCAAAAGGCAGAACAGGAAATCAAGCAGAAATCTAAAGCTTTACGCCGTAAAACTGCGCCAAATAAAAACAAGAAGGTCAAAGGCTCTAGACGCTGGAAGAAGGCTAGAAAACAAATATCTAAACTACAGAGAAAAGTTTCTAGCCAGCGCTTAGATTGGCAGCACAAGGTCACATCAGATATAGCTAGTCGTTATGACATCGGTGTGACGGAACAACTTAATACCAAAGGGATGACGCGCAAGGCTAAGAAAGGTAGTAAACGCAAAAAACAGAAAGCCGGATTGAATAAATCCATCCTTGCAGTTGGTTTTGGAGCGCTCAATCAAATGATTGCTTACAAGATCGAACAGAAGGGAGGTTTGTTGCTAACGTTACCTACAAAACAAATAAAACCATCACAGCGCTGTCCTAAATGCGGAGTAGTTCACAAGCACTGGGCAGAATTGTCAAACAGATATCATATCTGCGATGCTTGTGGGTTTGAAATACCTCGCGATAAAGGCTCTGTGATGGTTATGTACAATGTTGTAACTAATCAGCAACCGGGGTTGGGAACCAGCCTCGTAGATTGTGGATGTCTAAGCTCTACCAATTTGACTGGCAAGCGCAAGCATACTGGCTCGATGCGGCAACTTGGGCAGATGAAACGTCAAAAATCTAGCCGTAAATCGGATGGGGATTTAGAAACCCCGCCCGTCTTTACGGCGGGGTAGTTCATTCAAATTTTACGTTTTACCGGAACCAAGAACAGACACACTAATGGAAGAGACAGCCTTAGCGCAAGTGCGAATAGTGCTGGTGAGACCGATCGGCCCCTTAAACGTAGGTGCAGTCGCCCGCGTGATGAAAAATATGGGCCTGAGTCAGCTAGTATTGGTAGATCCAAAATGCGAGCATTTAGGCGACCAAGCCAGGACTGTGGCACTTCATGCCGCAGACATATTAGAATCCGCGCAACTGTTCACCAGCTTACCCGAAGCCTTGCAAAGCTGTACCAGAGCGATCGCCACCACAGCACGCGATCGAAGATTATCCCAGCAACTAGAAGCACCCCGCACCGCCTTACCCTGGCTGCTAGAAGGAGAGCCATCGGCCTTAATTTTTGGCCCGGAAGACCGAGGCTTGAGCAACGAAGATTTAAAATATGCCCAGCGATTTATACGCATTGCTTCCAGCGATGCCTATCCCTCATTAAACTTGGCGCAGGCAGTCGGAATTTGCTGTTACGAACTTTACCAATCGATCGGAGAAAGAGAAAAGGATATCACCCCCCAACCTTTTGCAGAAGAAAACAGCCCAAACTTAGAAATGCTAGAAGAGTACTATCAGCAACTAGAATCAGTCCTATTAAAAATAGGTTATCTTTACCCGCATACAGCAACATCGCGGATGGCCAAATTTCGGCTACTATTCAATCGCGCCCAGCCATCCACAACAGAAGTAGCTATGCTGCGAGGCATTCTCAGCCAGATAGAATGGGCCTTATCTACCCATTCTGCCAGGATGTCAACTTCAGAAAAATCTTAAAACTCAGTCATAGCTTCCCTGATAAGAATACACCTGGGATGTAGTACAGTTTTTTGGGTCTAGTATCGCGAGTTAACTTTCTAAGAGGTGTCATCCGTGGCAGCGTCCGAGAAGGGCCATCCCCGTCGCCGGCGGCGACGGCAGCTTAAACAACAGCAAGTGCCACAGCGGCAGGAAATAGCCCGGACACCAAGCGATCGGTCTGGGTTATCGAAACCCCAAAAATCTATAGTCAGCGGTTCTTCTGCATCACAGCGTCGATCGCCCAGGACTCAAGGGCAAAATCGCGATCGCTTGCACTGGTGGGAAAAACTGTTCGGTCAACGCGATCGCGAAGCCGCAATCCCAGCCAAAAAGCACAAAGGCAGCAAAGTTGTCAAGAAGGGTAATATCTCCCATCTTTCAACCGCAAACGATGACTTGTGGGACGGCTTAAATATATTGCCGCCCCAGTCACCCGATCGAAATAGCGTTGGTTTAACTGCTGTCCCCCCCGTCCCACCACCCAGAGACAGAATCAGACCCAACCCTATCCCCCCCTATCCCCAAATGGGGACGAGTAGGAATAGCAAAGATATTCCCCAACTCAAAAGCCAACAGCGAAAATTGAGAATGCAGAACGATCGCAGCCGTCGTCCTCCCCAAAAAAGCTTAGTAGGCTTACCGCCGTCAGGTCGGCAACTAAAGAGTCCCATTCTGAAGAACGATCGTCGTCAAGAGAGCAAAAAAGCAGGACTCGAAAGAGTCAGAAAATCCCCTCAGCGGTTTCGTTCTCCAGATTCTGCCATCATCGCCTCTATCCATCCCAGACGAAATCCAGTTAAGAAAATCTCGTCACCACAGCAACGCCGCAACTTCCCCTCCACCCTAGTTTACGGAACGCGCTTACTCATTTTGGGAATAGGTCTTGGTGTCGTTGTCGGCACAATGCTATCGATTTGGAACCCAGTAAACCGCCAGCCAGGTGGAGTTTCCAGCACGCCCAATCCTTCCCACAATAGTAATGTTGTGGCAGATATTAGTTTGAAGCCAGCCTCTACGTTAGGAGATAATCTCATGACGCTGAGGCTGACCCAAGAAATACCGCCGCTGCGGAATGCAATACAGTCCATAATGACTGAGTATTCACAATTAGCTCCCGCAATATTTATCCTCGATCTGGATACTGGAACTTATCTAGACTGGAAAGCGACTTCCCCCAAAGCGGCAGCTAGCACGATTAAAGTACCGATTCTAGTAGCCTTTTTCCAAGATGTAGATGCTGGCAAAATCCGCTTAGATGAAGAACTGACACTACGAGAAGAAGATAGAGCCGATGGTTCCGGTAAAATGCAGTATAAGCAGCCCGGAACAAAGTTTAGCGCTCTGGAAACGGCAACTCAAATGATTATCCACAGCGATAACAGCGCCACCAATATGCTGATCGCTCGCTTGGGAGGTTCGCAAGTGCTAAATCAGCGTTTCCGAGAGTGGGGACTGACAGCAACCGAGATTCGCAACAAACTACCGGATATCGAAGGAACGAATACCACAAGTGCCAAAGAGTTAGGAACATTGATGGCGCGGGTAAATCAAGGCGAGTTGGTCTCCTTGCGATCGCGCGATCGTCTTCTGGATATCATGCGAAGAACGGCGAACAACTCTCTCCTCCCACGCGGACTCGGAAAAGAAGCCACAATTGCCCACAAAACCGGTAATATTGGTTCCATGCTCGCTGATGTAGGCTTAATCGATTTACCGAGCGGCAAGCGTTATATTGCATCTGTGATGGTTCAACGTCCCCGCAACGATACGCGAGCAACACAACTGATCAACAAGATCTCTCGCGTAACCTACCAATACTTCAGCAAATCGATCTCTACTCCTAAGTTGCCCATTGGAGATGGGTCTGCTCCCGATACTTCTATTCCTTCTCCCGCTACCCCCACCAATCGGCTGGAAGACACCCAGTCTGTTAATGCTCGCAATCGGGATTAGCAAAAGTCAAAAGTCAAAAGTCAAAAGGCAAAAGGCAAAAGTCAAAAATGGGCTAGAAAGTTAGTTCAGCGATGACATTGACAAAAAAGATAGTTTGTGTTGTTTGTGAAAACCCGATCGGGGTGAAGCAGACGCTACCGACAAAAAAATCTTGCCTTATTTTTGACTTTTGACTTTTGACTTTTGACTTTACCTATCCCCTCTCTTCCAGCATTTGCCAAATTTCCTGTAACATAGACTCCAATCCGATATGACTGACAGCGGAGATCCGGAAAACAGGAACCTGACTGATATCTTCGAGTTTAGATGCGATCGCTTCCACATCGCGATCGTCTCCTACCGCATCCATCTTGTTAAGTGCGAGAATTTGCGGGCGTTGTGGCAATCCTCTACCGTATGCTTGCAACTCCTGCTCGATCGTTTCATAATTAGCCACCGGATCGTCTGCGGTAGCATCAATCAAATGCAGCAGCAAACGAGTGCGCTCGATATGGCGCAAAAAATCGTGACCCAAACCCACCCCCAAGTGGGCACCCTCGATCAGTCCCGGAATATCCGCAAAAACGCAGCCATCGCCGTCAGGCTTGCGTACCACACCCAAATTCGGCTCCAACGTTGTAAACGGGTAATCTGCTATTTTAGGGCGAGCTGCTGAAATAGCTGAAATTAAAGTAGATTTGCCTGCATTCGGCAAACCGATAATTCCCACTGAAGCTAACAATTTCAATTCCAGACGCAGCAGTCTTTTTTCTCCCTCCAGTCCCGGTAGAGCATATTCGGGAGCGCGGTTGCTGTTACTGAGAAAATGCTGGTTTCCCAGTCCGCCTTTACCGCCTTTAGCGACACAAAGAATTTGCCCCGGTTCTACCAAATCGCCTAGAATGTCCTCAGTTTCCGTATCGTAAACAACTGTACCGCAGGGAACTTGGATCGTGCGATCGCTTCCATTGGCCCCAGTCCGATTATTCGGCCCCCCACGTCCCCCATCTTCCGCCTGGAAACGATGATGATATTTAAAATCCAGCAACGTTTGCAGGTTTTCTGTCGCTACTAAAAACACAGAACCGCCTTTGCCCCCATTGCCGCCCGATGGCCCGCCAGCCGGAACATACTTTTCTCGTCGGAAAGCGACAATACCATCGCCTCCCTTCCCAGCCTCTACTTCAACTTCTGCTCGGTCAATAAATTGCATAATTGCAAATTAATAATTAGCCATTAGTCATTGGTCATTGCACAGTTAATGCTCACAATCACCGATGACCGATGACTGCTAACAATATTGCGACACATCTTCACCGCACTTATCTGCCAAATAGGAGAGCGCCCGAAAACGCAAACCCACCAGTTGATCGTAAAGTGGATTGAGCTTACACAGCGGTGGAATGTGGACAACCTTGTGGTCAAAGAGCGTCACATCTCGCTCAAAAGGACACTGGGAGGGAATCATTTTGCACAAAAAGCGAGCCACTCTGGGATCGCGAACATCCAATCCGTCTAGCCAGTTCCGCACCGGTTTGAGCGCATCCCCTGGCTGTTTGGGCAGTTGGTAATCCGTTGCTAGTGGTGTCTTGCCATCAGGCTCCTCACTTATCGGTGTCTCTACCTGCTCTTCATAGAGTGTATGACGCAGAGACTCTAAAATTTCATCCTTTTGACCGAGAGCCTTGCAAAACTGGTGTAGCAGTTCATCCTCACTACTAGAATAAACGCCATCTGCCAATGCCACCATAAAAGCAGTTCGCAAGAAATTTTCAGCCGCATGGGTTTTTGGCCCCAAAATGGCTGCTAATTCTGCCGGCGTAATTTGTGCCAAAGACCCCAAATCAACTTTGGGAGAAAGTTCATTCTGAGTCAGGGAGGCAATTAACTGCTGTTCTTGTTCGTCAAAGTTGCCGTCAGCCCAAGCAATAGTGAGCAAGCCGCGCAGCCAAGCTGCAATTTGTTCGCTTGTGTAGGGAGATTTCACAACGCTGGTCATGATACCTGTTTATGCCTATACTCGCATCGATTTTAACTCTGGTGCTAGTGCTAGTGCCTATAAATCGATCTTCATTTTGCCAATCCCCAGCCACCTACAATTCAATCTAAAATCTAAAATCTAAAATCTAAAATTGTACGAGATGTTCGCACGGGAATTATAGGTTGTGACTTTTTCAGAGTTTGGGCTGTTTCTCATTTCGATTTTAACAAGTGTGGCAGGGCAATTTTTCCTCAAAGCAGGCGCATCCAAGCTAGGAAAAGTCAACGCCAGCAACTGGCTTGGCCATATTATCGGCATTATTACCACTCCAGAACTACTGTTTGGCCTTGCTTGCTATGGTTTGGGAGCCTGTGCTTATATTTTGCTACTGACGCGAGTCAAACTTAGCGTTGCTGGGCCAGCAGTGGCGTTAGTTTACGTTTTCGCCCTGCTGCTGGGCTACTTTATTTTTAAAGAAACAATCCCCCTCAGTCGAATTGCGGGTTTGACTTTAATTGTGGGTGGTGTTGTTTTAGTAATCTGGAACAAATGATCTGCCAAAAAATTAAAAATTAAAAATGAAAAGTTTTTTCTGTTTCATTTTTAATTTTTAATTTTTAAAGGCGTTTGCACAGAAGCCAGCGTAGTTCCATCGGTGGCTTACCGTTAACGATCGGGAATAAGTCTCGACCTGTTGACCAGTTAGCAAACCATCCTGTGGGAGGCCATGCCTCTGGGGGCAAGTGTTGCTTCTCGTATTCAAACACAGATTCATCGGAAATGAGTTCTAGCGGCAGCCCTTCCATTGCCAAAGCCAGATCCGATCGCGTAAAAATAGCCGACCAAGCCACTTCTGACATTTGCCGTACTGCTGGAGGGGGTTCGTAACCATCTACTGTTAAGAAACTGTTAAACAATAACAACCCACCAGAGCGAAGCACATCGCACATTTTGGCAAGTAACAATCGCAGTTGATCTGCATCTCGGAAATGAGAAATCACTTCGGAAACTATTGCCATTTTGTAGTGTGCGGGTCGCATTCGCACCATCGGATCGAGGATATCACCTGGGGTAACTACTACAGGTAAACCTTCTACTTCTACAGCAGCTTGTATTTGCTGGACAAAAGCAGGGGTTAATTCGATCGCGTGAACTAAATAGCCGAGCCTAGCTAGAGGTAAAGTATTGCGACCGGTTCCCGCTCCCACATCCAGAACTGGTGTAGAGCCGGGATCTTGCCCTAATTCAGCCGCTACGTTTAAAATTTTAGCATCTGCATGAGAACCGAACAAAGGTGGTTTTCTGGTTTCAACCCAGTTTTTGTATTGGTCTGCAACCGATGAAACGGCGGTGGAAAGATTGCAAGTTAAACCTACATTAGGCGGCTTAGCTGGCTCGTACTTGAGTATGATATTAGAATGGGGCGAAGCGCTAAATCCTTCTTGCAACCTGCGTCCCATAACTTGACGCAACTGCTCCAGTTCTTCCGGAGAAAAGGCTCTGCCAAGTGTCTCGAACAGTATTTTCAGTCGCTGTACATAATGATCCAGCATGGCGGGTACGCAAGGCATTACCAGTTCGCCACGAGGATAGATGCGACTGTTAAGCTTGTTGATGATGATTTGCTCCAGTACAGTCGGGTCTGTCACCAAAGGCAGTTGTTCTGTCTTCGATAGCATATCTGCTGGTGTATCTTTAGAGGCAACCAAATTCTCAGTCTCCGTTGCTTGAGATCTGTGGGATCGATTTTAGATTCTAACCAATCGGCACGGGAAGCCCCACAGTATCAACCCCGATTTTGGTAATATAGCTAGGGGTTAGGGGTGAGGGCGTCGGGAAGAGGAAAAGCAAGAATTAAGAACGTCCTAACTAACGCCTCATCGCTTGCCAGACGGCTTCCTGGGAACTCTGGCTTCTATCTGCCATAACCACTTTATCGAAATCTCTAATGACTGAAATCCCGTTTGTAGTTTCCCCAGAATGGCTATCGGAACACCTCAACGACCCCCAGGTAGTTATCGTTGATTGTCGTTTTTCTCTAGCAGATCCCGAATTGGGACGCCAACAGTATAAAACAAGTCACATTCCGGGGGCGCACCATCTTGACCTCAATCGCGACCTTTCTTCGCCTGTGGGTAAGTATGGCGGACGTCATCCGCTGCCAAATCCAACTGAGTTAGGGGCAAAATTAGCGGCTATCGGGATAAATTGGCAAGAAACTTTAGCAGTCGCCTACGATGATTCCCGCTTTGCTTTTGCTTCTCGGTTTTGGTGGCTGCTGCGCTATCTGGGACACGACAAGGTAGCTTTACTAGATGGCGGTTGGAAGTCATGGTTATCGGGTGGTTATCCGGTCACAGATGCGCTTCCTATGCCCAAACTGGGGAAATTTGTGCCAGAAGTTCGATCGCGCCTTGTTGTAGATATTGATGCGGTCAAATCCCGTCAAGTACCACCACAAGTGATTTTAGTCGATTCGCGGGAAGCCGATCGCTACCGAGGCGAACGAGAACCGATTGACCCGATTGCGGGACATATCCCAGGTGCGGTTAATTATCCCTGGCAAGATGTCACAGACGAATTGGGTAGGTTACGATCTGTCACAGAGCAAAAGCAGCGCTGGTCAGGCGTTGAGTCCGCTGAAGAAATTATGGTTTATTGCGGTTCTGGCGTGACTGCCTGCGTGAATTTATTATCGCTGGAAATCGCTGGAATTAATACGGGCAAGCTTTATGCTGGTAGTTGGAGCGATTGGTGCGCTAGAATATTAGATCCCGCACAGTAGGATGTCGCAAGTCGATTGAGGAAAAGTTGATGGTGTCATTTTCCGATCGCACCTATGCCATACTCGGTACTGGTGCGCTGGGCGGGTTCTACGGTTCCCGCTTGCAAAAAGCTGGTGCGGATGTGCATTTCCTGCTGCACAGCGATTACGAATACGTTAACAAGCAAGGTTTAGTTATCGAGTCAAAAGATGGCGACTTCACGCTTCCCGATATCCGCGCTTACGATGACGTGCAGAAAATGCCGCCTTGCGATGTGGTAATCGTCGCCTTCAAAACCACTCACAATCACCTGCTACCAAAATTGCTACCCAGCGTTGTCAAGGATGATGGTGTGGTTTTGGTACTGCAAAACGGATTGGGAGTAGAGGATGAAGTCGCCGAAATTGTCGGTGCCGCAAGAGTGATGGGCGGATTGTGCTTTCTGTGTTCCAATAAAGTAGGGCCGGGACATATCCGTCACCTAGATTACGGTGAAGTTAAGTTTGCCGAATATGCTGTCGGTTATCACTCACAGGGTATCACAGCACGGATGCGTCAGATTGCGGGTGATTTCGATCGCGCCGGTATTGCAATTAAGTTAGCGGCAGATTTGCTGCTGGCACGTTGGCAGAAGTTAGTGTGGAATATACCGTACAATGGGCTTTCTGTGGTTCTCGATGCCAGAACTGACGAGCTGATGGCAGATACCCATACACGCGCTTTGGTGGAAGAGTTAATGTGGGAAGTGGCGGCGGGGGCAAAAAGTTGCGATCGTATTATCGCCGATAGCTTTATTGAAATGATGCTGGATTGGACTGTCAAAATGAAGCCGTATCGCACCAGCATGAAAATTGATTACGACGAAAAGCGACCTCTGGAAGTAGAAACTATGTTCGGCAATCCTTTACGTCTGGCACAGCAAAAGGGTGCTGATTTACCTAAGATTACCATGCTTTACCAACAGCTGAAGTTCTTGGATGCCAGAAATTCTCACTGATAACGAACAACTAACCACTGACAGCTATTGAGTATTTAAACCTAAGTAGTTTCTGTGGAGATTTTTGACTGCTTTCGGTATATACTCGGAAGTAGATGACGTTAGTTTTCCATATCTTTATGGTGTGACGAAGTGGAGCGATGGCTGTGTGTTTCCCGTTTGATGACGAAGCTAATCAAGAAGAACTGCAAATACTTTGGGGTGATAGGTTGACAGCCCTAACTCCAATGCAAAGACAAATGGTAGTGGAAATTTTGCGACAAACCAAAAGATACTCAAAATCCCAGCATAATCGCAGCCAAAGCAGCAGTATTGCCACTAATCGAGGAGATTTTTACAAGATAGCCATTATTTCCCTCTTCCCTCTTCCCTCTTCCCTCTTCTTTCTCTAGCCCCGACGCCCTAGTCCCTAACCTGGGGGGGAGACAACAATCGGTCAACCCCTTACTGCGTGCGGGGTTGACCGATTGTTGTCAAAAAAAAATAGGTCTGCTATTCTCAAGTAGACCTAACTAATGAAAAAAATGAATTTAATACCTTCATTTTACACCCAA